>JBEICA010000120.1:0-9962 GCA_040373665.1 Burkholderiales bacterium | reverse complement strand
GGTGCGCGCCGGTCTCGGTGCGCAGCGTGCCGTAGGCGTACGCTCCGCTCACCTTGGGGGATGCGCTCGTGATGCCGGCGACGTCGCCGGGGGATTCCTCCAGCAGCTCCACGGTGAAGCCGCGGCGCTCGCAGAACTTGAGGTACATGCGCTCGAGCATGGACGCCCAGTCCTGCGCTTCCGTGCCGCCGGCACCGGTCTGGATGTCGATGAAGCAGTTGTTCGGGTCCATCGGGTTGGAGAACATGCGGCGGAACTCGAGGTCCGCCACCAGCTTCTCCACTCCGCCCACGTCCTCCGACACCGCGATGAGGGTGTCGTCATCGTTCTCGGACCGGGCAAGCTCGAACAGCTCCTGGTTGTCGGCGAGGCTGGCGCCGATCTTCTCCAGCGTGAGCACCACGGCCTCGAGCGTCTTGCGCTCCTTGCCCAGGTCCTGGGCGCGCTGCGGGTCGTTCCAGATGGCCGGGTCTTCGGTCAGACGCTCGACTTCGCTCAGGCGTGCCTTGCGGGTATCGAAGTCAAAGATACCTCCGCAGTTCCTGGGCGCGGGCGCCGAGGTCCTGGATGTGTGTGGCGATGGCGTTGATCTGTTCGGCTTCCATGATTTCTCGCGCAGGAAAAAGTTAAACGCCGAGTTTAGCGTGTCGGAGGGGATGCCGTCCTACTGCGGGATGCCTCAGGCCAGCGCCAGGCCGACGAGCAGACCCGCTGCGGTCGCCCCCATCGGCCACGCGCAGCGCAGGGCGAGCCGGCGGTCACCCACGAAGATGGTCAGCGCCAGCTTGAAGCCGGTGTTGGCCAGCAGCGACGCGACGACTGCACCCCGGACCATGGCCTCAGAGGCCTGGCCAATCTGATGCAGGCGCAGCGATGACAGGGTGATGGCATCGACGTCGGTGAGCCCCGAGACCAGCGCGACGGCATACAGCCCGGAGGCGCCGGCCTCGTCCCGAAGCCAGGCGGCGGCCAGAAGCACCGCGCCGTACATGGCGCCGAAGAACAGTGATTCGCGCAGGGCGGTGGGGTTGCGAATCACCGGCACCGGGGGCGAGTCGCCTGCGCCGAGACGGTGCCAGAGGGTCGCCATTGCGATGGCGCCGAGGACGAACCCGGCGGCAAGAATGGGCCCGACGGAGGTCATCAGGTCGGGCGACACCACCGCCACCAGCAGAGCCAGACGCACCAGTACCACGAGGTTGGCGATCACGATCACCGGGGCGGCGATGCGGCCGCCGTCCTGCGAGCCGCGACCATGGCGCGCGTAGGCGAGTGTCGTTGCGGTGCTCGACACCAGTCCGCCCAGCAGACCCAGCACCCAGGTGCCATGGCGCGGGCCGACGACACGCAGCGCCAGCCAGCCTGCCAGGCTGACGCCGGAGATCAGCACCACCATGAGCCAGATGAGGCGGGGATTCAGCGCTCCATAGGGCCCCAGGTCGCGATCCGGCAGCAGCGGCAGGATCACCACCGAGAGCACCGCGAACTGGAGGATGGACACCAGCTCGTCGCGCTCGAAGCGCAGCATCACCCCGCGCAACTCGGACTTGAAGTACATCAGCACCGTGGCGACGATGGCGCTGGCCATGGCGAGCTGGGGCTCGCCGGTCCACACCAGTGTGGCGAGCGCGTAACACAGCAGGGCGGCGACGATGGTGGTCGTGCCGGGGTCCTCCGCGTCGTGGTCGCGCAGCGTGACGGCAATCAGGGATGCGCCCGTCAGCAGCAGGCCGACTGCTGGCACCCAGACCACACCGGTACGCTGGGCCACCAGTGATAACGTCGATGCCAGCAGGGCGATGAGGGCGAAGGTGCGCAGGCCGGCAGTCGGGTTGGGACGCCGCTCGCGCTCCGCACCCATCAGCAGGCCGATGGCGAGGCTGATGAGGAACGCCTCGAGCTGAGGCAGGCCGGGAATGTCGAGCCAGTCCGGCATCACGCGGCCGGCTCCCAGTGCTCGAGGGTGAGCTGCACGCTGCGCTCGCCGTTCCATTCGTTCACGTCCACCTGGTAGGCGGCGCGGATGCGCGGTGGCAGCGGCTGGTCGTGGCGGAACAGCATCGCGCCCACTGGCGAGCCGGTGCGCAGACCGTCGTCGGGGGACGAGCTCGAGCTTCGTGTGGGCGTTGCCAACCACGCGCTGGGCCCGCACCCGGAAGTCGTCGGCGAACAGCGGTGCCGCGAAGCCCTGACCCCAGACCTCGTCGCGGATGCTCTGCGCCAGACCCAGGTCCAGCAGAGCAGGGTCGAGGCCGCCATCGGTCTCGATGACACGTTGCAGGTCGGCCGGGGACAGCAGGGACGCGGCCACTGCCTCGAAGGCGGCGCGGAAGGCGGGCAGCGACGCTTCGCCGATGCTCACGCCGGCGGCCGCGGCGTGGCCGCCGAAGCGCAGCATGAGGCCGGGATGCCGGCGGTCCACCAGGTCGAGGGCGTCGCGCAGGTGCAAGGCTGGGATCGACCGGCCCGACCCCTTCAGTTCGCCAGCCGTGCCGGCCGCGAAGCACAGCGTCGGGCGGTGGAAGCGCTCCCTGAGCCGGGAGGCGAGCAATCCCACCACGCCGGGGTGCCAGGACGTGTCGTGCAGCACCAGACTCACGCTCGTGGTGACCTCGACGTTCTCGAGGGATGCCAGGGCCGAGGCCTGCATGTCCGATTCGATGCCGCGGCGTTCGCGGTTCAGGGTGTCGAGCCGCTGGGCCAGGGCGGTGGCACGGTCGGGGTCGGCCGTCACCAGGCATTCGATGCCCTGGGCCATGTCCTCAAGGCGCCCCGCCGCGTTCAGGCGCGGGCCGAGCGTGAAGCCGAGGTCGAGACAGGTGGCGCGCGACAGATCGCGGCCGGCGGCGCTGGCCAGAGCCTGGATGCCGGGTCGGGCCCGGCGCGCGCGCATGCGCTTGAGCCCGTGGGCCACGAGAATGCGGTTGTTGCGGTCCAGTCGCACGACGTCGGCCACCGTGCCCAGGGCCACGAGGTCGAGCAACTCGGCGAGGTTCGGTTCCCGGCCATCGGTGAACGCGCCGCGGCGCCGCAGCTCGGCGCGCAGCGCCGTCATGACGTAGAACATCACGCCGACGCCTGCCAGGTGCTTGCTGGGGAAAGCGCAGTCGTGCTGGTTGGGGTTGACGATCACCCGGGCGCGCGGCAGGTCCGCACCGGGCAGGTGGTGGTCCGTCACCAGCACCTCGATGCCGAGACGGCGTGCCTCGTCCACGCCGTCCAGGCTGGCGATGCCGTTGTCGACAGTGATGATCATGTCGGGCCGCCGCTCCGCGGCGATGCGCACGATCTCGGGCGTCAGGCCGTAGCCGAACTCGAAGCGGTTCGGCACCAGAGTCTCGACCACCGCGCCGAAGCGGCGCAGCGCGAGGTAGCCCACGGCGGAGGCCGTCGCGCCGTCGGCGTCGTAATCGCCGACGATGAGCAGCCGCCGGCGCTGGGCGATGGCATCGGCGAGCACCTCGGCCATGTGCACGGCATTGGTGAGCGCGGTGTGCGGCAGCAGGTGGGCGAGCGCTGGCGCGAGGTGGTCCGGATCCTCGATGCCGCGCGCCGCGAACACCCGCGCCAGCACCGGGTGGACGCCTGCCGATCGCAGGCGGTCCAGGGCGGCCTCGGGAATCGGACGCTCTATGACGGTGGGCATGGTGATGACGTTGGCGTGAGGAGCCGTCGGATGGTGCATCAGTTTACCCCTGCAGGGGAGGCCGGGCCGCCGGCTGGGGGGGCAGCGGGGGTGGGCGACCCGCCATCATTCGCCGGTCTGGAACAATCTGGCGTGCAGTTCGGGGCCGAATGCCTGGCGGCGTCGCCAGAAGCGCAAGAGATCCAGGCGCGAGATCCTCGCCTCCAGGCATCGTCGGCCGGTGATGCCGGTGAGTACCACCCGGTCGATCATGCCGGCCGAAAGCGCGGTGAGCGCGGGCGACAGGCAGTGCAGGTCCAGCGACTGAAGTGCCCCGCGCCAGGCCTCGACGTCGCCCGCCTCGGCGGCCCGGGTGCAGGCGGAGAACTCCAGCAGCACGGCTTCCCGCGAGGCCGCACCCAGCACGGTCTGCGCCGCATCCGGCAGGGGCTCAACCGGAATGCCGGCGGCCCGGCCGAGCGCGAAGCCCAACAGGTCGTCCGTGTAGATGCGGGTGGCGGGCCTGGCCGCAGGCGGCGACAGGCGTCCCGCGCCCCAGAACCAGACGCTGTTCACCATGGGCTGCCCCGCGGCCTCGCGCTGTGCGTTCACCGGATGGTCGTGCAACAGCATCTGCGCCTCGTTGAGACGGCGGATCCAGTCCCGCGCGCCGTCGCCGCGTGGCAGCAGAGCGTCGATGGCGCGACCGTGCGCGGCCGACAGGGGCGTGGTGGTCATGGCGGGCGCTTCAGCGAGTTCCACCACCCAGCGGTCCGGTGCAACGGCATGGAAGGTGAGACCGTCGGCCGCGAAGAAGCGGTTCAAGGTCTCCAGCAGGGCCTCCGCCTCGGACCGCGAGATCTCCAGGCGCGACCCGGCGGTCAGGAACAACTCCACGCCGCGAGCCTGCAGTCCCACCGGGTCGGCGCACATCCATGCCAGCCTGCCGGCATCGAGGCCTGCCGCCTGCGCGAGCACCGCTGCCACCGGCGCCGACTGCGACCCGAAGCCCCAGGCCGCCATCCACCAGCCCTCCACGCCAGTCACGGTCTGCGTCCGGATGCGTGCCCGGGCCAACAGGCGCTCGAGCCCGGGGAGCGTCAGGCCATCGTAGGGCCTGGTGTCCTTGAAATCCGGCCAGAACAGGCCAGGCACGACAAGCTGAAGCGCACGCATATGGGGTCGGACCAAGGTAACGTTCTGAAAATAATGAAAACATCCCGTGGAAATGGGGTGTTTTGATGCTTGGCGGGTCGTTTTTGGGGGTGAAATCGGCACGCCCTTTCTCATGAAGGGGTTCGGGCTTAAAGGTTCCCCTGCGCCTCATTTTGCCCCCGAAAATCGCCTTCTAAGCTCCAAAAAGCCCTATTTTTTGGAATAAAAATAAAATGTTTCATGGTGTTATCTTGGTCCGACCCCGGGCGTGGTGGGGGCGGTGGGGTCTGGCACAATCCGGGCATTCCTTGTCTCGGGTGGCTCGTGCTTCCGTTCGAGTATTTCGTCGGCCTGCGCTACACGCGGGCGAAGCGGCGGAACCATTTCATCTCATTCGTCTCCTCCGCCGCCATGGCGGGGATCGCGCTCGGGGTCGCGGCGCTGATCGTGGTGCTGTCGGTGATGAACGGTTTCCAGAAGGAATTGCGGGCCCGCATTCTTGGGGTGGCGGCGCATGTCCTGGTCGAGGGGCCGGAGGAGCGCCTGCCCGCCTGGGAGGCGGTGGTGCAACGGGTGCGGGGACAGCCCGGGGTGCTGGCGGCAGCGCCCTACGTCAACGCCCAGGGGCTGCTGTCGGGGGAGAGGACGGTGCAGGGCAGCGTCATCCGGGGTGTCCTGCCCGACCGGGAGGACGCCGTCGCCGACCTCGGGCGACGCATGGTCGCCGGCCGCCTCGATGCGTTGAGGCCGGGGGAGTTCGGCATCGTGCTCGGTGCCGAACTGGCGCGCGATCTGGGGGCCCGCCTGCAGGACAAGGTCACCGTCATCGCACCCCAGGGGCAGGTGACGGCGGCGGGGGTGCTGCCGCGGGTGAAGCAGTTCCGCGTGGTCGGCGTGTTCGAGGTCGGCATGTACGAGTTCGACGCCGGTCTGGCGCTGGTGCACCGGGCCGACGCCCAGAAGCTCTACCGGATGGGCGAGGACGTCACCGGGGTGCGGCTCAGGCTGGCCGACCTGTTCGAGGCACCGGAGGTCGCCAGGGCGCTGGCCCCGCTGATGCCCGCGGGCGTCACGGTCAGCGACTGGTCGCGCAGCCACGGCAACTTCTTCCGTGCGGTGCAGATCGAGAAGCGTGTGATGTTCGTCATCCTCACCCTGATCGTCGCGGTGGCGGCGTTCAACATCGTGTCCACGCTGGTGATGGCCGTGACCGAGAAACAGGCCGACATCGCCATCCTGCGCACGCTCGGCGCCTCGCCGCGGGACATCCTGCGCATCTTCGTCGTGCACGGCGGGGTGATCGGGGTCGCCGGTACCCTCGCGGGACTGGTCGGCGGTGTGCTGCTGGCGCTGAACATCGACACCGTGGTGCCCTTCATCGAGCGCAGCCTCGGGGTGCAGTTCCTGGCGCGTGACGTGTACTACATCAATCAGCTGCCCTCGGACCTGCAGCTCCAGGACGTTGCCGTCATCACGGTCGTGTCCTTTGTCCTGAGTCTGTTGGCGACGCTCTATCCCAGCATCCGCGCCGCCCGGATCAACCCCGCCACCGCCCTGCGCTATGAGTGAATCCGAAGCCACGCCCGTCATCCAGTGCCGCGCCCTCGCCAAGACCTACGCCGAAGGCGCCGCGCCCGTGGAGGTTCTGCGCGGTGTCGACCTCGAGGTCCGGCGGGGAGAGATGGTCGCCATCGTCGGCGCGTCCGGCTCGGGCAAGAGCACGCTGCTGCACCTGCTGGGCGGGCTGGATGCGCCGAGTGCCGGTGAGGTGTGGCTCATGGGGCAGGCCGTGGCCAGCCTGTCGCCGGCGGCGCTGGGAGCCCTGCGCAACCGCGCTCTGGGCTTCGTCTACCAGTTCCACCACCTGCTTCCTGAGTTCACGGCCCTCGAAAACGTCGCCATGCCGCTCTACATCCGGCGCGCACCCGAGGCCGAGGCCAACCGCGCCGCCCGGGAGATGCTGGAGCGCGTCGGCCTTGGCGCCCGCCTGCAGCACGTGCCCGGGGAGTTGTCCGGCGGCGAGCGCCAGCGTGCCGCTTTGGCCCGCGCCCTGGTGACCCGGCCAGCGTGCCTGCTGGCCGACGAGCCCACGGGCAACCTCGACCGCCGCAACGCCGAGGGCGTGCTCGATCTCATGCTGGCCCTGAACCGTGACCTCGGCACGAGCCTCGTGATCGTCACCCACGATCTCGGGATCGCGGCGCGCATGGGGCGGCAATTGCGCCTCGACGAGGGTCGGCTGCAGCCGGCCTGACCCGCGCCGTCCGGGTTCGTCCAGGTGTCCGCTCTCACCGCCCCGCCGACGCGTCGTACTGAATCCCGTTCGGTGGGCGCGCGGTATCGCCGGGGATCCTGAGGCGGCCGGCGGGCGGTGCTACCCGGCGCGCTGTTCGCCTTCGGGGCCTGGCTGCTGCAACAGCAGGCGGGGCTGCCATCGCTGGGGGTGCTGTTCCTGCTGCTGCCCCTGATGGCGGGCTGGCGTCACTGGCGGGGGTCACGCTCCGACAGCGTGCGCGCGCTGGGTCGGCTGTCGCTGCTGCTGGCCTGCCTGTGCGCCGGATTCGGCTGGGCGGCGCTGCAGGCTTCGTGGCGGCTGGCGGACGAACTGCCAGCCCACTGGGAGGGGCGGGACCTGCGGATCGCGGGCACGGTACGCGGCATGCCGGAGCGCACGCCGACCGGATGGCGCTTCGGCGTGCAGGTACGCCATGCCCTGACCCCCGGGGCCCACGTCCCTGCGCGCATTCAGGTGAGCCTCGCCGACGACGCCGTCGAGCCCGTGGCGGCCTCGCTGCCGCCGGTGGACGCCGGAGAGCGCATCGTCTTCACCGCGCGCCTGAAGCGGCCGCACGGCACCTCGAACCCGCACGGCTTCGACGTCGAGGCCTGGCTGCTTGAGCGCGGCATCCGCGCCACCGGCTACGTGCGCACCGGCGAACCCTTCGTGCGCGAAGGTCTCGAGGCTGGCGATCCGCTCGCGGCCGTGGACCGCTGGCGCGCCGCGGTCCGCAGCCGGTTGCTCGAAGCGGTGCCGGAGTCGCGCTTTGCCGGAGTGCTGGTGGCCCTGGCCATCGGCGACCAGCAGGGCATCGCACGCGAGCAATGGGATGTGTACACCCGCACTGGCGTGGGCCACCTCATCAGCATCTCGGGGCTGCACATCACCATGCTGGCCAGCGTGGCCTCGCTGCTGGCGACGCGCCTGTGGCGGCGCAGCCAGCGGCTCACGCAGCGTCTGCCCGCGCAGGATGCAGGTGCCTGGATCGGCCTCGCGACCGGGCTCGCGTACGCCCTGGTGGCCGGCTTCGCGATTCCCGCGCAGCGCACTGCCTGGATGCTCGCAACGGTGGTGGTCGCGGGTCGACTCAGGATCCACCTCGACCGCTGGGACATCCTCGGCGTCGCGCTGCTGGTGGTGGTGCTGGCGGATTCCATGGCGGTGCTGGCGCCGGGCTTCTGGCTGTCCTTCGGGGCGGTTGGTCTGCTCATGTTCAGCGCGGAGGAGAACGCCCGGCCGCGGCGCTGGTGGGAGCGCTGGCTGCGCGCCCAGTGGGCCATGTTCCTCGGCCTTGCGCCGCTTGCAGTGGGTCTGTTCCAGCAGGTCTCCATGGTTGCACCCCTGGCCAACGCCGTGGCCATCCCGGTGGTCAGTTTCGCGGTCGTCCCGCTGTCGCTGCTGGCCGCGGTCTCTCCCTGGCCCTGGCCGGCGGAACTGGCGGCGGGCATCCTGTCGATGCTGCACCGAGCCCTGGAGGCGCTGTCGGCACTTCCATGGGCCAGTCATGTCCAGCACGCACCGCAACCCTGGGCGCTGGCGCTCGCCGCCGGCGGTGCCGTCTGGCTGCTGCTGCCGCGCGGTTTTCCCTCGCGCGGCCTGGGCCTGCTTGCCCTGGTGCCGCTGGTCGCCGTGCGGCCCGACCCCCTGCCGCATGGCGAGGCGGCCGTCACCATGCTGGACGTCGGGCAGGGGCTGGCCGTGGTGGTGCGCACCCGCCAGCACACCCTGCTGTTCGACACCGGGCCTGCCTGGTCTGCCGAGGCCGACAGCGCCAGCCGCATCGTCCTGCCCTACCTGCGGGGGGAGGGGGTGGAGCGTCTCGATGCGCTGATCGTGAGCCACGACGACCGCGACCACACCGGCGGGCTGGCCTCGGTGCTGCGGGGGCAGAAGGTTGGCTGGCTGCTCACCTCCCTGCCGCCGGACCACCCCGCTCTCAAGGGCGGGCCTGCGGCGACTTCCTGCCTCGCCGGCCAGCGGTGGCAGTGGGACGGCGTCGGCTTCCGCATGCTGCACCCGTTGGCCCGCGATGCCGGCCGGGCAGGGCGGGACAACGCCCGCAGCTGCGTGCTGCGCGTCGACGCCGGCGGTGCCAGCGTGTTGATCACGGCCGACATCGAACGCGACAGCGAAGCCGCGCTGCTGGCCGCCGGTGCCCCGCTGGCGGCGACCATCCTCGTGGTCCCCCATCACGGCAGCGCGACGTCCTCCACCGAGGCCTTCCTGGACGCCGTGCGTCCCGCCTGGGGGTGGATCCCGGCAGGCTACCGCAACCGATTCGGCCACCCGCACGCCGACGTCGTTTCGCGTTATCGTCACAGGGCCGTGCGGCTCCTGCGCTCCGATGCCTCGGGGGCGGTGAGCGCGCGGCTGGCGCCGGACGGCGTGCGCGTCGAGGCCTGGCGCGCGCGGCGCCAGCGCTACTGGCACGATCCGCCCCCGTCCTCCTGACCCCGCCGCTGGTTCCCGTGTTCGAAGCCGATCGCCCATCCCTTGCCGACCCTGCCGCCCTGATGAAGCGCTGGCGGGATGCCGGGGCACGCCTCGGCGACGAGGATGTCGTCCCGGTCAGGGACGCGCTCGCGCGGCTGGCCGAGGCCGGACCGGAGCGCAGTGCACGCGCACTGGAGGCGGTGGACGTTCTGGCGCAGCTGCGCCTCGACGCCGATTCCGTGCTCGCTGCGCTGCTCAGTGGTGCCGCAGCGGATGAAACCGCGGTGGCCTCCGTCACCGGCGCACGCGGCGAGGCGGTATGGCGACTGGTGGACGGCATGCGCCGGATGCGCGACCTGCGCGCCCTGCTGCCGCAGGACGCCGGAGCCCGCCGCTCATCCGACCAGCTGGTGCAGGTCGAGCGGCTGCGCAAGATGGTGCTTGCCATGGCGAGCGACGGGCGGGTGGTGG
>JBEICA010000265.1:0-5007 GCA_040373665.1 Burkholderiales bacterium | reverse complement strand
CCGCTTCGGCGCGGATGTCTCCCACCTCAACCTGCACAAGACCTTCTGCATCCCGCACGGCGGTGGCGGCCCGGGCGTCGGGCCGGTCGCGGTGCGCGCCCACCTCGCCCCCTTCCTGCCCGGACACCCGCTGGACGACGGCGCCGCCGTCGGGCCGGTGAGCGCGGCGCCCTTCGGTTCGGCCGGCATCCTGCCCATCGCCTGGACCTACATCGCGCTCATGGGGCCCGCAGGGCTCACCACCGCGACACGCATGGCGATACTCAACGCCAACTACATCGCGGCGCGGCTGGCACCGCACTACCCCATCCTCTACAGCGGGCATCAGGGGCTGGTGGCCCACGAATGCATCCTCGACCTGCGCCCGCTGCGCGACAGCGTGGGCATCAGCAACGAGGACGTGGCGAAGCGGCTGGCGGACTACGGCTTCCACGCTCCGACCATGAGCTTCCCGGTGCCCGGCACCCTGATGGTGGAACCGACCGAGAGCGAGTCCCGCGAGGATCTCGATCGCTTCATCGAAGCCATGATCGCCATCCGGGAGGAGATCCGCGCCATCGAGGAGGGCCGCATGGACCGCGAGGACAACCCGCTGCGCAACGCTCCGCACACCGCAGCGATGTGCCTCGCTTCGGATTGGGCCCACCCCTACTCGCGCGAGCAGGCGGCCTTCCCGCTGCCCTGGGTGCGCACAGCCAAATACTGGCCGCCGGTGGCACGCGTGGACAATGTGTGGGGCGACCGCCATCTGGCCTGCAGCTGCGCGCCGGTTTCGGAATGGGAGGAAGACCCGGCCCGCGCCTGAGCGGACGGCCCCGGGACGGGACCGTCGACGGGAGATGGGGGCGTCGCCGTCACAAGCGGGCGATGAACGCCGCCGTGGCGTCCAGCACCGCCTCCGGCTGGTCGCGATGTGGCGAGTGGCCACACGCGGCGAGCTTCAGGAGGCGTGCGGCGGCGCACTGACGGCCGATGCGGTCGATCTGCTCCATGGTGCCGTATTCGTCGTCCTCGCCCTGTATCGCCAGCACCGGGCAGGGGATGCGCGACAGCACCTCCTCGATGTTCCAGGCCGGGAAACGCGGGTCGAGCCAGATGTCGTTCCAGCCGCGGAAGGCCGAGTCCGGATCGTCGTGATAACGACCGAGCCGCGCCCGCAGGTCGGTGGTCTCCCAGACCTGCTTCGCCCGGCGTATCGATTCCAGGCAGAACGCCTCGACGAACACATGGGGCGCCAGCACCACGACACCTGACACCGGCATGCCGGCATCGGCCGCGTGGATCAGGGCGATCGAGCCACCATCGCTGTGGCCGAACAGCACCACATCGTCCAGCCCCATCGCCCGGCGCAACGCGGGCAGGATCTCGAGCGCCTCGCGATGCATGAACGAGGGCTCGCGCTTCGCGCGCAACGGGGTGGAGCGTCCGTAACCTTCCCGCGACCAGGCCATCACCGGGCGCCCGGTGGCATCCGCCAGCCGCCCGGGGAAGTCCTTCCACATCGACACCGACCCCAGGCCCTCGTGCAGCATCACGATGGGCACACCCGATCTTCCGGCGCCGAACCAGGCCACCTCCAGGCGCAGCCCTTCGACCTCGACGAAGCCCTCCGCACCCGGCGCGGCGGCATCCGCCGCCCCCCCCGCTCGCGGGACGGTCACGCTGGCGGCGCGCCGTGGCTGGCGCGCAGCTTGTAGCGCTGTATCTTGCCCGTCGCAGTCTTGGGCAGGTCGGGCACGAACTCGATCCAGCGCGGGTACTTGTAGGGCGCCAGACGGCCCTTCACGTGCTGCTGCAACTCCGCAGCCAGCGCCGGCGACTGCGCCTGCCCCGGCTTGAGCACCACGAAGGCCCGGGGCTTGATGAGGGCATCGCTGTCGGGGCTGCCGATCACCGCCGCCTCCAGCACCGCCGGATGGGAAATCAGGGCCGACTCCACCTCCACCGGCGAGACGTAGATTCCGCTCACTTTCAGCATGTCGTCGGTACGCCCGCAGTACACGTAATAGCCGTCGGCATCGCGCAGGTACTTGTCGCCGCTGCGTGTCCACTCGCCGAGGAAGGTGGTTCGGCTCTTGTCGCGGTTGTTCCAGTAGCACATCGCCGCGGTGGCGCCGCGGATGTGCAGCTCGCCCTGCTCGCCGTCGGGCACCGGGGCCCCGTTGTCGTCCAGCAGGCGCAGCTCGTAGCCCGGCACCGGCTTGCCGGTGGTGCCATGGCGCACGTCACCGGGACGGTTGGACAGGAAGATGTGCAGCATCTCGGTCGACCCGATGCCGTCCAGGACCTCGATGCCGAAGTGCTCGGAGAAGCGCCGGCCGATCTCCGCGGGCAGCGCCTCGCCGGCGGACGTGGCGAGCCGCAGACGCAGTTCTTCGCGCGCCGGCAGCTCCGGACTGGCGAGCATCGCTGCGAACAGGGTGGGCACCGCGTAGAAGATGCTCGGCTGGTGGAGCCGCAGCCGCGCGGCCACCGACGCCGGCGTCGGCCGCTCCTTCATCAGCACCGCCGTTGCCCCCACCGCCATCGGGAAGGACAGGGAATTGCCCAACCCGTAGGCGAAGAACAGCTTGGCCGCGGAGAACACCACGTCGTCCTCACGGATGCCCAGCACCGGCCGCGCGTAGAGCTCCGCCGTGAGGACCAGACTGGCGTGCACGTGCACCGTTCCCTTGGGCGCCCCGGTGGATCCGGACGAATACAGCCAGAAGCACATGTCGTCGGCGCGGGTCGCCGCCGGCGCGAGCTCCGGACTCCCCTCCCCAAGCAGGTGATCGAAACCAATGTGGCCGCCGCCCCCACCCTCGGACACGACGACCCGCTCGAGGAAGGGCATGCGCCCGAGGATCGGCGCGAACTGGGGCAGCAGGGCCGACGACACCACCAGGGTGCGGGCCTGGCTGTCGTTCAGCATGTATTCGTAATCCGCCGTGGTCAGCAGGGTGTTGGCGGCGATCGGTACCAAACCAGCCTTGATGCAACCCAGGAACGCGGTGGGGAAATCGATGGTGTCCAGCAGGCACAGCAGGACCCGTTGCTCGGGCTGCATGCCGGCCGCGAGCAGGGCCGAGCCGAAGCGGTTCACGCGCTCGGCCAGTTCACCGTAGGTATGGACGCCGGCATCGTCCATGAACGCCACCTTGCCGGCCCGGCCGGCCGTGAGATTGCGCTCGATCAGGTCATGGGCCGCGTTGTATTCGTCCGGCACATTCACCGTGGGCGGACGGGTCGAATGGTCCGCAACGCTCAATCCAGCCATGAATTTCTCCTCCGTCCATCCGTAAACGGGACATGACACCCGCCGCCCGAGGGCCCCGGCGCGTCTGCGCCCACCATGGCGAGCGGATTGTCGCACCCCGGCAGCCGATGTGCTCCATGACCTGACCGAGACGACGAACATGCAAGTGATTGCCACGACGCTGCCCGGGGATATCCTGCGGCTGGACCTCATCGGCCGGCTCGACATCGACGGCACCCGGGAGGCCGAGGAGGCCATGCCTCCCATGGTCCACACCCGTCGCGTCAACCTGCTGGTCAACCTGTCCCAGGTCAGCTTCATGGCCTCGGTGGGGCTGCGCCTGCTGCTTACCCTGTCCATGGCCCAGGACCGCCTGGGTGGCCGCGTGGTGCTGGCGCTCCCGCGGGGCATCGTCCGCACCGTGCTCGACACCGCCGGCATCGACCAGCTCATGCCCGTCCACGACAGTCTCGACGCCGCCGAGGCGGAATTCGCGGTCGTCTGATGTCGACCCCGGAAGTCCTGGTACCGGAAGCCGCGCGGCCTGCCGGGTCTTCCCGCCTGTTCCACCCGTCCCCGGATGCCGCCGGCGTCGCCGAGGCCAGTGCCTGGCTGCGCACCATGTGCGGATCCGCCGGCCTGCCATCGTCCCTGGTCGAACAGGCCGACCTCTGTCTGAGCGAATTGCTGGCGAACATTGCGGAGCACGCTGGCGCCGAGGCGGGCGAGGTCAGCGTCCGCCTGGACCTGGTCGCGGACGGCCTGCGGTTCAGGATCGAGGATCACGGCCCGCCCTTCGATCCCCTCGCGTACGAGACCGCGGGGCAGCCTCACTCGCTCGCCACGGCCCGCATCGGCGGGCTCGGCATCCACCTGGTGCGATCCTTCGCCGACGACATCCGTTACGAGCGCGCGAATGGCCGCAACCACATCCACGTCGCGCTGCGCCTCCGGACGTCCGCCCCGCCGGACGAACCCGCGCAGGGGCGCGCCGTCGACCGCCGCCGCGGCGACAGGCCGAGGGCGGCCTATGCCGGCCCGGAGCGTCGTTCGGGGCGCGACCGCCGTGTGCGGGACCATCTCGGCGCCCTCAGGGTATTCGAGGGCGTGCCCCCGTCCGTGCTGACCGACCTGCTGGCCCGCTGCGCCGTGGTCGACCTGCCTGACGGCGAGATCCTGATGCAGCCCGGCCAGCGCAACGATCACGTCGGCTTCGTCATCGCGGGGCGGCTGCGGGTCCATCTCGACTCCCCCGACCGCCCCCACGACATCGAGGTCCCGGCGGGCGATTGCATCGGCGAGATGTCCGTGATCGACCGCCATCCGGTCTCGGCCTACGTGGTGAGTGACGGGCACTGCCGCCTGCTGCTCGTCCCTGGCGATGTGTTCCTGCGGCGGCTGCTGTCCATTCCGCAGCTGGCGCGCAACCTCATGAGCCTGCTGGCCGCGCGCATGCGGCGCAACAACGAGATCCTGGCCCGCCGCCTCGCGGCCAGCCTCGAGCTGCAGCGCCTGGAGCGCGAACTGGGCGTCGCCAGGGAGATCCAGGCCAGCATGCTGCCACCGGGTGACCGCCTGCTGGCGGCCGCCTCCGACCTGGGGTGTGCCGGTCGCATGCAGCCGGCGCGCGAAGTCGGCGGCGACTTCTACGACGCCTTCTTCCTCGACGCCGACCATGTGCTGGTGGCCGTCGGCGACGTCTGCGGCAAGGGCATGCCCGCGGCACTGTTCATGGTCAAGACCCTCACCCTGCTGCGCGGCGAGGCGCT
>JBEICA010000050.1:0-16327 GCA_040373665.1 Burkholderiales bacterium | reverse complement strand
GGACAACGAGGAGACCTCGATGCTCATGGCCATCCCGGTGTGGATTCCCTATGCCCTGATGACCCCGGGGCTGGCTCTGACCGCGCTGGTGTCCTGGCACATGGCGTGGCTGCGTCTCGTCGGACGCGACGGCGTTGAGTAACCTGTCCATCGGCATCACCCTGTTCGGCGCGATGCTGGCGCTCATGGCCCTGCGTGTCCCCATCGCCGTGGCCATGTTCCTGCCGGGCGCCATCGGCTATGGCTTCATCTCCGGCTGGGCACCGCTCATGGCCCACCTGAAGGGGGCGGCCTTCGGCCGTTTCTCGATCTACGATCTGTCGGTCATCCCGCTGTTCATGCTCATGGGGGCACTGGCTACCGAGGGCGGCCTGTCCAAGGGATTGTTCGATTTCGCCAACATGCTGCTCGGTCGCTTCCGCGGCGGCATGGCGATGGCCGGTGTGCTGGCCTGCGCCGCCTTCGGCTCCATCAGCGGCTCCTCGGTCGCCACCACCGCGACCATCGCCCAGGTCGCCCTGCCCGAGATGCGGCGGCTGCGCTACTCCGGGCGTCTGGCCACGGCGGCGCTGGCCACGGGTGGCACCCTGGGCATCCTGCTGCCGCCGTCGGTGACGCTGATGATCTACGCCGTGCTCACGGAGCAGAACATCTCGCGGCTGTTTCTGGCCGCCTACATCCCGGGCCTGCTGGCGGCGGCCGGCTACATCGCCGCCATCGCGATCTATGTCCGGCTCCGGCCGGAACACGCGCCGGAGACGTCCCGCCCCGCCCCGGGCGAGTTCCTGCGCCACACCCGCAGCGTGCTGCCCATCCTGATCATCTTCCTCACGGTGTTCGGCGGCATCTACGGCGGCCTGTTCACGCCCACCGAGGGCGCGTCCATCGGCGCCACCCTGACCTTCGTGATCGCGCTGCTGCGCGGCGCCCTGGACATGCAGGGTCTGATACGCGCCCTGCTCGCCACCGCCCAGACCAGCGGCATGATCTTCATGATCTTCATGGGGGCGGACATGATGAACGCCTGCCTCGCCCTGTCGCAGCTGCCCTCGGAGCTGGCCGGCGCGGTGGCGGGCGCCGGCATCCCGCCGCTGGCGATCATGGCCGCGATCATGCTCTTCTACATCGCGCTCGGCTGCGTGATGGACGAACTGTCCATGATCATGCTGACCATCCCGGTCATCTTCCCGGTCATCCTGGGACTCGACTTCTTCGGCCTGCCACCCACCGAGAAAGCCATCTGGTTCGGCATCCTCATCCTGATGGTGGTGGAGATCGGCATGATCTTCCCGCCGGTGGGGCTGAACGTGTACATCATGAACGGGCTCGCCAAGGACGTTCCGATGGTCGAGACCTACAAGGGAGTCGTGCCTTTTCTGATCTCCGACGCCGTGCGGCTGACGCTGCTCATCCTGTTCCCCGGCATCGCGCTCTGGCTGGTGCGGCTGACGAGTTGACAACCCGGCCGGGGACGGCCTCACCGGGCCCGCACGGCCTCAATCGCGCCGGCCCGTCCGCCATGGAGGAGTGAACGATGACGATACCGAAGATGCCACGCCTGCTGGTCGCAGGTGCGCTGGCCCTGTGCGCCATGGGTGCTGCCGCCGAACAGGTGGTCCTGAAGGTCCACCACTTCCTGCCGGCGACCTCCAACGCGCAGGTCCACATGATCCAGCCGTGGTGCGACAGGATCGCGAAGGAGTCCGCGGACCGGCTCAAGTGCCAGATCTTCCCGGCCATGCAGCTGGGCGGGACGCCACCGCAGCTGTTCGACCAGCTGCGCGACGGCGTTGCCGACGTGGTCTGGACCGTGCCCACCTACGCCGCGGGACGGTTCACCCGCTCGGAGGTGTTCGAGCTGCCCTTCATGGTGGTCAATGCCCGCAGCGGCAGCCAGGCGATGTGGAACTACGTCCAGAAGAACGCGCTGGAGGAATTCAAGGGTACCCGCCCCATCCTGCTGCACGTCCACGACGGCTCGGTGCTGCACCTGACCAGCAAGCCGGTGAAGACGCTCGAGGACCTGCGCGGTCTGAAGATCCGTGCCGCCACGCGCATCAACGCGCGCATGCTCGCCGCCCTCGGTGCCACCCCGGTCCAGATGCCGCTGCCCCAGGTGGCGGAGGCCATGTCCAAGGGTGTCATCGACGGCGCCATGGTGCCGTGGGAAGGCGTGCCGGCCATCAAGCTGCACGAGATCGCGCGCTACCACGTCGAACCGCCCGCGAGTGCGCCGCGTTTCTCCAACACCATCTTCATGTTCGGCATGAATCCGGCGAAGTACGACAGCCTTCCCGCCGACCTGAAGAAGGTCATCGATGCGAACTCCGGCCTGGCCATGTCGGCCTGGGCGGGCGAGCGCTGGGACGCCACGGTCGAGCCGCAGCGCAAGCTGGCGCGGGAGCGCGGCAACAACTTTCACACCCTCAGCGACACCGAGTACGCGCGCTGGGTCAAGGCCACCGAGAACGTCGACGACGACTGGGTGAAGGAGGCCGAGAAGAAAGGAGCAGACGGCAAGCGCCTGGTCACCGAGGCGCGCGCCCTGTTGAACGCCGCGACGAAGTGATCGGGGGCGGGCAGCGACCCGCCGCAACGCCCCCCTGCGCGCTTTACCCCGGTGTTCCCGCGCCTCCGCCCTCGTGCGCGCGTCGTCGCGTGGTGGTCTGCCGACGGGACTGTCGCCTGTTCGACAACCCGCCGGTCAATGCTGACGCAGCGCGCCTGCGCCGCGGTTCGCTATGGCGTGGGTCCGCGGACCCTCGACCACGGGGACCTCAAAACCGGTGCCGGAACCGGTTGGTGATGGGGTATCGCCAGTCCTTGCCGAAACCGCGCGGTGTGATGCGGACCCCGACCGGGGCCTGACGGCGCTTGTACTCGCTGATGGTAAGCAGCCGCACCACGCGCTCCACGTCGGCCCGCGCGAAGCCGCGCGCGATGATGTCCGCGGGCGCCAGATCCCGCTCGACATAGAGCTCCATGATCGCATCCAGTACGTCATAGGGCGGCAGGCTGTCCTGGTCGGTCTGGTCAGGCTTCAGCTCGGCCGAGGGCGGACGGGTGATGATCCGCTCGGGGATCACCGGCGACAGGGTGTTGCGGTAGCGCGACAGTCGGTACACCAGGGTCTTGCTGATGTCCTTGAGGACGGCGAACCCGCCGGCCATGTCGCCATAGAGCGTGGCGTAGCCGGTCGCCATCTCGCTCTTGTTGCCGGTGGTCAGGACGATGGAACCGAACTTGTTGGACAGCGCCATCAGCAGGGTCCCCCGGATGCGCGACTGCAGATTCTCCTCGGTGGTGTCGGCGTCGCGCCCCTCGAACTCGGGCGCCAGCACGGCGGAGAACGCCTCGAACGGACCGCCGATCGGCAGCACGCTGTAGCGCACACCAAGGTTGGCCGCCAGTTGCGCGGCATCGTCCAGGCTCATCTGCGCGGTGTAGCGCGATGGCATCATCACCGCCCGGACGCGCTCCGGCCCGAGGGCATCGACCGCGACGCACAGCGTGATGGCCGAGTCGATGCCCCCCGACAGGCCGAGCAGCGCCCCGGGGAAGCCGTTCTTGCCGATGTAGTCGCGCACCCCCAGGCAGAGCGCGCGGTAGACCTGCGCATCCACGGACAACAGCGGTGCGACCTCTCCCGGCGCCACGGCGCCGGCGCCGACCTCGACCACCGTCAGCGCCTCCTCGAAGGCGGGCAACTGATGGGTGAGCCGGCCGTCGGCAGCCACGACGAACGAGGCACCATCGAACACCAGTTCGTCCTGCCCGCCCACCTGGTTGCAGAACACCACCGGCATGCCGGTCTCGCGGGCGCGGGCTGCCACCACCTCATGGCGGGTGGCATGCTTGTCCAGGTGATAGGGCGAGGCGTTGAGCACCAGCAGCACCTCGGCACCGGCGGCGCGGGCGGCGCGGGGTGCATCGGCCTCGCCCGCGCCCCCCGGCGCGGGGTCGACACCGGCACGGGCGGAGGTCGGCCCTGACCGGCCCCACACGTCCTCGCAGATGTTGATGCCCAGTCGGACGCCGGCCAACTCGACCACGCAGGGCTCCACGCCCGGCTGGAAGTAACGTTGCTCGTCGAACACCGTGTAGTTCGGCAGATCGCGCTTGGCATAAGTCGCCAGCACGCGCCCGCCGGCCAGCACCGAGGCCGCGTTGTGCAGCTGACCGTTGCGCCGCCACGGGTGACCGACCACGGCACCGATGCCTGTGAGGCGTGTCGCGAGGTCTGCCACCGCCGTCTCGCAGGCGGCCACGAAATCCTCGCGCAGCAGCAGATCCTCCGGGGGATAGCCGCAGATGGACAGTTCCGGGGTGAGCAGCAGGTCGGCGCCGGCCTCGCGGGCGCGTCCGGCGGCGGCGAGAATGCGTGCGACATTGCCGGAGATGTCCCCGAGGGTGCAGTTCAATTGTGCGATGGCGATCTTCATGACCGGTAATATACCCGCTGACCCCCATGTCCGATTCCACCACCATCGAAGTGACCGATTCCATCGCCGGCCTCGCCGCCGACTGGGATCGCCTGTCCGCCGGGCACCCGCTGGTCTCCCATGCATTCCTGGATGCCTTGCACGCCAGCGGGAGCGCATGCGAGCGCACCGGCTGGACGCCCAGGTACCTGCTGCTGCGCCGCGCAGGCCGGCTCGAAGGCGCCATGCCGCTCTATGCCAAGAGCCACTCCTACGGGGAGTACGTGTTCGATTGGGCCTGGGCCGACGCCTGGCGCCGTGCCGGCCTGGACTACTACCCCAAACTGCTGTGCGCGGTGCCATTCACACCGGTCACCGGTCCGCGCCTGCTGGCTCCGCAGGAGGCCGACCGCCGCGCCCTGCTTCGGGGAGCACTGCAACTGGCGGAGGAGGCGGGTGTTTCGAGCTTCCACTGCCTGTTTCCGAGGGAGCAGGACGCCGGAGCGTTGCAGAAGGAGGGACTGGCGATGCGCCGCACGGTCCAGTTTCACTGGACCAACCCCGGCTACCGCAGCTTCGACGACTTCCTCGCCACCATGAACCACGACAAGCGCAAGAAGGTGAAGCAGGAACGGCGCAAGGTACGGGAGGCCGGTGTGGTCTTCGAATGGAAGGTCGGCAGGGAGATCCTCGAACGCGACTGGGATTTCTTCTTCCGCGGCTACGAGGACACCTACCGGCGCCACCACTCGACGCCGTACCTCAACCGCGATTTCTTCCTGCGCATTGGCGAGGGCATGCCGGCCAATCTTCTGCTGGCGATCGGCATGCGGGACGGCCGTCCGGTGTGCGCGGCGCTGGACGTGTTCGACGAGACGGCGCTGTACGGGCGCTACTGGGGCGCGGCGGAGCACATTCCCGGGCTGCATTTCGAGGCCTGCTACCACCAGGCCATCGAGTTCTGCATCGCGCAAGGCATCGGCCGCTTCGAGGGCGGAGCGCAGGGTGAACACAAGCTGGCCCGTGGCCTGCTGCCGGTGACCACCCTTTCGGGTCACTGGGTCGCCGACCCCAGGTTCGATCACGCGGTGCGGCAGTTCGTCGAACGCGAATCGCGAGGCGTGGCAGCCTACGTCGACGAACTGGCCGATCACGCTCCGTTCAAGGCGGCGGCCGACAGGGTGGAGCCGGATCTGATCTGATCCGCGAGAGAAATGCCGAGCCCGGTGGCCGCCCTGCCGGATGGTCGCTCAGGCGGCGAGCTCGCTGCGGCCCGGGGCGGGCGTGCAGACGAAACCGGGCGTGCCGAAGGGGCGGGGGTCGAAATAGAAACGCACGATGCGCGGATCGATGCACTGTTCTGCGCACCACTGTTGCGCCTGTACTCGGGACATGGGTGTCACGAGGGGGCGGGTACGCTCGTCGCTGCTCACCACCAGGAACCAGTCCTCGTTGACGGTGCGGTACAGCACCGCGTCGAAACTGAGATCGTCCTCATCCTTCGGCGTGGCCGAAGCGACGAACTCCGCTTCCGTCGTGTCGTAGGTGATGCCGCGTATGACCTGCCTGACATTGCTCATGTTTGCCGTTCCCGATTGCCTCTGTTCCTGGCGCTCAGTATCGGCGAAGCAGGTGACAACTTGACGAAACCCGCCGTTTCGGCACCGCGACGGGCCGGAAATCGCGTCAGAAACTGAGGCCCAGGTCGACGCCGACGTAAGGGCCGGTGGCCCGCTCCTGCAGGTGGATGCCGCCGCGGAAGGATACGGACAGGTCTGGTGTCGGCCTGAGGCCCCCGTAGGTCATGCCCAGCTTGAGGGCCCGGAAGTCACGATCACCGACAAGAATGACTTCCGGCCCTGCGTCGTGGCCGACGTTCGTGGTGTGCATGAGGCGGCTGCGCAGCCAGTAGCCATCCAGCCCCACGACATAGGATGCGATGTTCTCGCTGCGCCACCGGGAGGCAAGGGGCTTGTTGACTTCAAGCTGGAACTTCGGCCAGAGCTTTGCACCACGGATGCGCGAGCCCGGATCGTCCGGTGAGAGCGTGGTGTCGGCATGACGCACGCCGGCGTAGCCGGCGACTCCCAGGTCGCCCGCCTGGAACATGTAGCCGACGGCGGCCTCCAGACCGGTCACGCTGCCGCGGATACGCTGGCGATCGACGCCGTAGAGCCCTGGATTCGATACTTCATAGCTGTAGCGCACCGCATCCACCCAGTAGCGCTGCACCCACCCTTTGCCCAGGCGGTTGTCGCCCGGCAGAGGCATGATGGCCCCGAGGTACGCATAACGCTCTCCCTCAGGACGCAACTCGGTGCCGGCCAGCAGCAGACGCCCGTCCGCAAGCGCGCCACCAGCCACGAGGCAGGCGAGCAGGCCACAAAACAGTCGGCCGACCCATCCGGGCCCGGGACGCCGGGCTGGACATCCCGTTGCGGTCACCATGGAAACCACTGGACCGGGCGTCATGCCGCGAGCGCCGCGGGGGCCGTCTGTGGATTCGGTCGCCCCTCGAACCGGTACACGTAAAGAGGCGTCCCGCTGGACACCATCGTGTCGAAGGGCTCGGCATCGCCGCGCAGGGTCTGCGTGCCTGCGCGCGTGGTCACGAAAATGGTGAGATCCCTGGCGGACGACAGTTGCCTGAAGGACACGAGCGTCCGCGACGTGGACAACATCGTCTGCACGGAGATCACGCCCGGCCCCGGCTCCTCGGCCGCCGAGGCGCGTATGAGCACCGGCGCCCACTGGGTGCGCATGTCGCGCGCGTCGGCGGGGACGCGCCGCACCCACCGGACGAAACGCTCGAGGGGCGTACGGGTCTTTTCGGCAATCCGGTTGAGCTTCCATTGCAGGTCGGATCCATAGAGGAACGCGAGCAATTCGTCGCCATCTCCCGGCTTCTCCCAGTCGAACTCACAGCCGAGGGAGCGCGCCTCGTTGTCCGCGCCCGCCCCGAGCCGCGCCCGGACCCGGGCACGGAACCGGACCCGCGCCTCCGGGAGGATCACCTCCCCGGAGACCATGTCCCCCACACCGATCTGGGCCGGGAACAGGCCGTAGTAGCGGAAACCGTGGCCCGACACATCGTCCAGCACCCCAGCCTGCGGAGAACGGCCGGACAGGTCCAGCAGCACGGGAAGCGGCACCGGGAAGCGGTATTCCCTGCGCCGGAACGAGGACAGGCGGCGGGAAAACAGGATGACCACGAAGGCGAGCGAGGCGTTGACGAACGCCCAGAACACGTTCGCCACGATGGCACCCTGTGGCAGGCTCGTGGTACCCATCGCGACGAACGCTATGCCGAGTGGGATGGCTGCCGCGTTGAGCAGCAGGACGCTGGACTGGGGCAGCATCAGCCTGCGAATCGTGGCCTGGTCACCCGTGCGCGCCTTGCTGGTCACGCCGAACCGGAGGCGCGTCCTGAACAGCGCCAGCGTCGCCCAGATGAAGGCGGCGAAACGCGCCATGTTGTAGCGCTCCACATCCAGAAACCTGCCGTAACCCCGGCCCATCTCCTCGAACACGAGGAAGGTGAGCAGGTAGTAGGGGATGAAGCGGATGAGGAAGGAGGGGGAGAAGTCCGAGATCGGCATCCAGCCGGTCAGCAGCACGACCACCGGGGCGAGGTAGAACACGGCCTTCTGCCAGCCGTCCAGGTAGGTCACGGTACTGGCAAGATAGTTGAGCTTCTGCGCGAACGTCAGGCCGCTGGCGAACAGGATGAACCGGTGGCTTCGCAACACCTGCATCGCCCCCTGCCCCCAGCGGGTGCGCTGCTTGAGGAAGGGCGCCATGTCCGCCGGCGCGACGCCGAACGCGAGGGACTCGGCGTGATAGACGGACTTCCAGCCGCGGCGATGAATGCGCAGTGACGTATCCAGGTCCTCGGTGACCGTATCCGTGGCGAAGCCACCGATCTCGTCGAGCGCCGTGCGCCTGAGCACACCACAGGTGCCGCAGAAGAAGGCGGCATTGTGGGTGTCCTTGCCGCGCTGGATGACACGGAAGAACAGGGACTGCTCGTTCCAGACCATCTGTCCGCCCCGGGGACTGCGGTGCTGGAAGGAGTCCAGGTTGTAGAAGTCCTGGGGCGTCGACACGAACGCCACCTCGGGGTCTCGGAAGTAGCCGAGGGTACGCGTGAGGAAGTTGCGCGAAGGCGCGTGATCGGCATCGAACACCGCCACGAACTCGCCTGAGGCCTGGCGCAGGGCGTTGTTCAGGTTGCCGGCCTTGGCGTGGAGGTTGTTGCTGCGGTTGACGTAGCGCACCCCGAGTTCGACCGCCAGGGCCTTCATTTCAGGGCGGTTGCCGTCATCGAGCAGCCAGGTCACGTGCGGGAGGTCCATCCGCACGGCGGCCAGCAGAGTCCTCCTGAGCATCTCCGCCGGCTCGTCGTAGGTCGTGACGAAGACATCGATGCGGGCGTCGGTCAGCGGCTCCGGCGATTCCCGCACCGACAGGCGCCAGAGCATGAAGATGTTGAGCAGCGACACGCCGAAGCCGAACAGCTCCGCGGCGTAGAGCACGCCCGAGAAAACCGGGGACTCGGCGCTGAAGGATGACGGGCGCCAGGCGAGATACCAGACCGCAACGATCAGGTAGACCACCACGACGATCACCTGGAGCGGGCTGAGCGCCTCGCGCGGGACCTCATCGACCGGGGCGCTGATGTGTTGTTGTTCTTCCATGGGTCGCGTCGTTGGCGGAAAGATTTGACGATCGGTGAGCCCGGCTCACATTGAACGGGCCCGGTCACCATGCGATGACCGGGCCCGATGCGAGGGTTGTGCCAGGGTCAGGAACGCCGCGCGTCCCGTCGTTTCCAGGACCACCCGGCCATGAGGGCCACCCCTGCCAGCATCGACGCCCAGGTGGCGGGCTCGGGAATCGGGGCGGCCAGGACCGCAGTGACCTTGACGTTGTCCAGACCCCAGGCCTCGTCGAGGTAGGCGAAGCTCCGGTCCTGGCGCACCTGCAGCCCACGGCTGTAGAACGAGAAGGACGCCGTGTTGCCGGTGTGCGCCCCCTGCCAGGTCATGCGGTAGACGGAATCCATCGGCGCGTTCGCCGTGGTGGCCATGTCGGCCTCCATGGGGGTGATCTGGAACCGGTAACCTAGTGTGTAGCGTTCCTCGGCACCCGTGGTCGGCGCGCAGCTGGCGCCCGCGCCCTCGCAGTAGGACTGAGGCTGGGTGACAGGATCGCCGTGGCTGAACGTCCACTCGTTCCGGGTGCCGGGAGCCGTGCCGTTGCCGTACTGGAACCCGAACACGTCCGGGCCGGCCATCACGCCGTTCATGGAACGCATGTCGTTGCCGTCCCACGACCAGAGGAGGTAGGCATCGAACTCGAGTTGCAGGGAGATCACGTCCGCCGGCAGGCCGGTGAGCATCAGCGTGGTGATGTTGTTCCCGCCGAAGTAGCCGAGAAACCGACGGTTACCGTCCGTCGTCGAGACGGTGTCCGTCGTGCCCCAGGAATATGGGGAATTGCTGGTCCACTCCGACCCGATCACAGGCGCCTGGAAATCGTTCTGGTAGACCGTGATGTTCGTGTTGGCCGAGGCCACCGCCGCGCCCAGCGAAAGGCCTGCGGCCAGAACGGATGACACTACTGTTTTCATGGACTTACTCCTCTTCCGGTTGCTCCCGCAAGGAGCAAGGCGCACGCCAACGGCGCCTTTGCTGCGACCACCGCGGCCACCCGGCCGCACAGTCGCTCCAACCTCATCAAACGAACGGTGCCACGTAGGAAGTTTTCACGGAAGTGAAAAATTCCTGGGCGTAGCGTCCCTGCTCGCGCGGACCATAGCTCGAACCCTTACGCCCCCCGAAGGGAACGTGATAGTCCACCCCGGCCGTCGGCAGGTTGACCATCACCATGCCGGCCTGACTGTGCTTGCGGAAGTGCGCCGCGTACTTCAGCGACCCCGTGCAGATGCCCGAAGCCAGCCCGAAGGCGGTGTCATTGGCCACCGCCAGTGCCTCGTCGTAACCGTCGACCGCGATGACCGTGGCCACCGGGCCGAAGATCTCCTCGCGGTTGATCCGCATGTCGTTGTGCGTGCCGGTGAAAAGGGCAGGCTCGAGGTAGAACCCGGGCGTCTCCCGCTCCAGCACCCGGCCGCCGAAGGCGAGCGTCGCGCCTTCCTTGCGTCCCTGGTCGATGTAGAAGAGATCCTGCTCGAGCTGCCCCTGGTCCACCACCGGCCCCACGTGCACGCCAGCCTTCAACGCGTTATCCACCACGAGGGCCTGCATCCTCTGGATCATGGCTGTCACAAAAGCATCATGGATGCCTTTTGTGACAATCAATCGAGAGGAGGCCGTGCAGCGCTGGCCGGTCGAGTAGAAAGCGCCATTGATCGCGCATTCCACCGCGGTCTTCAGGTCGGCGTCGTCCAGCACCACCAGCGGGTTCTTGCCGCCCATCTCGAGCTGGAACTTCTTCATGCCGGCGAGGGCCTTCTGCGCCACCTTGCGGCCGGTCTCCACCGACCCGGTGAAGGTCACGCCGTCCACCCGCGGATCGGACAGGATGGTCTCGCCCACGACCGAGCCACGCCCCATGCAGAGATTGAACACGCCGGCGGGCACGCCCGCGCGATGCAGGATGTCGGCGATCGCCCAGGACGAGCCGGGTACCAGATCCGCCGGCTTGAACACCACGCAGTTGCCATGGGCCAGTGCCGGGGCGATCTTCCAGGCCGGGATGGCCGAGGGGAAATTCCACGGCGCGATGATGCCGACCACGCCCAGCGGCTCCCGTGTGATCTCCACGTCGATGCCCGGCCGGACCGAGGGCAGCAGTTCGCCCGAGCGGCGCAGCACCTCACCTGCGAAGAACTTGAAGACGTTGCCGGCACGGGTGACCTCGCCGATGCCCTCGGGCAGCGTCTTGCCCTCCTCGCGGGACAGCAGGCGGCCGAGTTCGTCCTTGCGGGCGATCAGCTCGAGGCCGGCTTTTTCCAGGATGTCCGCTCTGGCCTGGGTATTGAACCCCGCCCATACGGGGAATGCCGCCCGCGCCGCCGCGATGGCCTGCCCGGTCTGGGCGGCATCGGCCTGCGCGTACTCGCCGATCAGATCCGAGGTGTCGGAAGGATTGACATTACGGCTGACGCTGGCGCCGGGCACCCATTCGCCGGCGATGAGATTGGAAAACTGCGGGGTGGTCATGATCGGCTTCCTCCGGGAGACCGGCGATTTTAGCTCGGATATCTCATCGGGCCACGGGATGACAACAAGCCGCCTGCCAGCGCCCGTGAAGGCCGGCCGCCCCCTTCGCAAGGGCAGCGGATTCGCCGCCTGGCCGATGGCGGGAGCGCCCTTCATTTCCAGGGCCGAGGCAGTGAAGTGCCCGGGCGGGTCCAGCGCCGGCCGGAGCCACTTCTCACCTCATCGGCGTTCCGTAGACCGTGCGGGTCGTCGAAGGCAGCCGCCGCTGCGTCAGCCGGCGGCGCCATGCGACAATCCGCCGCTCCCGTTTCCGCTTCTGGCCGCCATGACCGCATCGCTCTCCGCCCGCCCTGCTGTCCTCGCCCTGCGCAGTTCAAGCATCCGCGAGGTTGCCAATGCCGGCATGGGACGCGCGGATGTGCTGCCCTTCTGGTTCGGTGAACCCGACGAGGTCACGCCCGCGTTCATCCGCCGCGCCGCCATCGAGGCTCTGGAGTCCGGGGATACCTTCTACACCCAGAACCTGGGCATCCCGGAACTGCGCCAGACCCTGGCCGACTACGTGTCGCGCCTGCACCAGCCGGTCGGGCCCGAGCGCATCGCAGTCACCAATTCAGGGATGTCGGCTCTCATGCTGGTCACGCAGGCCCTGGTCGGCCCCGGCGACCGGACGGTCATCGTCACGCCCATGTGGCCGAATCTGGTGGAGATCCCGAAGATCATGGGGGCGGAGGCGGTGACCTTTCCGTTGAGCTTCTCGCCCGAGGGCTGGAGCCTGGACCTGGACCGGCTGTTGGCGACCCTCACGCCAGCCACCCGGTTGCTCTACCTCAACTCACCGAACAACCCGACGGGCTGGACCATCGACCGCGCCAGCCAGGAGGCCATCCTGGCGCATTGCCGCCGCCTGGGCATCTGGATACTCGCCGACGATGCCTACGAGCGCCTCTACTTCGGCAATGGCCAGGACGAATGGGAGCCCGTGGCCCCCTCTTTCCTCGATCTCGCCGGTCCCGGCGACCGAGTGGTCAGCACGAACACTTTCTCCAAGTCCTGGCTCATGACCGGTTTCCGCCTCGGCTGGATCGTGGCACCGCCGGCGCTGGTGGAGCAGATCGCAAAACTCATCGAATACAACACCTCCTGTGCGCCCGGCTTCGTCCAGCAGGCTGGTCTGGTGGCCGTGCGCGACGGGGAGGCCGTGGTCGCCCGGACGCAGGCGCGCTTCCGCCGGGCGCGCGACCATCTGGTTGCAGGCCTGCGCCGACTGCCGGGGATCGAGGTGGCCGTCCCGGGCGGCGCGATGTACGCCTTCTTCCGTGTCGACGGCATGCAGGACAGCCTGGGTTTCTGCCGCCGCCTGGTCACCGAGGTCGGCCTCGGCCTCGCCCCCGGCATCGCCTTCGGCCCGGAAGGCGAAGGCTTCATCCGCTGGTGCTTCGCCGCCGAGACCGCCCGCCTCGATGCGGGCCTCGAGCGTCTCGCACAGGGGCTGGCGCTGCGCGCGGCGGCCTGAAGACCCTGCGGCACCGACAAATGGCCCTGCTGTGAACCCGCGCCTGACCCCCGACAACCGGCACCAGCTCGCCTCCTGGATCCTGGCCGCGCTCGGCCTGTTCCTCATTCTTCGCCTGCATCTGCTGCCGGCGCTGCTGGCCGGGTTGCTGGTCGCGGAACTGGTCCACGTGATCGTCCCGCGGCTCCAGATCCTGCGCATCGGAGACACGCGGGGACGGCTGGTGGCCGTCGCCCTGCTGGCCATTCTTGTGAGCGGTGCGCTGACCATCGCCGTGCTCGGGCTGACGGCTTTCTTCCGCAGCGATGCCGGCAGCCTCGCGACCCTGCTGGCACGCATGGCGGACATCGTCGACGAGGCGCGCGACAAGCTGCCCGACTGGGCGGGCAGCCGCCTGCCGGCCGACGCCGAGGCGCTCAGGGTCGCCTCGGCGGATTGGCTGCGCACCCACGCCGATTTCGTGCAGACCATGGGAAAGCAGGTCGGCATCACCCTCACCCACATACTGGTCGGTCTGATCATCGGCGCCCTGGTGGCCCTGCGCGAGGTGCGGACCGACCGGACCCCCGGCCCGCTTGCCGTGGCCATGCGCGAGCGGGTCACCGGCCTCGGCACCGCGTTCCGGCGCATCGTGTTCGCGCAGATCCGCATCTCCGCGCTCAACACCACTCTCACCGGCCTCTACCTGGCGGTGGTGCTGCCCGCCATGGGAGTGCAGCTGCCTTTCGCCAAGACCATGATCGCCATCACCTTCCTGGTCGGCCTGATGCCCGTGATCGGCAACCTCGTGTCGAACACGGTGATCGTCACCGTGAGCCTGTCGCACTCGCTCGGGGCGGCGGTCGGCTCGCTCGCCTTCCTGGTGATCATCCACAAGCTCGAGTACTTCGTGAACGCCCGCATCGTCGGGTCGCAGATCAAGGCCCGTGCCTGGGAACTGCTCACCGCGATGCTGGCCATGGAGGCCGCCTTCGGCATTGCAGGCCTGATCGCAGCCCCCATCTACTACGCCTACCTGAAGCTGGAACTGACCAACCGCGGCCTGATCTGATCAGGCGTGTGGTCATGGGCGCGCATGCGGGCTGCATCGGCCCGCGGATGCCGAGCGTGTCCGTCGGACGTGTGAGCGCGTATCTCTCGCGGCGCGCACCGCGCCGGCCGGATGAAACCGCGCGCAACAGACTGGATCGCCCCCGGGGTCCGATCCGCAACGGAGCAGCAGCCATGATGAAAGTCGCCATCGTTCCCGTCACCCCGTTCGAGCAGAACTGCTCGGTGCTGGTATGCGAGACGACGGGCAGGGCCGCGATCGTCGATCCCGGGGGTGACCTCGATCGCATCGTCGGTGCCCTGGACAAGCTCGGCGCCACCGCCGAGAAGATTCTCCTCACCCACGGTCACATCGACCACTGCGGCGGCACGGCGGAGCTGGCGGCGCGCCTGTCCATCCCGGTCGAAGGTCCGCAGCGCGAGGACGCCTTCTGGATCGACCAGTTGCCGGAGCAGGGCCGGATGTTCGGATTCCCGCACCTGTCGGCCTTCGTACCGGACCGCTGGCTGGAGGATGGCGACAGCGTGCGCTTCGGCGAGCAGGTGCTCGAGGTGCGCTACTGCCCGGGCCACACGCCCGGCCATGTGGTGTTCTTCCACCGCGAGGCGCGGCTCGCCTTCGTCGGCGACGTGCTGTTCCAGGGTTCCATCGGTCGCACCGACTTCCCGCGCGGCGACCTGGACACCCTGCTCGGATCGATCACCGCGCGCCTCTGGCCGCTGGGGGACGACGTGACCTTCGTGCCTGGCCACGGGCCGACATCGACCTTCGGCGAGGAGCGCCGCTCCAACCCCTATGTCTCCGATCAGGCCCTGCGCCGCCGCGGCTGATTCCCGCGCAGCCGCCCACTCCATCCGCGGACCATGTCCATGACGCTTCCAAGCCTCGACCAGCTGCGCCAGTCGGCCGCGGTGGTGTATCGCGGCATGCCGCCGACGCCGCAATACGCGTGGCCGTTGCTCGCCTCCGCACTCGGCACGACCGTCTGGGTCAAGCACGAGAACCACACGCCGGTGGGTGCCTTCAAGGTACGCGGCGGATTGACCTATTTCCACGAGTTGATCTCGTCGGGTCAGCGGCCGGCGGGGATCGTCAGCGCGACCCGTGGCAACCACGGCCAGTCTCTCGCCTTCGCGGCGCGCAACCACGGCATGCCCGTCACCATCGTCGTGCCACGCGGCAACAGCCGTGAGAAGAACGCGGCCATGCAGGCCCTCGGCGCCCGGCTCGTGGAGCACGGCGAGGATTTCCAGGCGGCGCGCGAGCACGCCACGGCGATGGCGGCGGAACACGGCCTGCACATGGTGCCGTCCTTTCATCCCGCCCTGGTGCGCGGCGTTGCCAGCTACTCCCTGGAATTGCTGGAAGCCGTTCCCGATCTGGACGTGCTGTACGTGCCGATCGGCCTGGGTTCGGGCATCGTCGGCGCGGTGGCGGCGCGTGAGGCCCTCGGCAGGTCGACCGAGATCGTCGGTGTCTGCTCGGCGCACGCGCCTGCCTATGCACGGTCATTCGAGCAGCGCCGCCCGGTGGAAGCGCCTGTCACCACCCGCATCGCCGACGGGCTCGCCTGCCGCGTGCCCGAGGTCGCGGCGCTGGACGTCATCCAGTCGCACGTCGCCCGCATCGTCGAGGTCAGCGACGACGAGGTGGTCGAGGCGATGCGGCTGCTCTTCTCTGCCACCCACAATGTCGCCGAAGGCGCCGGTGCGGCGGCACTGGCGGCCGCGCTGCAGGAGGGCGCGAGCCTCGCCGGCCGGCAGGTCGGCGTCATCCTGTGTGGCGGCAACGTGGACCGGGCGCTGTTCGCCAGCGTACTCGCCGCGTAGGGACGGACGCCCCCGAGAGATCGAACGAGGAAATTGGCCATGCACGACGACGACCGGAGCTGCAACCCGACGGCGAATCCCGACTTCGCCACCATCGCTGCCATCGACCCCGGCCGCCGGCGGGTGCTGCAGGCCGGCCTCGGGGCCGCAGCCGCGACACTGCTCGGCGCAAGTCCCTCGCGGACACGCGCAGCGACGGGGCCGCTGATCACGTTCGGTGGCGTACCGGTGGCCAGCGACGACGCCGTGCACGTGCCGGAGGGCTACGTCGCCCAGGTGTTGGTCGCCTGGGGCGACCCGGTCTCCGACGGCCCGGCCTTCGC
>JBEICA010000316.1:0-3994 GCA_040373665.1 Burkholderiales bacterium | reverse complement strand
GGAAGATGTGCTTGACCGCCAGATAGATCGACGACGTGGTGGTGGCGATGACTCTGTTCATCGGGCCTCGGCTGGGCGGCGAGGAGCCTCTCATGTCGAAGCTCAGGGTCTCGCCCGATTTGGTCACCGCCATGGCGATGCGCAGGGGTGCGTCGACCACGCCGTCGGAATCCACCCAGGTCTCGCCGTGGTAGGTGCCGTCGGGGATGGTGGCGATGCGGGCGCGCATCTGACGCGAGGCGCGCTTCTCCAGTTCAGCAATGGCGGCCTCGACCGTGTCCTCGCCGTAGCGCTCGAGCAGGGCGGCCAGGCGTTTCTCGCCCACCGCCAGCGCTGCGGCCTGCGCCTTGATGTCGCCGATGCGCTGATCCGCCAGGCGGATGTTGGACAGCACGATCGAAAGGATCTCCTGGTCGAGTTCGCCCTTCTTGAACAGCTTGACCGGAGGCAGGCGCAGGCCCTCCTGTTCGACCTCGGTGGCGTTGGCCGAGAACCCGCCCGGCACCATGCCGCCGGTGTCGGGCCAGTGGCCGGTGTTGGCCAGCCAGCACCACAGGCGGCCGCGGTGGAAGAAGGGCTTCACGAACTTCACGTCCATGAGGTGGGTGCCGCCCAGGTAGGGATCGTTGACGATGTAGACGTCGCCAGGGGCGAGGTCGCGAGCCCGCTCGATGACCGCCTGCGTGGAGAACTGCATGGTGCCCACGAACACCGGCAGACCCAGGTCCCCCTGGGCGATGAGCGCCCCGGTGTCGCGATGGTAGATGCCGTCGGAGCGGTCCAGGGCCTCGGAGATCACGGGGCTGAAGGCCGAGCGCACGAAGGCGAGGTCCATTTCGTTGCAGACCTGCTGCAGGCCGCTCTGGATGACCGACAGGGTGATGGCGTCGAGTTGTGGCATGGCGTCCGGGACCGGTGAGGTTGGAGACGGGGGGAGGGGCAGGGCGGGCGTCGGTTCCAATGCGGGGAAGCTCGGGTTCAGCGCTTCTCGAGAACCAGATTGCCCAGGCTGTCGCGGCGCGCCGTGAAGCCGGGCTCCACGACGACCGTGGTGTCGAGCTGCTCGACGATGGCCGGCCCGTCGAAGCGCGCGTCGGCGGGCAATGCCTCACGGCGCAGCACCGGCGTGTCGTGCCAGCCACCGTCGAACCACACCGGTCGCGTCGTGCGCACGGCGGCTGCCACCGAGGGTGCCGGTTTGCCGCGACCCAGGTCGCCCAGGGGGAGGGTGCGACGCTTGCCGATGACCGCGGTGTGCAGGTTCACCAGCACCGCGCGGATCTCGGGCAATTCCACCTGGAAGCGATGCCAGTAGGTCTTCTCGAACGATGCCTGGATCTGGTCGATCGCCACGTCCGGGCCGGGTAACGGGATGGTGAGCAGATGGCTCTGTCCCTGAAACTGCAGGTCTGCCTCGTGCAGCACCTCGATCGACTCGATGGCGATGCCCTCGCGGCTCAGCGTGGCCTCGCCCTCCGCGCGCTGGGCGAGGAGGATCTCGCGCAGGCGTTCCGGAGGCAGCGCGCCCAGGGGCGCGTTCACGGTGCGCAGGAAATCGTGGCGCAGGTCTGCGACCGCACAGCCGAGGGCATTGGTGAGACCGGGTCGCGCCGGCACCAGCACCTGCGGGATGCCGAGTTCGCGCGCCAGCGCGCAGGCGTGCAGGGGGCCGGCGCCACCGAACGCGAACAGGGCGAAGTCGCGCGGGTCGTAGCCGCGGGCCAGGCTGACCATGCGGATCGCGCCCGCCATGCGGTCGTTGGCCACGCGCAGGATGGCTGCCGCCGCGGCGTCGGCATCCAGCCCGACGGCCTCGCCTATCCGCCGCTGGATGACCTTGCGCACATGTTCGAGGCCGACCGGCGAATCCACCGAGAGCAGACGGTCCGGGTCGAGTCGTCCGAGCACGAGGTTGGCGTCCGTGATGGTGGGCTCGTCGCCACCGCGGCCGTAGCACACCGGTCCCGGCCGCGCCCCTGCGCTTCGCGGACCGACCTGCAGCAGGCCGGCGTCGTCGATGCGGGCGATGGACCCGCCGCCGGCGCCGATGGTGTGGACATCGACCATCGGCACGTGGATGGGCATGGCGTATTCGAGCTCGAGCTCCGTGCTCAGGCGGGGCAGACCCTCCTCGATGAGCGCCACGTCGCTCGAGGTGCCACCCATGTCGTAGGTGATCAGCCGCGGGAAGCCCGCCGCCCGACCCGTGGCGGCTGCGGCGATCACGCCCGAGGCCGGCCCCGACATCACCGAGCTGACCGCGAACTCGTGCGCCACGCTGGCGGCGCAGGTGCCGCCGTTGCCCTGCATCACCAGGAGCTCGCGGCGGAAGCCGCCGGTGGCCAGACCTTCGCGCAGTCGCGCCAGGTAGCGGTGCAGCACGGGCTGCACGGCAGCGTTGACCGCCGCTGCCACGCCCCGCTCGTATTCGCGATACTCGGACAGCACGGCATGACCCAGTGTGACGTATTCGTTGGGCCAGGACTCCCGCGCAATCTCGCCGGCGCGGCGCTCGTGCGCCGGGTTGCGGTAGCTGTGCAGGAAGTGGATGGCCAGGGATTCGCAGCCCGCATCCAGCAGCTGCCGCAAAGCCCGACGCATTGCGTCCTCGTCCAGCGGCACCAGGACCTGCCCGTCGGCGTCCATGCGTTCCGCGACCTCCAGGCGCAACTCCCGCGGTATCAGCGGCACGAAGCTGCCGGTGAGGCCGTAGGCCGTGGGCCGGGTGCGACGCCCCAGTTCCAGCACGTCGCGGAAGCCTGCCGTGGTGATCAGGCCAACGCGCGGGAGGCGGCGCTCCAGCAGGGCGTTGGTGGTGGCGGTGGTACCGTGGATCAGGGCGTCGACGCCGTTCAGGGACAGCCCGGAGCGTTCCAGCGCCGCCAGCACGCCGCCTGCCTGGTTGTCCGGCGTGGTCGGAACCTTGGCCACGCGGACCTCACCCGTGGCGTCATCGAATGACACCAGATCGGTGAATGTGCCTCCCACATCGATGCCAACGGTCTTCATGGGCGTTCCGGTGCTCCGCTTCGTGTCGCGTCCGAAGGCCGCTTCATGGCTTCGGTGGCGGTGAGCGCGGAGCATAATCCAAGCACCGGGGTGTGGACCTGTCGCCGGCATGAGGAGGTGCACCGATGGGCAGCGATCGCCATCCGGCCGCCGGCCGGGAGGATGGGCAAGGGGCCGAGGTCCGGCGTGACAGACTGATGGCCGAGGTCGTCGAGGAAGCACGGCTGTGCGGACCTGCTACGGGCCGGCCGCACCTGCGCGACGAGGTCCTCCAGGCCATGCGTAGGGTGCCGCGCGAGGCGTTCGTCCGTCCGTCCGACCGCGAGTTCGCCTACCTCAACGAGCCGCTGTCGATCGGTCATGGGCAGACCATCTCCCAGCCCTTCATCGTTGCCCTGATGACCGACCTCGCCGACTGCGGGCCTGCAGACATCGTGCTCGAGGTCGGCACCGGGTCGGGCTATCAGGCGGCGGTGCTGGCGCGTCTGGTGCGACACGTCTACTCGGTCGAGGTCGTTCCGGAACTGGCCGCCGGGGCGGCCGAGTCCCTGCATCGCCTGGGTGTCGCCAATGTTTCGGTGCGCGAAGGCGACGGACGGCTGGGCTGGCCCGAGCACGCGCCCTACGACGCCATCCTGGTGACCGCTGCCTCCGCGAGCCTGCCCGTCGCCCTGGGAGCACAACTGCGTCCCGGAGGGCGTCTCGTCTACCCACGGGGCGAGCCCTGGGGGGGGCAGCGGCTGATGGTGGTGACCCGCTCCGAAGATGGTGCACTGAGCGAACAGCCCGTGCTCGAGGTGCGGTTCGTCCCTCTCGTGGGTGAGGCCTGAGCGTCCATCGGTCGGGAGGAAAAAGGCAAGACCTGACCCCAAAAGAGTTGGGGTCAGATACCGTCTTGAATGGCAAGCCCCCCGCGCCTGAATTCCGGCTCGAAGGGGTGTCCGGATTTGACGATCGCGTAGATGAGGTGGACGAGCTTTCGCAT
>JBEICA010000325.1:0-3829 GCA_040373665.1 Burkholderiales bacterium | reverse complement strand
GCGAAGGCCTCGGAAATCATCCCCACCACCGGGTCGAGCAGCGGATACACCAGGACCTTGAGAAGCTTCCTGCCGATCACGCCGAGCAGGCTGCGCTGTGCAGTTGCATCGGCCGCGGCCGGGCGGGGGCGCGTCGCTGGAATGAGAAAGCGTTTCATGCGGCCCGCGCCGCGCGTGGCGGGGGTCTCGATGCGCTGCTGCTCGTCGAGCGGCAGGTGCCACGTCAGGACGCCGGTCTCGTCGCAGGCGAGGACCAGTTGCCCGGTCTCCGGCCCGAGGTCCGGCACCTGCAGCTCCAGCATCTCCTGACCGTCGACGCTGCGCAGCGCGCGAGCCTCGGTGGCCGGTGGCACCGGAAGCAGCGACAGACTGACTTGCCGCACCTCCGTGAAATGGGCATCGGCCAGCGCAGCATCGAGCGCACGGGTTCCATCCTCCGCGAGGCGGTCGCGGCCGCGGTCGGCGGCGCTGCGCGGTCGCCGCAATTCGGCATTGCCGAACACGCCGGGCGCACGGATCTGGTAGCCCTCACCGAGGGCGACGGGTTGCGGACTTCCGGTCAGTTGCGTTGCCATCGCGGTGGTCTCCTCTTTCGGCAGGGTTCGGCCAATGCACAGGGGGCGCCCCCCTTGTGGGTAACGGGCAAGTGGTGCATCGACGCGGTGGCCATCAGACGAGACGCAGCGTCAGGCGCGGGTGGCCGTAGTACACGTAGGCGAGGTAGGTCGCAGCCGGAGCCGTCACAGCGTCCGGTACGTACTTCGCGCGCAGGTCCTGCAGGATCGCGCCAACGGGCTCGGGATCGCTCCCGCCCGTTGGCAAGGCGCGTCGCCAGAACTCGATGGCGACCTCGTGGGCCAGCTTGTCGTCGATCGCCCACAGGGCACCGAGCACGCCTGCAAAGCCGCCATCGAGGCAGTTGCCCGGAAATCCACCGGCATCACCCAGCAATTCGTCGCCGATGCCCGCCATGCAGGCATTGAGGAAGAACATCGGTGAGGTCTCGCCGCCGTAGCGGGCGCTGCCGAACAGCGAGGCGAACAGTGGCGCGCCATCGCTCAGATAGACCACCGCCGAATCCGGCGTGGCCGGGTCGTAGTCGCCGTGGCCGGCGAAGTGGATGGCCTCGACGCCGCCGATGGGCTGGCCACGGTCGCTCACCCGGGCGTCGAGCAGCTGCTTGACGCCCTGGAGCGAGGCCGGAAGCGGGACGGCGGCATAGGTCTGCTGAAGGGTCCTTGCCTCGGTCTCGGCCTCGGGCAGCCGCGCGAGACCGGACTCGGCCCGGTACAGGCCGGCCATCACGGCCATGTGGCGAACTCCGATGCGGGATGGCGGCTGCACTGGCGGCCGGCTGGCGCCGCCGCGCGGCCGGAGCCAGCGTCCCAGCGCCACCTGGGCACCGAGGAAGGCGGGCCGCATCGCGTCCAGCGGCGGCTCGACACAGGCCAGTTCCCAGGGTACGTAGGGCTCCGCGCTCACCAGCAGCACAGCCGGCGGCGAAGGCTTCACGCGGTCTGCGACTTCCTGCAGCGCGGCGAATACGCCCGGGCCGAGAGCGCGGGCGATGCGGCGGCCGTGGGAGACCAGCAGGTTGTCGACGATGGCCTCGTGGGAGCAGGCGCGGACCTGATTGACGATCATCTTCGCGAAGCCCTTGGCGTCGTCGTCGAGATCGATCGGGAAGGGCCCCAGTGGACTGCCGAGGCGATGCGGCGAACTCAGGCGGCAGTTGTAGGTGCCACGTGCGGGGTTGCCGTCGGGCTTGAAGATCTCGATCGTGAGGTCGACGCCGTCCGGGTCGGCTGTCACCCCAACCGGGGAGGCCGAAGCGCGCTGTGCCAGCCAGGCGCTCCCGTGCGCATCGGGCAGGTCGAGACGGGGCGCGTCGGCACGCCCGATCACCAGGGGGCGGGAAGCCACACCGCACACCGCTCCGGCGAGGTGATAGCGCACCTCCAGGAACACCAGCCTCACCGGGTCGTGACCTTCCGGCTCGCGTGCCGTCAGCGTGAAGCGGACCTCCGCGAATGCGGGGCGGTGAACGTCGACCCGCATCGACGACTCCCATCCGCCGGGCGCGTCGAGACCGTCCGCAACCAATGTGATCCCGAGGTCGAGTTGCGTGGTGCCGGCCGGCAAGGCGAGCACCACCTCGCCGCCGATGACAGCTGCCTGACGGTCGGCGGCCAGACCGATGACGACGTCGAAGGGCTGGCGCGCTGGGACGTAGTCGGGCGCCTCGATGCGAGGCCAGGCGCGCACCGTCGGGGTCGGTTCGTGGTCATGTGCGGCCGACTGTCGATCCGGTCTGCGACCGCCTGCGCGCCGCGGCGGAACGGGCAGGGACATGAGTTCGCCGAAGGTCTCACCCTCGACCTCTGCGCTGCCCGCGTTGACGGACGCCTCGGGCGCCCAGTCTTTCAGTATCACGGCGACCGGCATGCCGTGTACCTGGACGATGCCTTCGTCTGCCGGGGGTTCATCCAGGGGTGGGGGCTCGACCAGCGGCAGGCTGGCGTCCTCGCGCAGGTCGAGGACCCGAAACAGCGGCTGGTCGGGTGATGCGGCTTCACGGCAGGCGCGCAGCACCTCGCCGAGCGATCGCGCGTACCAGAGGATGCTGGCCTGCCATTGACGCCGGATCGCCGCGCCGATCCGGTCGCAGGGGCGGGCGAGCCGGCGGGCAACGGTGTCCGCGGGCAGGCCGGTGTCCGCTGCGATGCCGGCGATGACCTCGCGAACAAGAGCATCTCCCGGGTCCAGCCAGTGACCCTGGCGGGCGAGCCGAACGATGACCTGAGCGGCAGTCATGCCTGCGTCGAGAAGCACACAAGGCACTGTGAGCACACGGGCCTCCTTTCGCGGGCTCCCGTTGTTTCAGGACACCATTCCCCCGCGGCCAGCGCCGGAGGCGGCCTGCCTTCATCGACACGCCCGGGAAGCCATCGGCATGCATGACGAATGAATGCAAGGATGCGCGCTCGGGCAGTGCATGGCAAGCGCCGGGTGTCCGGTGGCGATCCGGGGCGTGCTCACCCGTTGCAGGGCGAATGGCATGCGCACCCGACCGCATCCCCGGCATGCAGCAATGGTGGCCCGTGTCGCCGCCACCACCTCAAGCGGTGGGACATTTCGCCGTGGTAAGCAGAGGGCCTCGGGCGGACAGACGCGAGACCCGGTGGCCCCCTCAGCCGCGGGCCACCCGCACGAAATGGGCGGCGACGTCCTGCATCGCTCGGGGAAACGATACGCCGTGATAGGGCAGTCTCTCCCGCTCGATCAAAGGCTTGACCAGTTCGGACACACGGCGCAGGCGGAATGAGGGGATCGTCGGGAATAGATGGTGTTCGATCTGGAAATTCAGACCGCCGAAAAACCAGTCCATGTACCTCGGGTTTACGATGGTTCGAGAGGTGACGAGTTGATGCTCGAGATAGCTGAACTCCGCCGGTTCGGCGATCAGGGGCATGCCGACGTGATTGACCCAGAAGATCGCCGCCAGGTAGGGGCCGAGAAAGAACAGCGGCAGGAAGTAGACGAGCACAACGCGGTCTGGTGTGACGCCGAGCAGCAGCGGCACAGCCCACCACAGTGCCAGATGCAGCAGCAGAAAGAACGCGTCAACCCTGAAGCGGAGGGGCGCGCGAAGCACACCCCACTGCGAGAGGTGCCGCTGACTGTGGGCGAACAGCAGGGAGAGGAACCAGATCGAGACACCTTGCAGACGGGTGAAGACACGCCCGGCTGGCCCCTTTTTCCGTCGCGAATCGTCGGTGAGCGACGCGACGAGGGTCACGTCCATGTCCGGATCGCGCGGTTCGTGCTG
>JBEICA010000433.1:0-1824 GCA_040373665.1 Burkholderiales bacterium | reverse complement strand
GGGGGGGGGGGGGGGGGGTGAAGTATGGGAAGCAGAGGAAAGATTTCAGGTCAACTTGCACTTGGGGAATCCGAATGGCCGCACCACCATGGGGGAAATTGGAACATGATGCCCAGGGCAACGTCATGTTTCGCCTGTCACTCGCCGAGCATAGTGGGGACGTTGCAGGGGTCTTCAGGGCGCTGGTCGACCTTCCGGGAATCCGCGGGCGGCTGGCGCGTCTAGCGGGCGTGACTGACCTTCCAGAGGTCTGGATCGAACGACTGGCCTTGCTGGTGTTCCTGCATGACATGGGCAAGGTCAATCGCGGTTTCCAGGCCAGGGCCGATGTATCGGCGCCTCCCATCGGGCATATCGGACCATTGCGCGCGATTTTCGGGAGCCGCCCGGTGGACCGTCTGCAGCAGCGGGTTGCCGAAGTCATGCAGGCGGAACGCCTCGACGCGTGGGGCGACGACATGCCGGAGCTGCTCGACGTGGTGTTTTCGCACCACGGGGCGCCGTGGGATCGCGATCGGGACGGGATGCAGGAAGAGATCCATTGGCGCGCCGCAGGCGGGTATGACCCCATGCTGGCGCTGGCGGATCTCTGGGAGCACGCCGTAAAGGCGGCGCCGGCAAGCATGGTGACATCGGGCCCCCCGCTACCCAAGGCGCCGGCATTCCATCACGCGATTGCCGGGTTGATTCAGCTTGCAGACTGGATTGGCTCCGCGGGATGGAAGCGAATCAGGGATAAGCAAGGCGCCCAGCACTGGGCGTCGCAGCAGCTGGCAGCCATCGGGATGGATCCCCAGCCGTGGCGAACGGCCCTTCTCGGCAAGCCGCTGGTATTTGACGAGCTGTTCGGCTACCCGCCCCACCCGCACCAGCAGGGCTGTGCCGAGATGCCTGGCGCGGTGGTGATTCTGGAGGCGGAAACGGGCAGCGGAAAGACTGAGGCCGCTCTCTGGAGGTTCATCAATCGGTTCAAGGCGGGCAGCGTGGATGGCCTCTACTTCGCCCTGCCCACACGAACGGCCGCGGTGCAGCTTCACCAGCGCGTGGTGCGGTTTGCGCAGGCCGTATGGGGCGATAAGGCACCGGACGTGGTCCTCGCTGTGCCAGGTTACCTGGACGATGCCGGAGCGCATGCTGGGTTGCCCGCGGCACCGGATCGGCTGGACCAGCCGGAGAATGATGCTCGACTACCCGCACGTTGGGCGTCGGAGCATCCCAAGCGGTTCTTTACGGCCATGATCGGGGTGGGGACCGTGGACCAGGTGCTGATGGCCGGGCTGCGGACGCGTCATGCGCACCTGCGCGGGGCATCGCTGATGCGTCATCTGCTGGTGGTCGATGAGGTGCACGCCTCCGATCACTACATGCAGCAGGTGTTGCAGCAGCTCCTTGAGGATCACGTGCAGGCCGGTGGGGAGACGCTGCTCCTCTCCGCCACCCTCGGCCGGGAGCAAGCATATCGGCTCCTGCAGGCCGCCAATGGGCTACGCCCGGAACCCAAGGGGGGGGATCGTCTGAAGGCGGCGCAAGCCGTTCCCTATCCGCTGCTGAGTGGCGCCGGATCGAATACGGTCACTCGGGAAGTCGCCAGTACCGCCGCCCCGAAAGCGGTCCAAATGGCCTGGGCCACGCTTCTCGACGATCCGACCGGGATCGCGCGGATGGCCACCGAAGCCGCGAACTTGGGGGCGAAAGTGCTGGTTATTCGGAACACCGTGAACGGTGCCGTCGCCGTGCAGCGGGCGCTGGAACAGATGGTTCCGCAGGACAGAGAACTGATATTACGTGTGAATGGACACTCGACCTTGAACCATGGACGTTTCG
>JBEICA010000349.1:0-3346 GCA_040373665.1 Burkholderiales bacterium | reverse complement strand
CGGCCTCTCTGGTGCGTTCGGCGGCTTTGCGGAGCAGGTGTTTGAGCTTTGCGATGACCTGCTCGATCGGGTTCAGGTCGGGCGAATAGGCGGGAAGGTAGAACAGCTTTGCGCCTGCCGCGCGGATAGCCTGTCGGATGGCGGGTGCCTTGTGACTGCCGAGGTTGTTGTGTTTCGGCGTGCAATTTTGACCCCCTAAGGCGGGGTATCGGCGCCCAGTTTTGCCCCCCCTGATGCTGTGTTGGACCGTCCGTTGCGGGGCAGCGGACGGAGGGGGAGTTGAAGCGGGTGGATACGATCGCGCGGGTGCGGCGGGCCTTCTACGTTCAGGGCTGGTCGGTGAAGAAGATCGTGCGGGAACTGCACGTGTCGCGGAATACCGTCCGGAAGATCCTGCGGACGGACGAGACGGACTTCAGCTACGAGCGCGAGCGGCAACCGATGCCACGGATCGGGCCGTGGCAAGGACAGCTTGAACAGTTCCTTTCGACCAACGCGAACAAGCCGGCGCGGGAACGGCTGACGCTGATCCGTATCTTCGAGGAGTTGCGCGGGCTCGGATACGAGGGCGGGTATGATGCTGTGCGCCGGTTCGCGAAGAGTTGGTCGCAGAACAGGGGCGCGGTGACGGCGGAAGCTTATGTGCCGCTCTACTATGCACCGGGCGAGGCTTACCAGTTCGACTGGAGCCACGAGGTGGTGGTGATCTCGGGTGTCACGGTGACGGTAAAGGTGGCGCATGTCCGGCTTTGCCACAGCCGGATGATGTTCGCCCGGGCCTACATGCGCGAGAGCCAGGAGATGGTGTTTGACGCGCACGACCGGGCCTTCGCCTTCTTCAAGGGCACCTGCACGCGGGGCATCTACGACAACATGAAGACGGCGGTGGAGGCGGTCTTCACGGGCAAGGAACGGCATTACAACCGCCGCTTCCTGCAGATGTGCAGCCATTATCTTGTCCAGCCTGTCGCCTGCACACCCGCATCGGGCTGGGAGAAGGGTCAGGTCGAGAACCAGGTCGGGCTGGTGCGGGAACGGTTCTTCACGCCGCGGCTGCGGGTCAAAAGTCTGGACGAGCTGAACGCCTGGCTGATGGACAAATGCGTGGCCTATGCAAAGGCACATCGCCATGTGGAAGAGACCGACAAGACGATCTGGGAGATGTTCGAGGCCGAGCGACCCCACCTCGTCCCTTACGTAGGACGCTTCGACGGCTTCCACAGCGTGCCAGCCTCGGTGTCGAAGACCTGCACGGTGCGGTTCGACAACAACAAATACTCGGTCCTGGCGACTGCCGTTGGTCGTCCGGTGGAAGTTCATGCCTATGCCGAGCGGATCGTCATCCGGCAGGATGGTGTGGTGGTAGGCGAACATGCCCGCGCCTTTGGGCGGGGCCAGACGGTCTATGACCCATGGCACTATGTGCCTGTTCTGGCTCGCAAACCCGGGGCTCTGCGCAATGGTGCGCCGTTCAAGGACTGGGTACTCCCGCCCGCCATGGCCGCGATCCGGCGCAAGCTGAAGGGCAGCGATGATGGCGACCGGCAGATGGTCCAGATCCTGAGCTGCGTACCCGATGATGGGCTACAGGCTGTCGAAGCCGCCTGCCGCGAAGCCGTGGATCAGGGCGTCCATTCCGCCCCTGTCGTCATCAACATCCTCGCCCGACGACGCGACCCGACCCCGCCACCGCTTTTACTCACCCCCACTGCGCTGCGCCTGACCCACGAACCCGTGGCCGATTGCGCCCGCTACGACAGCCTCAGGAGGACCAGCCGACATGGAACGCACCCAAATCTTAGACCTGATGGGCAGCCTCAAGCTCTACGGGATGCGCAGCGCCTATGACGAGGTCATGGCCGCGGGTATCAAGCGCCAGCACGAGCCGCCCCGCATCGTTGGAGACCTGCTGCAGTCAGAGATCGCCGAGAAACAGGCGCGGTCGATCCGCTACCAGATGACCGTCGCCAAGCTGCCGCTGGCCAAGGACATCGAAGAGTTCGACTTCACCGGCACACCGATCAACGAGGGGCTGGTTCGGGAACTGGCCAATGGCAGCTTCGTCGCCGACCAGCGCAACGTGGTCCTCATCGGCGGCACCGGCACCGGCAAGACCCATCTCGCCATCGCCATTGCCCGTGCGCTCATCCGCAATGGCACCCGGGGCCGCTTCTACAACGTGGTCGATCTGGTGAACCGGCTGGAGACTGAGACCCGCGGCGGCAAGCAAGGGCGGCTGGCCGATTACATGACCCGCCTCGACTTCGTCATCCTTGACGAGCTCGGCTATCTGCCCTTCCCGCAATCCGGTGGACAGCTGCTCTTCCACCTCATCAGCCGCCTCTACGAACGAACCTCGATCATCGTCACCACCAACCTCGCCTTCGGCGAATGGCCCACCGTATTCGGCGATGCCAAGATGACCACGGCGCTCCTCGACCGCCTGACCCATCACTGCGAGATCATCGAAACCGGCAACGAGTCTTGGCGCTTTAAAAACCGCGCATAACCCCGATCAGGGCCTGACCCGCCTCCACTCTGTGATCAGTTCCGTCGGCTCAGGCCCTGATCTAGACGCAGCATAGCGGGGTCAAAATTGGACGCCGATAGGGGGTCAGTTTTGCACGCCGATTGACAGGGAAGGCGAGTGGAACGCCCGCAAGCATGGCGGCACGAAACGGCGCGTCTGGCGCAAGATCCACATCGGGATCGACGAGAAATCACTGGAAATCCGGGCGGCCGAGTTCACCACCAGCGAGGTCGGCGATGCACCCATGCTGCCCGAGTTGCTGGACCAGATCCCGCCCGATCAGGAGATCGCAACTGTCACCGCCGACGGTGCTTTCGACACGCGCAAGTGCCACGACGCCATCGCCGCCCGCGGTGCCGCCGCAATCATCCCGCCCCGCAAGAACGCCAAACCGTGGAAACCCGACACTGCCGGGGCCGTCGCCCGCAACGAGGCGCTGCGCGCCTCAAAACGCTTCGGCCGGACCATCTAGCGACGATGGAGCGGTTATCACCGCCGAAGCCGCGCAGAGACCAAGATGCACTGCGTCAAGCTGCTGGGACAGCGACTGTCCGCGCGGGACTTCGACCGTCAGGTCGCAGAGTTCCAGGTGCGTGTGGCCGTCTTGAACGGCTTCACCGCGATCGGCACACCCATCACAGAGGTCACAGGATAAGTCTGTCTGGGGAAGGGGAAACTCTGGCACTCAGCCGATTTGTGCAACAGAGCCCTAGGGACGTACACCTAAATTCCTATGATCGACCAGCTTCGAGGCTCGGGCCACTAATGATTGCAAGCTGACGCTCTTTAAAATCCCTTTATAAGGCTTAGCCATAT
>JBEICA010000364.1:0-2924 GCA_040373665.1 Burkholderiales bacterium | reverse complement strand
TGGCGCGGTGGCTGTCGCCCGCGCGGCCGGTCTGCGTACGCGTCAATGCGCCCGGCACTCACTGGCATGCCGATGACCTCGCGCTGTGCGCCCTGCCGGGCGTCGCGGCCATCGTCCTGCCCAAGGCCGAGCAACTTGACGACCCCGTGCTGTCCCTGTGCGCGGACGGTGCCCGCGCCCTGCTCCCGCTGGTGGAGACCGCGGCCGGCTTCGACAACCTGCGACCCCTGGCGCGCGCGCCAGGCGTGCAGCGGCTGCTGTTCGGCAGCATCGACTTCCAGGTCGACCTCGGCATCGATGGCGAGGGCGAGGAACTGCTCTACTTCAGATCCCGCCTGGTTCTCGAGTCGCGCCTCGCGGGGATCCAGCCGCCCGTGGACGGCGTGTGCACCGAGATAGACGACCCGGAGATGCTGCAGGCCGATACCCTGCGCGCCCGGCGTCAGGGGTTCGGCGGCAAGCTCTGCATCCACCCGCGTCAGGTGCCGCTGGTCAACGCCGCCTTCTCGCCCTCCACCGAGGATGTGGCCTGGGCCGAACGCGTGCTCGCCTTCGCCGAGCGCGCCGGCGGGGCGGCGGTTGCCGTCGACGGTCGCATGGTCGACCGGCCCGTGATCCTGAAGGCCGAGCGCATCGTCCGCGAGGCCGCGCGGCGGCGGTAGCGGACATGCAGATCGACGCCGAACAACTCCGCGCCTGGATCGGCCGCAGCGAAGCGCGGCAGGACCTCGTGACCGCGGCCCCGCTGGCGATGCTGTCGGCCACCCTGGACCGCGACGACCCGGCGCCGGGTTTAGGCAGTCCGGTGCCACCGCTCGGGCACTGGCTCTACTTCACGCCCCTGGCCCGGCAATCTGAGATCGGACCGGACGGCCACCCCCGCCGCGGGGGTTTCCTGCCGCCCGTGGCGCTGCCCCGGCGCATGTGGGCCGGTGGCCGGCTGGATTTCCACGATCCCCTGCGCGTCGGTGACGAGGCCACGCGGGTCTCGCGCATTGCCTCCGTCGACGTCAAGCAGGGTCGCAGCGGTACCCTGGTCTTCGTCACGGTGCACCACGACATCTCCACCGGGCGGGGACCGGCGATCCACGAGGAACACGACATCGTCTACCGCGACCACCCGCAGCCTGGACAGTCCGGTCCCGCGGCCCAGCCGGCGCGCACCGACGAGACCTTTTCGCGCCAGCTCGAACCCGATCCGGTGCTGCTGTTCCGCTACTCCGCCCTGACCTTCAACGGGCACCGCATCCATTACGACCGACCCTACGTCACGCAGGTCGAGGGCTATCCGGGCCTGATCGTGCACGGCCCCCTCATCGCCACCCTGCTGCTGGACCTGTTGCGGCGCAACGCCCCCGGCCGCGCCGTGCGCCGCTTTGGCTTCCGCGCAGTGCGGCCGGTGTTCGACATCCACCCCTTCACGGTCTGCGGCCGCATCGAGGCGGACGGCCGCGCCGACCTCTGGACACGGGACCACGAGGGATTCCTCACCATGGAGGCGGGAGCGGAACTGGCCTGAACGCCGGACCGCCCGCCGCCGCTTGCGGAGCCGCCATGAGCGACGACCACCAGGACATCCGCGAAGCCGTGCGCGATCTGTGCGCCCGCTTCCCGGGCGAGTATTTCCGCCGCATCGACGAAGCCCGTGGCTATCCCGAGGAGTTCGTCGATGCCCTCACCCGCGCCGGCTGGCTGGCGGCCCTGATTCCCCAGGCGTATGGCGGTTCCGGTCTCGGGCTGGCCGAGGCATCGGTCATCATGGAGGAGATCAACCGCAGTGGTGGCAACGCCGGGGCCTGTCACGGCCAGATGTACAACATGGGGACATTGCTGCGCCACGGCTCCGAGGCGCAGAAACGCCTCTATCTGCCGCGCATCGCCAGCGGCGAGTTGCGCCTGCAGTCCATGGCGGTCACCGAGCCGACCACCGGCACGGACACCACGAAGCTCAAGACCACCGCGGTGCGCCGGGGCGACCGCTACGTGGTCAACGGCCAGAAGGTGTGGATCTCGCGGGTGCAGCATTCCGACCTGATGATCCTGCTGGCACGCACCACCTCCGTGGCAGAGGTGAGCCGCAAGTCAGACGGGATGTCGATCTTCATCGTCGATCTGCGCGAGGCGATCGGGCGCGGCCTGACGGTGCGTCCCATCGCCAACATGGTCAACCACGAGACCAACGAGCTGTTCTTCGAGGATCTCGAGATTCCCGCGGAGAACCTCATCGGCGAGGAGGGTCGCGGTTTCCGCTACATCCTCGACGGCCTCAACGCGGAGCGCGTGCTGATCGCCGCAGAGTGCATCGGGGATGGCTACTGGTTCGTCGACAAGGTCAGCCGCTACGTCTCCGAGCGGGAGGTGTTCGGCCGCCCGATCGGACAGAACCAGGGCGTGCAGTTCCCGATCGCCGAGGCCTACATCGAGGTCGAGGCGGCCAACCTCATGCGCTGGAAGGCCTGCGCCCTGTTCGACGCGAACCAGCCCTGCGGCGCCGAGGCGAACATGGCGAAGTACCTCGCGGCGAAGGCCTCCTGGGAGGCGGCCAATGCCTGCCTGCAGTTCCACGGGGGGTTCGGTTTCGCCTGCGAATACGACGTCGAGCGCAAGTTCCGCGAGACCCGTCTCTACCAGGTGGCCCCGATCTCGACCAACCTGATACTGTCCTACGTCGCGGAGCACGTGCTGGGCATGCCGCGTTCGTTCTGAGTCGCACCCGCAGGTCCCCGCCATGGCCCACCACCCCGAGACCCGGCCGCGTCCCTCGCTGTACTTCCCCTACCGTGTCCACCCCGCCTGGACGCCTGGCGCGGCCGCAGCCCCGGCTGCGGCCCCGGTGGCCAAAGGGGGCGCCGCCCCCGTCGGCCGGGCCACCCCGCGGGGGCGGGCCACCCAGGGCGTGCGCAGCGGGGTGCGCGCTGCGGGGC
>JBEICA010000181.1:0-6944 GCA_040373665.1 Burkholderiales bacterium | reverse complement strand
GGGCCTGTGCACGGTGGCAACGGTGGCGAACATGTTCGTGCCGGGCAGCAGCATCTATTCCGAGATACGCGCGGTGGAGCAGTTCCCGCTTTTCGGAGGATCCTTCTCGGTCGAGGTTGGGACCGCCAGCCCCCTCCTGATCCTCACACAGGGAGGGGCCCTGCTGCTGCTGCTGGATGTTCTGGCCGCCGCCAGATATCAGTGGCGTGTCGGGGACCGGCGCTGGGCTGTGGTCATGGGAGGAAGTCTGGTCGCTGGAACATCCCTCGCACTGCTGGTGACGGTTCTGCTCATCTGGGTCGGGATCGCCATTCCGATCTCGGTCGCCCTGTGCATGGCGCCGCTCATGATCGCGATGGCCGGCGGACTCAGCCAGGATCTCGGGCTGGCGCTGCGCCTGTCGCGCGAACTGTGGGAGCGGGAGGCTGCGCTGACCAACTCGCGCGATCGCCTGGCGTTGGCGGCGACCGCGGCGCGGGCGGTGCTGTGGCGGATCGACCTCGATACCGGCGCGTTCTGGACGGGTGGTGCGGGAGGGGAAATCCCGGACCGCGAGGGTGGAGGCCGGTTGCACCACGTCGAGTATCTTTTCGCTCACGTGCATCCCGAAGATCGGGACCGGGTGCGACAGTTCACGGCGCACATGGCAGCCTCCGGTCAGCGCATGTCGTCCGAGTTCCGTTCCATGACCCGCGACGGCCGGGTCGTGTGGACCTTCTGCGAAGGCATGCTCACACGTGACCTCGGTGGTTCCGAGCGGATCCTGGCGGGCGTGGCCCTGGACATCACCGATCGCAAGCGCGCCGAGGCCGAGCGCGACCGATACCGCACGGAATTCGAGATGGCCTCCCGCAGTGGCACGCCGACCGAGGTGGCGGGCGCGCTGGCCCATGAGCTGAACCAGCCTCTGGCCGCGATCATGAGCAATGCCGAGGCGGCACAGCGGCTGGCCCGCGACGGGCGTGTCGGCGAACTGCGGGAGGCGGTCGTGGACATCCGCAGGGCCACCCGGCGGGCGGTCCGACTCATCGGGAGTCTGCGGCGGCGCTCCCGCCGCGGCCGCTCCCGCGGACGTCTGGTTCCGCCGCTGACCCTGGTGGACGCGGCGCTGGAGTTCGTCCGGCCGGATCTGGAACATGCCGGCATCTCGCTTGTGGTCGTTGGCAGGGATCAGCCCATGGGGCTGGTTCGGGTGGATTCCCTGGACATTGAGCAGGCGCTCATCAACCTGCTGCGCAACGCCTGCGATGCCCTGGTGGTCAAACCGGCCGGAGATCGCCGCGTGGCGGTTTGTCTGGAGTGCCGCCCGGGGCGGGTCGACATCCGGGTCACGGACAATGGCCCTGGCTTTCCCGGCGATGTCTCCCGGGTGTTCGATTTCTTCTTCACCACCAAACCCCACGGTCTGGGGATGGGCCTGCCTCTGGCGCGCGCGGCAGTCGAGGCCAATCGCGGCCATCTGACGCTCGAGGCCGCCGGAGGGGAGGGCGCGGTGTTCGTCCTGTCGCTGCCCTGGGCGGAGGCCGGCAGTGAGGTTGCCCGGACCGATGTCAGCTCCGAGGCGATGAGCCCGGGTTGCTGTTCCGGCACAGACGCGGAGGCGGTCGAAGTGCGGCGCAAGGTGGCCTCGTGAGCTGCGGGATGGCCCTGTGGTCGGGAGCGGCAGTGCCGAAGGGGGCGGTGCCCATGGGGCAGGCATGCCGCGCCAGCGTTACCCGCGACCGGGTTCGGGCCCCGGATCGTCGCGGTGGGCCGAGGCGGCCCCACCGTCGGCTCCCGGCCGGATGAGAGACCCGCGCCAGTAGTGGGTAACGTCTCCCTTTTTCTCCTGGCGGGCGCTGTGGCCTGCGCCACCCTGGGGCTGTTCCACGCCCTGGCCTGGTTGCGGGAGCCGCGCGCGTTTGCCAATGGACTTTATGCCGTGTTCGCCTTCGCCGTCGCGGCCGGCGTGCTGGTGGGCCTGGGCATCCTGCGTGCCGAAACTTCCGAGGAGGCGGGGCGGCTGTTCTACTGGCTGCACCTGCCGACCTGGGTGGGGGCGGTGAGTCTGGTCCTGATGGTGCGCCATGCCCTTGGAACGGCGCGCACCTGGCTCGGCTGGGTCGCGATCGGAGCGCGGACGCTGGTGTTCGGGGTCAATGCGTTCTCCGAGCCGTGCATCAACTTCCGCGAGATCCACGTGGCAGGGCAGTTCGAGTTTCTCGGAGAACGGTTCACCCGTCTGCAGGCGATCCCCGGTCCGTGGGCATGGCTGGCGGGCGCGGCGCTCCTGCTGGTCCTGATTCATGCGGTGGACGCCGGCGTGACCCTCGCGAGCCGCCACGACCGCCACCGCGACCGCCTTCTCGGTGTCACCCTGGTCGGTTTCGCGGCGGTGGCCGTCGCTCTCGGATTCACCCTCTCCGAGGGGCTGGGTCCGCCGACTGTCTGGGCGTCCCTGCTGATTGCGCCGACCGCCCTGCTGCTCGGCCTGGTTCTGACGGACGAGGTCGCCAGAGCGGTTCGCGCCGCCGGGGAGTTGCGGGAAAAGACCGCGGCACTGCGCCTGATCGAGGAGCGGCTCGAGATGGCGGCGGAGGCTGCCGGCGCGTGGTTCTGGACCTATGACGGGCGCAGCCGTCGCTTCTGGACCACACGGCTCGGCTACACCGCGCTCGGCCTGGATCCGGCACGGGTGCCGCGGTTGGAGGAATTCCTCGCCCGTGTGCACCCCGAGGATCGGGACGAGATCCAGCGGCAGAGTGCCCGTCTGGATCTCATCGGTCAGCGGCGCCAGCTGGAGTTCCGCATCATCGATCCTGGGGGAAAGGTGCGATGGTGCGTCAGCTACATCAGCGCCAACGCTGACGCGCTGGGGCGGGTGACCTTCAGCCACGGGCTCACCATCGACGTCACGCAACGCCGGGGCGCCGAGGACGAGGCCGCACAGCTGCGCCGGGATCTCGCGCACCTGGGACGGGTGGCCGTGGTCAACCAGCTGGCGGGAAACCTCGCGCGGCAGCTGACGCGCCCGTTCGCCACCATCCAGACGTGCGTGCATCGGGCGGCGTACCTCCTCCGGGCGCACGAGCCCGACTGCGCCCGGCTGGACGAGGAGCTCGGTGGCGTCGTCGATGGCGCCGAGCGGGCGGGGCGGATCGTCGGCCGGCTCCGGGAACTGGTCCGTCGCGGTCCGGTGGTGACCGCAATGATCGATGTCGATGCACTGGTGGGGTCCAGTCTGTCGCTCGCCGAGTCCGACCTGCGGTCGCTCGGGCTGGTGGCCCGCCTGGAACAGGGGGCCGGTGGCCTGAAGGTCATGGGCGACCCAGCCATGCTCACCCAGGCCGTGATCGATGTCGTGATGCACATCGGCGAGGCGATGACGACCCGCGCCGGAGGGGCGGGCGTGCTTCTGCTGAGCACCGGGGTGGGTGCGGGCCGGGTGTCGCTGCGCGTCTGTCACCCCGGGGCAACAGTGACGCAACTCGACCATCAATCCGTGACGGGTCTGTTCGCAGTCAAGCGAGGCGGCGCCGGGCTTGGTCTGGTGATGGCGCGGACCATCGTGCAGGCCCACGGCGGCGACATCGCGGGAGAGGAGGTGGCCGGGCAGGGGGCTGCGCTGCTGATCTCCCTGCCTCTGGCAATGGAGAACCAGGCATGAGTTTCCGTCCGACGGTTTACATCGTGGACGACGAGGACGACGTCCGACGGGCGCTCGAGCGGCTGCTGCGGTCCGAGGGTCTTGCGGTGGAGAGCCATCCCTCCGGCGAGGCGTTTCTCGACACCCTCGGCGAAGATGCCTGCGGTTGCGTGGTGCTGGACGTGGCGATGCCGGGCATGTCGGGCCCCGAGGTCCAGGAGCGGCTGCTTGCCAGCGGACGGGCCTTTGCCGTGGTGTTCCTGACCGGGCGGGGTGACATCCCGACGACGGTGCTTGCCATGAAGGCCGGTGCGGTCGACTTCCTCACCAAGCCGGTGCGCAGCGCGGAGCTGCTGCGCGCCGTCGCCCAGGGGATGGCGCGGGTGTCTGCCGAGTCGGCACGCCGTGGCGAGGCGGCGGTCGATGGTCGGCGCCTCGAGCGGCTCACGCCGCGCGAGCGCGACGTGCTGGTCGAGGTCATCGCCGGGCGCTCCAACAAGGCCATCGGACAACGTCTGGGCGTGGCCGAGCAGACCGTCAAGCTGCACCGGGCCCGGGTCATGGAAAAGCTCGATGTGACCTCGGTCGCAGAGCTGGTCCGTTTCGCCCAGCGCATGGGTATCGAGCCGGCGGCCTGACGCGGCGGGCCCGGGTTCGTCTGCCGCAGTCGGCACCCGGCGGCATCGGCCGCGAGGATGGCGGCACGGCCCGCGCCCAGCGTCTCCAGCGCCCTGGATCCGCAGCCGGTTTTCCGGCAGTGCCGTTTGGCCGCAGAATCCACGTTTCGCGCCGGCGCATCCGCCGCCGGCCCCACCACGATACGGAGGAGTCTTTCGAATGGCTGAGGCATACATTGTCGCCGCGGTGCGCACGGCGGGCGGTCGGCGGGGAGGGCGGCTGTCGGGCTGGCACCCGGTGGATCTGGCGGCGAGCGTTCTGGACGGTCTGGTGGACCGCACGGGTGCCGATCCAGCCCTGGTGGAGGATGTCTTCATGGGCTGCGTGATGCAGGTCGGCGAGCAGGCGGTGAACGTCGGACGCAACGCGGTACTCGCCTCGAAGCTCCCCCGGACGGTGCCCGGCACGACCATCGACCGGCAGTGCGGTTCCTCGCAGCAGGCGATCCACTTCGCCGCGCAGGCGGTCATGTCCGGCGTCAACGACGTGGTGATCGCCGCCGGCGTCGAGAGCATGACCAGGGTGCCGATGTTCAGTGCCTCGGTCCTGCCGCAGAAGGCCGGGATGGGGTTCTACCAGGATTGCAGCCTGCGCGAGCGCTATCCGGACGATTTCTCGCAGTTCACCGGCGCGGAGATGCTGGCACGTGCGCACGGGCTGTCGAAGGACCAGCTCGACCAATATGCCCTGTCGAGTCACCGCAAGGCTGCGGCTGCGGTCGATGCCGGCGCCTTCGACGCCGAGATCCTGCCCCTGCCCGTGCGCATGGCCAATGGTGACGGCGGCGACGAACTGCACCGCGTCGACGAGGGCATTCGGTTCGACGCCTCCCTCGAAGGCATCGGCAGCGTCAAGCTGTTGCGCGAGGGCGGCGTGATCACCGCTGCGAACGCCAGCCAGATCTGCGATGGCGCCAGTGGCGTGATGGTGGTGAGCGAGCGTGGTCTCAAGGCCCTCGGAGTGGCGCCTCTGGCGCGCATCCACCACATGACGGTGCTGGGCGGGGACCCGGTCGTGATGCTGGATGTGCCCCTTGCCGCCAGCCAGCGGGCGCTCTCCAGATCCGGCATGACCATCGACCAGATCGATCTCTACGAGGTCAACGAGGCGTTCGCGCCGGTGCCGCTGGCATGGTTGCGGACCCTCGGCGCCGACCCCGACCGACTCAATGTCAACGGTGGCGCCATCGCCCTCGGCCATCCGCTTGGCGCCAGCGGCACGAAGCTGATGGCCACGCTGGTGCACGCGCTCCGTGCCCGCGGTGGCCGCTATGGCCTGCAGACCATGTGCGAGGGTGGCGGCATGGCCAACGTCACCATCGTCGAGCGGCTCTGACAGCCGGGGCGGGTCGCGCATCGGGTCCGCGTGGGCGGGCCCCATGCCGGCCTGCCGCGGTCCCACAAGCCTTCCTGGCCGTTGCCTGCGGAACCTGTTCGTCCGCTGCAGCCCGGCCCCTCGGGCGGCTCATCCCCACCGAGACCGCCTGCGCTCTTGCCTTGACCTGACCAGCCGCCGTTGGCCGGCGCCTGACGGGCCCGGTTTAACCCCCAGCAGCCATGGCTGCCGACTGCGCGGTGGCGTGATCCTTTGCAATCAAATATATTTGACGCGAAGGTCTGCAGCCCGGATAGTCCATCAGGCCACGGGATGATGGCGAGGGGCATTGCGCGGCAGGCCGTGCAGCCCGCGCCACCCCCATCGCGAGCCCTGTGGGCGCGAAGCGGGGGCACGGGACGACCGCACGGCGACCGCCGGCGCCCGTGGAGGCCAGCAGACCAATTCGCTCGGATAACCAATTCGTTGCAAAAACAATGGGTATCCATGCCGGGTGCATTTTCCGGGCCGACCAGGTGACATGTCCGGGCCGGGAGCGCCGCCTGCGGGCGGCCGGTGCCAGGCGGTGTGTCCGGGTTGCCACGGGCGTGCGCGTTGGGGAGATGAAATGGCGCGGCTGATGCGGCGCCTGGGGACGGGGGTGATGGCGGTGTCAGGAGACGCGGAGGGCGGAGGGGGGGCGGGGCCGTTCACGGCCGGGCAGTCGGCCCTGTTGCGGCGCTTCTTTCGGGACGGGCACGCCGGGCCAATGGACCGGCGGCGACCACGGGTCGGGCGCGATGGCGGCATCCCGCCGGGGTTCGCCGACGCCCGGGCCGAGCATGCCTTCCCATTCTGGCGCGAGGTCGGCGCTGTCCTGCTTCGCGACCACCCGTTGGAGGTCGCTGTGCCGCGCGGGCGTGCCGCGGGCGCAGCGGCCCGCCCAGCCGATTTCCTGTTCGAACTGCTGTGGCCCGGCCCCTCTCCCTCGGCGGGTCACGTCGAGTCCTACTGGCTTCGGCGGGTATCGGGGACCGATCGCCGGGTGGTGCTGGTCGAGGCCGGGCCGGAGTCGAAGTGGGCAGGCGGGCCGATGGCCATCGGGTGGTTCCGCGACCGCGGTGATGGCCTGATGGCCTGTGGCGGAGTCATCCGCCGCTGGTGGACATCGCAGCGCGCCGGGTGGCAGCAGCTGCCGTGGTTGAGCCTGCGTCGCTCGGGGGGCGTTCCGGCCTCCGAGGCATCGGCGTGGAGCGACCAGGTCTGGCGCCCGACCGCACCAGGTTTCCAGATCTGAGTATTCTCCCCGTCCGGCACCGGCCACCCG
>JBEICA010000351.1:0-3307 GCA_040373665.1 Burkholderiales bacterium | reverse complement strand
TGAATCGCGGGATTCCCGCCGGGCGCCATTCATGATTCAAGATGAGGGCTGGTGATGGAGGCCAGCCCTCATGGCCAAAGCGTTGTCGGTCGACCTTGGTCGTGTCCCCGGGCCTGGACGCGCGGTGATCTGACCCCCGACAGGCGCGGGGGCAACCATCGCTCCCATCGGATCGACGCGCACGGTCGTGCCCCGCGGCGTGGTGTAACAGCGACATGGTCGTCACGCTCTCCGGCAACGCTGGCCGGTTTCGTCAGGCGGCCACGGCGGGCAGCATGACGGCAGGATCATCGCCGAGTGCGGTGATGGACTCCAGCGTCATGTAGCGCGCGCGCTGGACCGCCCATTCGTCATTGGCCTCCAGAAGAATCGCACCGATCAGGCGTGTGATCGATGCTTCGTTCGGGAATATCCCGACGACGTCCGTGCGGCGCTTGATCTCGCCATTCAGTCGTTCGATCGGGTTCGTTGAGTGGATCTTGGCCCGATGCTCCTTCGGGAACGTCATGTAGGCGAGCACGTCTTCCTCCGACGCGTCGAGCATGGTGGCCAGCTTCGGGAGCTTCGGTCGCAACTGGTCGGCGACCTGCCGCCATTGCGCCCTTGCGGATGCCGCATCGTCCTGGGCGAAGGCGGTGGCGATGAAGGCGGAGACGACACGGCGGCCGCTCCGGCCGGCATGGGCCAGCACATTGCGCAGAAAATGCACGCGGCACCGTTGCCACGTCGCCCGGAAGACCTTGGCCACCGCGGCCTTGATGCCCTCGTGGGCGTCCGAGATCACCAGCTTCACGCCCGACAGGCCGCGCCGCTTCAGCTTGCGCAGGAACTCGGTCCAGAACGTCTCCGCCTCCGACGCGCCGATGTCCATGCCCAGCACCTCGCGCCGGCCGTCGGTGTTGACCGCCACCGCGACGGTGACGGCGACGGACACGATGCGGCCGTTCTGGCGGACCTTCACGTAGGTCGCGTCGATCCAGAGATAGGGCCACTCGCCCTCGATCGGGCGGTTGAGGAACGTGCTCACCCGCTCGTCGATCTCTTCGCACAGCCGGCTGACCTGGCTCTTCGAGACGCCCGACATGCCGAGCGCCTTGACCAGGTCGTCGACGGCGCGGGTGGACACACCCTGGATGTAGGCCTCCTGGATCACGGCGGTGAGCGCCTTCTCCGCCATGCGGCGTGGTTCCAGGAACCCCGGGAAGTAGGACCCCTTGCGCAGCTTCGGGATCCGGAGCTCGACGGTCCCGGCGCGGGTTTCCCAATCACGATCCCGGTAGCCGTTGCGCTGCGCCAGCCGGTCGGCCGAGCGCTCGCCGTGGGCCGCTCCGGTCAGGCCCTGCACCTCCAGATCCATCAGCCGCTGTGCTGCGAAGCCGATCATCTCGCGCAGAACGTCGGCGTCGGTGCCCTTCTCAAGCATGCCGCGTAACGCCATCATCTCGTCGGTCATCGTGGTGCTCCTCGTGGTCACGTCACAGGTTGTGGTGACCAGACGCTACCCGAGATCCACGATGACCACCCCAGCGAGGGGCGCTCCGCTGCGCTCAGCCGGGGGCTTCGCTCCGCGCCCCTCGCTCAGTTCCTACACCACATAGCCTAACTTTTGCTGAGGCCTTCCGAGGAAAGGCGGCAGCCCTCCACACTGATCGTGTGGATGGATCGGCGCGTGCCGAAGCACGAAGGAGAGCTGCCATGAGGAAGTATGTCGGGCTGGATGTCTCGATGGAAGAAACCGCGGTGTGCATCGTCGACGAGGACGGGCGCATCCTGGCTGAGCGGAAGGTCGCCACCCTGCCGGAGGCGATCGTCGCCTTCATCAGCGATCATGCAGGCACGGTCGACCGGGTCGGGCTGGAGACGGGGCCGCTGGCCGTCTGGTTGTGGAACGAGCTCAAGGCGCTCGGTGTCCCGGCGATCTGCATCGATGCCCGCCATGCCAAGGCGGGGTTGTCGATGATGATCAACAAGACGGACCGGAACGACGCGGTCGGCCTGGCTCAGATCATGCGCACCGGCTGGTTCCGGCAGGTGCATGTCAAGTCCGGGCCGAGCCACCTGACCCGGGCGCTGCTGACGTCGCGCGGGCTGCTGGTCGGCATGCGGGGCGATATCGACAACCAGATCCGCGGCCTGCTCAAGACCTTCGGCATCCTGTTCGGCAAGAAGGTAGGCGGTTTCATGAAACGTGCGCAGGATCTCCTCTCCGGCGAGCTGAAAACGAGCCCGGAGTTGAGCCGGCTGGTCGCGACGCTGCTGAAGGCCCGCGCCGAGATCCAGCGTCGGGTCCTTGACTTCGATCGGGACCTGATGCGCCAGGCCAAGGCCTCCGACGTCTGTCGCCGGTTCATGGGGGTTCCTGGCGTCGGGCCCGTCACCGCCCTGTCGGTGTGGGCGGCGATCGACGATCCCGGCCGGTTTGCCAGTTCCAGCAGCGTCGGTGCCTACCTGGGACTGACCCCCAGGCGCTATGCGTCCGGTGAAGTGGACCGCTCGGGACGCATCTCGAAATGCGGCGACCGGGAGGTCCGGACCCATCTCTACGAGGCAGCCAACGTGCTGCTCACCCGGATCAAGAAGCCGTCGGCCCTCCAGGACTGGGGGCTGCGGATCGCCAGACGGTCCGGGTTCAAGAAGGCGAAGGTCGCCGTGGCCCGCAAGCTGGCCGTCGTCCTGCACCGCATGTGGCGCGACGGATCGGACTTCCGCTGGTCACCGGCCACCGCTGCCCACGCCTGAGTACCAGTTCCGGGGCGAAGCCGCCCCCGGGTTCGTCCCCGCCGGGACGAAGGCCAGAGCAAGGTCGCTCCCCTGGATGCCGTGCCGGACAACGGCAGCAGACGGCGGACACCACATTGACCTGCTCCAGCCATCCAAGGCCATGGTGTGGCGCAGAGCGACCACGTAGAGAACCGTGAGCCCGGCGGTGATGTCTCCCAGGGGACCTCCTCGTCCCGAGCGTCACGCCATCGACCGATCGCCATTGACAACGCCGATTAGAGAACGCCCGGGGACACGACCGGTGATTGTTCATCGTGGGGTTTTGAGGGCGCAGTTCGCCCTTCCGTCGCGTCGCGGATTTCCAGATGGCTGGCTTGCGGTTGGCGGAACGGGTTTTGGCTGGGCACGCTGCCCGGCGGCTCAGGTGACGAGACGGGCCGTCCTGGCCAGGACCAATGCGAGGATCGGCTGGACCGAACAGGCCGTCGGCAGGTGGACGCGCAGCCTGGTCTTCAGCTCCACGACGCGGGCGACGATCTTGAGGAGCCGCAGGCGCAGCGTGTCGAACTGGGCGGTGCGCCAGGGG
>JBEICA010000286.1:0-4657 GCA_040373665.1 Burkholderiales bacterium | reverse complement strand
GTTTTCGGAGAAGTGGACCGATGAGCGCCGGCGTCAGCCTGTCCGAGCAAGCGCGCGTGCGGATCGATCGCGAGATCGCCAAGTACCCGTCCGACCAGCGTCAGTCCGCCGTGATGGCCGCCCTGGCCATAGTGCAGCAGGAAAACGGTCACCTGACCAATCCGCTGATGGACGCGGTCGCCGACTACCTCGGCATGCCCGCGATCGCGGTCTACGAGGTGGCGACGTTCTACACCATGTACGACCTGTCTCCGCTCGGGCGCCACAAGCTGTGCATCTGCACCAACCTGCCGTGCGCCCTCTCGGGTGCCAACGAGGCGGCGGAGCACCTGAAGAAGCGTTTGGGCATCGGCTGGAACGGCACCACCGCCGACGGGCAGTTCACCCTCAAGGAGGGGGAGTGTTTCGGCGCCTGCGGTGACGCGCCGGTGATCCTGCACAACAACCGAAAGATGCTTGTCGGCATGACGCCCGCCAAGCTCGACGAGCTCCTGGCCGAGTTGGCGAAATGAAGACATCCCATCCCCCGTTTCCGGTCGACAGCTACGGCCCCGACGCGCTCATCCTCAAGGGACTGGACGGCACAAACTGGCGGCTGAAGGACTACGAGTCGCGCGGCGGATATCAGGCGCTGCGCCGCATCCTGGCCGAGAACATCCCGCCCGCGGCGGTGATCGACGAACTCAAGAAATCCGGTCTGCGCGGTCGCGGTGGTGCCGGCTTCCCGACAGGCTTGAAGTGGAGCTTCATGCCCAAGGGCTACACCGGACAGAAGTACCTGGTGTGCAACTCCGTCGAGGGCGAGCCGGGCACCTTCAAGGATCGCGACATCCTGCGCTACAACCCGCACACCGTGATCGAGGGCATGGCGATCGGCGCCTACGCCATGGGCATCACCGTGGGGTACAACTACATCCACGGCGAGATCTGGGAGGTGTACGAGCGTTTCGAGGAGGCGCTCGCGGAGGCGCGTGCCGCCGGCTATCTGGGCGAGCGCATCCTGGGTTCGGACTTCAGCTTCCAGTTGCATGCCCACCATGGCTATGGCGCCTACATCTGCGGAGAGGAGACGGCCCTGCTCGAGTCCCTCGAGGGCAAGAAGGGCCAGCCGCGCTTCAAGCCGCCGTTCCCCGCCGGCTTCGGTCTGTACGGAAAGCCGACCACCATCAACAACACCGAGACCTTCGCCGCAGTGCCCTGGATCATCGCCAATGGCGGAGACGCGTTCCTTGCGCTGGGCAAGCCCAACAACGGTGGCACCAAGATCTTCTCGGTGTCGGGAGATGTCGAACGGCCGGGCAATTACGAGGTTCGTCTGGGCACCCCGTTCGCGAAACTGCTCGAGATGGCGGGTGGCATGCGGGGTGGGCGCCCGCTCAAGGCCTGCATCCCCGGCGGTTCGTCCATGCCGGTGCTCCCGGGCCCCATCATGATGGAGACGGACATGGACTACGACTCCATCGCCAAGGCCGGCTCGATGCTGGGCTCGGGGGCCGTGATCATCATGGACGACACGCGCTGCATGGTGCGCTGCCTGGAGCGGCTGTCCTATTTCTACCACGAGGAGTCCTGCGGCCAGTGCACGCCGTGTCGCGAGGGCACGGGCTGGCTGTACCGCATGGTCCACCGCATCGAGCACGGCCAGGGGCGCCCCGAGGATCTCGACCTGCTCAACGCCGTGGCCGACAACAACCAGGGGCGCACCATCTGTGCCCTTGGTGATGCGGCAGCCATGCCGGTGCGGGCGTTCATCAAGCACTTCCGCGACGAGTTCCAACACCACATCGACCACAAGTCGTGCCTGGTGGGTGGACTGGCGCGGGCCGCCTGAGGGAAGGGCGCATGAGCGAACCGAAGATGATCAACCTCGAGGTGGACGGCCGGCCGGTCCAGGTGCCCGAGGGCAGCATGATCATGGCCGCGACCAACAGTCTCGGCGTCTACGTGCCGCACTTCTGCTGGCACAAGAAGCTCTCCATCGCCGCCAACTGCCGCATGTGCCTGGTGCAGGTGGAGAAGGCGCCCAAGCCTCTGCCCGCCTGTGCCACGCCGGTGGCCGAGGGCATGAAGGTGTTCACCCATTCGGAGGCCGCGATCAAGGCCCAGAAAGGGGTGATGGAGTTCCTCCTCATCAACCACCCCCTGGACTGCCCGATCTGCGACCAGGGCGGCGAGTGCCAGTTGCAGGACCTTGCGGTGGGCTACGGCGGTTCGGCCTCGCGCTTCGGCGAAGCCAAGCGCGTCGTGCCGTCCAAGGACATCGGGCCGCTGGTGGCGGCCGAGGAGATGTCGCGCTGCATCCATTGCACGCGCTGTGTGCGCTTCGGTCAGGAGATCGCCGGCGTCATGGAGCTCGGCATGGCCGGCCGCGGCGAGCACTCCGAGATCCTGTCCTTCGTCGGGCGTACCGTCGATTCCGAGGTCTCGGGCAACATGATCGACCTCTGTCCCGTCGGCGCCCTGACGTCCAAGCCGTTCCGCTATACCGCCCGGACCTGGGAGTTGTCCCGCCGGCGCAGCGTGAGCCCGCACTGCGGCCTGGGCTCCAATCTGGTGGTGCAGGTGAAGGGCAATCGCGTCATGCGTGTCCTGCCTCTCGAGAATGACGCGGTCAACGAGTGCTGGATCTCCGACAAGGACCGATTCTCGTATGAAGCCCTGAACGGCTCCGACCGGCTGGCGCGGCCGCTCATCCGGCGTGACGGTCAGTGGCAGGAGACCGATTGGGCGACGGCGCTGGAGTTCACCGCGAACGGCCTGCGCAAGGTGCTCGCGGAGCACGGCCCGTCGGCGCTGGGGTTGCTGGCCAGCCCGCACTCGACGCTCGAGGAATTGTTCCTCGCCGGCGAACTGGTCCGCGGCCTCGGTGGCGACAATGTCGACTTCCGGCTGCGCCAGACCGATTTCTCGCTCGACGGACGGCGTGCCGGCGTTCCGTGGCTGGGCATGCCTGTGGCCGAGGTGGCGAACGCGGCCCGTGTCCTGGTGATCGGTTCCAACCTGCGCAAGGACCATCCGCTGCTGGCGATCCGTCTGCGCGGTGCGGTGCGCAAGGGTCTTTCACTGGGGCTGATCTCTTCCTTCCACGACGACCCGCTGATCCCCCTGGCGCGGGAGGCGCGCGTGGCGCCATCGGGGTTGCCGCGGCTGCTTGGCGGCATCGTGCTGGCGGTCGCCGAGGCACGCGGTGCAGCCCTCGAGCCTGCGCTGGCGCAGGCGCTGGCCGCACTGAGGCCCGACGATCATGCGCGGCGTTTCGCCGACTGGCTCGCGGGGGACGCCACCACCTCGATCTTCCTGGGCAACCAGGCACTGCATCACGCTCAGGCCGGCCTGCTCGAGCAACTGGTGCAGGCCCTGGCCGGATTGCTGGGTGCGCGCAGCGGTGTCCTCGGCGAGGCCGCCAACAGCGTGGGTGGCCATCTCGCTGGTGCCCTGCCGAGACAGGGTGGCCTGAACGCCGCCGCCATGGTGGCGGAACCCCGGCGCGCCTACATCCTCCTGGGCTGCGAACCGGAACTGGACATGGCGGACAGCGCGGCCGCCCTGCGGGCCGTGCACGAGGCTGGCTTCGTCGTGGCGCTGTCGCCATTCCAGCACCGTGCGCTGGAATACGCCGACGTGATGCTGCCGATGGCACCCTTCAGCGAGACAGCCGGGACCTTCGTCAACGCCCAGGGGCGGGTGCAGTCCTTCAAGGGTGTGGTGCAGCCCCTCGGGGAGACACGGCCGGGCTGGAAGATCCTGCGTGTGCTGGGCAACCTGCTCGAACTGCCGGGTTTCTCCCAGGACTCGTCGGACGACGTGAAGGCTCAGGCCCTCGCTGCCGTCGGAGATCTCGTGACCGCCCTCGACAATGGCCTTCGGCCAGGGGGCCCGCCAGCCCCGTGGGAGGCGCCCGCGGGCCTGCAGCGCATCGCCGACGTGCCGATCCACTTCGCCGACGGGCTTGCCCGGCGCTCCCCGCCCCTGCAGCACACCGCCGATGCCGAGCCGCCCCGCGCCTCGCTGAATCATCGGACGGCTGCCGGACTGCAGGTCGGAGAAGGCGATCAGGTGCGCGTGACCCAGGGGGGCGCTGCGGCCATGCTGTTCGCCCATCTGGACGATCGCATCCCGGACGGGTGCGTGCGCGTGCCGGCGGCCCATCCACTGTGCGCCGGGCTCGGCGTCGCGGGTGGCGAGATCGGGCTCGAGCGCGTGAGCCAGGCCACCCGGGCGAGTGCCTGACATGGACATCCTTCAGCAGGTGGAACAGTGGTTCGGGCCGGCCTGGCCACTGGTGTGGTCTCTGGCCAAGATCGTGGCCATCGTCCTGCCCCTGATGGGCGCCGTTGCCTATCTGACGCTGGCGGAGCGCAAGGTCATCGGTTACATGCAGGTGCGCCTCGGGCCGAACCGGGTCGGGCCCAAGGGCCTGCTCCAGCCCATTGCGGATGGGCTGAAGCTGATGACCAAGGAGATCATCATTCCGAGCGGCGCCAGCAAGGCGCTGTTCCTGATGGCTCCCATCCTGTCCATCATGCCGGCGCTGGCGGCCTGGGCGGTGGTCCCGTTCGACCCGGACCTGGTGCTGTCCAACGTCGATGCCGGGCTGCTCTACGTCATGGCGATCACCTCGATGGGTGTGTACGGCGTCATCATCGCGGGCTGGGCG
>JBEICA010000309.1:0-4137 GCA_040373665.1 Burkholderiales bacterium | reverse complement strand
CGCTGTTCAAGGCTCTTGGCGCATCGCCGACCGCGGTCAACCTGACCGAGGTCTATTCCGCGCTGCAGACCCGCGTGGTGGACGGCCAGGAGAACTCGCTGCAGCTCATCGAGCTGTCACGCTTCCAGGAGGTGCAGAAGTACGTTTCCATCACCAACCATTCCTGGGACGGCTTCTTCTTCACCTTCAATGCCCGGGCATGGTCCCGCCTGCCCTCCAACCTGCAGGACATCGTGGCGAAGCACATGAACGCCGCCGCGCTGGCGCAGCGCGACGACATGGTGCGGCTCAATGCTGCCTCGGAGGAGAAACTGCGCAAGGCCGGGCTGGTGTTCAACGCCACCGACCCCGCTCGGTTCCGCGCCACCCTGTCGGCGGCAGGCTACTACCGGGAGTGGAAGAGCATCTACGGCGCAGAGGCGTGGTCGGTGCTGGAACGCTACACCGGGCCGCTGGCCTGAGCCGTTTTCTCCCGCAGTCGACGGAGCAGGCACCCGTTGCGCTTGCGTGGCGTCGGGCGACCGAAAGTCCGCTTGTCCCGCCGGAAGCGCGCGTCCGGTCCGGTCGCTCGGCCGGCGACTCCGACGATCGGCGACCCCCTCAGATCCGGTCGGTCTCGGTAGCGTCGAAATCCAGTTCCACCCTGGCCCCGCTCGGATCGTGGAAGAACAGCTGCCACACCCCGCTGCCGGGCAGGTGTCGCAGGTCGTATGGCAAGCCGCGCGACTTCAGCCGTCGCAACACGTCGGGCAGATCCTTGCCGGTGAAGGCCATGTGGTCGATCACCCCGGTGCGCGGCTCCGGCATCGGGCGGCCCGCAATCACGTGCAGGATCGCCTCGCCACCGGATTCGGCATACATCCAGGCGCCCGGGAAACTGAAGGGCGGCCTGGGGCCGGCACGGAGTCCGAGCAGATCGGTATAGAAGTCGACCGTGGCATCGAGATCATCCGTAAGGATGGTGAAGTGGTTCATGGCTACTGCTGGCATCGCGTTGTCTCCAATATGCGGCTGTGCGGCGGCATGCCTGCCTTCAGGACCAAGGGTGCCGCCTGCAACAGCTGGCGCCCTGCCCGGGACAGGGCGAATGGCTTCAGCCCCGGACGACCGGCGAGACGCAGATGGTAGACCGCTTCGGAGAAAGACCGATGCCACGGCTCTCGCCAACCGAGTTCCTGGCGCCGATCGACTGCTCCTGCCGCCGCCCCGGAGTTCCGAGGGGGGGCAAAAGGCAAGACCTGACCCCGAACTAGTAGAGGTGGCACTCCACCAGATGGGCACGATCGGCGGTGCCGACCTGCACCGGTTTCGGGGCTTCATCCCGGCAGCGCTGCGTCGCGTGCGGGCAGCGGGGGTGGAAGCGGCAGCCGGAGGGCGGTCTTTCCGGGCTGGGCAGGTCGCCCTGCACCACTGCGTGGTCGCGCACGCGTCCCGGATCGGGCTCCGGCACCGCCGCGATCAGGGCACGGGTATATGGGTGGCGGGGGTTGGTGTAGATCTCCTCGGCCGGGCCCATCTCCACCACACGCCCCAGGTACATCACCGCCAGCCGATCACTGACGTACTTCACCACCGCGAGGTTGTGGGAGATGAACAGATAGGACAGGCCGCGCCGGCGCTGCAGGTCCATCATCAGGTTGAGGATCTGCGACTGGATCGAGACGTCCAGGGCCGACACCGGCTCGTCGGCCACGATGAACTCGGGCGACAGGGCGAGCGCCCGTGCGATGCACACACGCTGGCGCTGCCCGCCCGAGAACTCGTGCGGATGCCGTGCCGCCGCCTCCGCCGGCAGGCCGCAGGTCTCGAGGAGTTCGGCCACGGCCTTGCGCCGTTCCGCCCCCGTGCCGATGCCGTGGATGATCAGCGGCTCCTCGATCAGGTCACCGATGCGCATGCGCGGGTCGAGCGACGCGTAGGGATCCTGGAAGATCATCTGCATGTGCCGTCGCATCGGCCGCATGGCCTGCTCGGACAGCCCCGTGAGCTCGGTGCCACGGAAACGCACACTGCCGCCACTGGGACGGATCAACTGCAGGATCAGCCGTCCCAGCGTCGACTTGCCGCACCCCGACTCGCCGACGATGCCGATGGTCTCCCCGGGGGCCTGGTCGAACGTCACGCCGTTCACGGCATGTATCTGCCCTCCCCCCTTGAGCGGGAAGGCCTTGGTGAGTTCGCCCACCTGCAGCAGCGGCGTCATGGCACGGGATTCCAGCAGGCCACGGCGTGTTCCGCCGCGGCGGTCAGCACAGGCGCCTCGGCGCGGCAGCGCGGCTCAGCGCGGGTACAGCGGTCAGCGAAAGCACAGCCGGCCGGACGGCGACCGGGCGCGGGCACCATGCCCTCGATCGTCGCCAGCGGCTGGCTGCGGGGTGTGTCCAGCCGCGGAATCGAATCCATCAGACCCCGGGTATAGGGGTGACGCGGCACGCGGAACAGGTCTGCCACGGGCGCAGACTCGACGACGCGGCCGGCGTACATCACCGCGACGCGATCGCAGAACTCCGCCACGACACCCAGATCATGGGTGATCATCAGGATGCCCATGCCGAGTTCGTCGCGCAGGCTGCGCAACAAGTCGAGGATCTGCGCCTGCAGCGTGACGTCGAGCGCCGTCGTCGGCTCATCGGCGATCAGCAGTTCGGGCCGGCACATCAGGGCCATGGCAATCATGACCCGCTGCCGCAGGCCACCGGACAATTCGTGCGGATACTGACCGAGCCGCCGCTCGGGTGCGTTGATGCCGACCCGGGCGAGCATGTCCATCACCCGCTCGCGCGTCTGCGCGCGGCGCATCGGACGGTGCAGACGAAGCGCCTCCTCCAGCTGGAAGCCAACGGTGAAGGTCGGGTTCAGGCTGGTCATGGGGTTCTGGAACACCACACCGATGCGGTTGCCCCAGAGTTCCCGCAGCTGACCTGCCGAGGCCTTGGTGAGCTCGATGCCGTCAAAGCGCACCGAGCCGCCGGTCAGGTGGGCGGGTGGAGACGGCAGCAGCCGCACCGCCGACATGACCGTGACGGTCTTGCCGCAACCGGACTCGCCCACCAGCCCCAGCGTCTCCCCCCGCTCCAGCGAGAAGCTGACGCCGTCGACCACGGTGACGCGCGCCGAGGCCGGCCCGAAGCCGACCGACAGCGCGTCGACGGCCAGTAGCGTCACTCGAGCACGACCCTGGGAAAGTACAGCGATACCAGCCAGTTCGGCATGTCCACGATCTCCGAGATGCGCAGGTCGGCGCACACGCTGCAAAGCATGTAGGCCTCGACGGGCGACATGCCGTGCCGGCGACTCAGCAGGTCCACCATCGCGCGCAGGGCGGCGCGGGCTCCCTCCATCAGGTCGGGCCCGACACCGGTGGTGACCTCGTAGCCGCTGGCATCGAGATGCCGCGTCACCGGCCCGGGCGTGGTGAAGCGCGGGAAGGCGAGCGTCTCGTTCCTGATGAGGTCGAAGCGCAGGGCGACGCTCATGGGGCTCTCGATCGCCGTGCCGCAGACCTCGCCGTCTCCCTGGGCGGCGTGGGTGTCACCCACCGAGAACAGGGCCCCTGCCACCTCGACGGGGAGATAGAGCTCGCACCCCTCGGCGATGTCGCGCACGTCCATGTTGCCGCCGACGCGGCGCGGCGGAACGATGCTGTGCAGCCCGGCCTCCGCCGGCGCGACTCCGATGGTGCCGGTGAAGGGCTTGAGCGGCACACGCCCCCACTTGCCGAAGAAGGCCGGGCCCATGCCGACGGGGTCGTAGTTCCAGACATGCAGCGCCGGCTCCTTGAAGTCATCGGCCAGCAGGCCGAAGCCGGGGATGTTGGCCGTCCAGCCCCAGCCGGACGGACGGAAACCAAGGATGGTCACCTTGAGCACGTCGCCGGGCTGTGCGCCGTCGACCCATATCGGGCCCGCCACCGGGTTGACACGGCTGAAATCCATCCGGCCAACGTCGTCGACCGTGGACGTCGGGCTCAGCTGACCGCCCGAGGCCTCATGGACGTCGAACTCGACCGATTCGCCCGGGGCGACGGTCAGCACCGGGGCATTGGCGTTGTTCCAGCCCAGGTGGTGCTGATGTTTGTGAATGGTGTGATCGTGGTGATGGTGCGATGCCATCGTGTGCTCCTTGTTGCAGGACCGG
>JBEICA010000152.1:0-8402 GCA_040373665.1 Burkholderiales bacterium | reverse complement strand
GGTTGGCCGCCACCCAGGAGCGGCGCAGGTGGAAGGTGAGGGCGCCGGTGGTGTCGACCTCGAGCACACCGCGCTGCTCCGGCAGCACCGGGACGCTGCCGGTGGCCGTGCGGACGCTGCTGCCCAGGGTGGCGATGTCCGTGAAGGTGAGGCTCGCCAGCGAGGCGCTCGGCCCGAGCGACAGCACCAGCGAGCCGGTGGCCATCCCGGCGTCGGTGACGCCCTGGGGGACGCCCCCGGGAGACCCGACCACAGCACTGCCGTCCAGCCGGCCGCGGACACGTATGGTGATGAAGTCGTCGTCGGGATTGCCCAGGCCCTGGGTGCCCTTCATCGGCCCGGAGTCGTCGAGCTTCACGCGGAAGCCCTCGCTGATGCGCGCCGCCGCGGAGCCCGTCGCCCCCACGATCCCGCCCGTGGCGCCGCCGGTGTTGCGCAGGGTGGTCGCCGCCGCCAGCCGGCCTTCGCGCCCATCCGCCTCGCCCGACAGGTCGATGAGGTTGAACAGCGGCGGTGAAGAGCCCGTCACGCCCGGCTGGTGGAGGAAGGACAGCGAGGACAGCGGATCAGTGGAGATTCCGAAGTTGCTGTCCTGATCGACATAGAGGAGGTTGGTGGCCGGCGACGACGCCGTCAGATCCACCCGCACCGACAACGCCGCCGCGGGACCGGCATATCCCACCACCCACCCCACAAGGAGGCCTGCCGCTGCATGACGCCACTGCATGGTGAACTCCTCATTTTGTGAGTTTCCGCGGATTGCAGCACAACCCATCGCCCCCGTCGAGCCGACTCCGGGGTCGGACCAAGGTAACCCACTGAACGAAAATGAAAAGACTCCCAAAAAAGGCCTCTTTTTCGGCTTAGAAGCCCATTTTCGACCCCAAAATCGTGGCCTCTGGTCCGTGTGGACGCGTCCACCGAGACCGTCGAAGTCGATACCGCACTGACAAGCCCATCAGATTTTTCACTGAATCGGGTTCAAGAAGCCGCCGATCGGGTCGATGACCCTCCCAATCGAAAACCCGCGATATACAGGGTGGAGCGGCAGATGATTCAGGAAATGGTGTTGATGGAAAAACCGCGGGTGGCGGGATCGCCGCGTCAGTCTGACGAGGTCCCCAATCTCAGCGAAGTGGCCATCCTGACGCCGGTCTGGGACGCCGCCGGCAACTGGGCCGCCGTCCTCGCCAGGGTGCCGGGCGGTACGCTCCGCCTCGTCTCCGGCGTCAATGCGCTGCCATGGCATGTCACCGAGTCGCGTTGGCGCGACAGGGGCCTGCCGTCGGTTGCGTTGCCGGTCGGTGGCGCCCGGTTCGCCGATCAGCCCGCGCCGGTCGTCCTGCCCTGGGAGTTGTCACTGCACCATGTGAACACACCGGTCTGGCGCCTGGGCGCCGACAACGCCGAGCGCTGGCGCGACATGACGACACACGGTGCCGACGCCGTCTGCGGACTGTTCTGGCGAAGCGTGAACTGGACCTCCAGCCTGCATCAGTATCGGATGGTGCTGACGCGCCTGCTCGACCTCCTGTCCCAGAACGCCGACGAGAACGACATCGTCGAGGCGGTCCAGCGCAACCCGATGGTGGTGATGGCCGTGCTGCGGCTGGCCAACGCGCTGCGGGGTCACTCCGACTCACGCCTGGCTGGCGTGCGGGAGGGCGTGGCCGCCGTGGGTCGCAAGCAACTCTATCGCTGGGTGATGCTGATGCTGCTGGCCAGCCGCGACTCGGTGGCCGGCAGTCTGGAGCCGCAGATGCTCATGGCCCTGCACCGGGCGCGGCTGATGCAGGAGGTCTGCGCCAGCGCCGGCCCCCCCCTGGCAGAGCTGGCCGACGAGGCCTTCCTGGTCGGCACCATCTCCCTGATGCAGGGGGTGTTGAAGAAGAGCCCGGCGGAGCTCGTGGAGCGCGTCCTCGCCGGAGACGCCACGCGCGAATGCATGCTCGCCAGCAGTGGTCCGCTGGCGCGGCCTCTCGCCCTGGTCAAGGCGCTCGAGGAGGAGCGCTTCGAGGCCGCGGGCGAGATCGCCTCGGGCCTCGGCGTGGCGCCCGGCCTGCTGCTCAACTGCCAGCAGGCGACGATGCACTGGCTGTCCGAAGTCAAGGAGCAATGCTACCAATGAGCACGTCGGAACTGACCCCGTCGGGCGGCACCGGGCCCGTGGCAGGGGAGAGCGAGGAGGTTGCGTCGCTGCGACGCGAACTCGATCGGTGCCATCAGCTTCTGCAGCACGCCTCCGCGGCGTTGATCGCGACCGACATGGACGGCTACATCACCGAGTGGACCGGTGATGCCGAGCGTGTGTTCGGCTATACCGCCGAGGATGCGGTGGGCCAGCATCTGCTGTTCCTGTTTGTCGACGACGCCGATCTCGAGCTCGTCATGGGGCTCGGCGTCGAGCAGGACGGACGCTCGGTCACCGTGCGCCAGCGCCGCGGCGACGGATCGCTCGTCTGGGTGCAGATGCAGCTGGGCGTGGAGCGCGACGCCGAGGGCATGCCCTGTGGCCTCATGGCACGCGTGATCGACGTCAACGAACAGGTCATCGAAAGCGAGCAGAACCGCCTGCGCGGGCGCGTCTTCGACCTCATGCCCCAGCCCTGCGTCATCACCGACGTCCAGGGCCGGGCGGTGAGCGCCAATCCGGCGTGGTTCCGCATGGCAGGCGCAGGCCCCGAGGGTGTGCTGGGCCAGACGGTGCCCCTGCTCGAACGGCGGCCCGAGGCGGCGGCCTTCTGGGCTGGCTTCGACGCCCTGCAGGCCACCACCGGCAGCTGGCTCGGCGAGCGGCCCGTGCCGTCGCCGGACGGAGAGGAGCGCCCGGCGTACGTCAGCATCGCCCGGCTCGTGGGCGAACTGGGCGCGACCGTGGGTTACTTCATCACGGTACTCGGTCCCGGCGCCGATCGCGCACTCAGCGCGGACACCGGTCGGCCCCGACCGCTGCGCTCCGCCGCTTTCCAGGCCATGCTCAGCCGCTGATTGCGGTCCCCCCGCGGAGGCGCCGTCCGCCTCCCGACCGGCATGGGCGGCTCGCGCTCGCGCGGCCCGTCTGGTCCAGCGTGCGCCATGACAGCGCCGAGCCTCGAACGTATCATTCACCCCCGCGATCCTTCGCGCCGCCGGCAACCCGCCCCGCGCCGCAGCATCGCAACGGCCCCATGACGCAGGGCCGCGCCTCACGTCCCCGCATACCGACCACGGTTGCCCGGTCCGCACGTCAGGCCTGACCCCGGCGGAATGCCCGGGCTCGCCGCCATCCAGAATCCCAGCCAAGGACGACCCCCATGAGTTTCGACACCCGACACAAGAGCCGCGCCCTGTTCGACGGCCCCGAGCGCGCCGTGGCGCGCGCCATGATGAAGGCCGCCGGCTTCACCGACGCCGACCTCGCCCGGCCGCAGGTCGGCGTGGCCCACTGCTGGATCGGGACCATGCCCTGCAATCTGAACCACCGCGAACTGGCCCAGCGCGTGATGGATGGCATCCGCGCCGCAGGGGGCACACCGGTGGAGATCAACACCGTGGCCATCAACGACGGCATCACCACCGGCACCGAGGGCATGAAGACCTCGCTCGTCAGCCGCGAGGTCATCGCAGACTCCGTCGAGATGGTGGCGCGCGGCCACATGCTCGACGCCATCGTCACCATCTCCGGCTGCGACAAGACCATCCCTGCCATGGCCATGGTGCTGGGCCGGCTCGACATCCCCGGCCTCACGCTCTACGGCGGTTCCATCGCCAGCGGTCGCTGCCACAAACCGAATCGCCTGTTCGGCGACCGCAAGCTCACCATCCAGGAGGCCTACGAGGCTCTGGGCGCGTTCACCGCCGGGCGCATCGACGCCGAGGAATTCAAGGACGTCGAGGACCACGCCTGTCCCGCGGCCGGCGCCTGCGGCGGCCAGTTCACCGCCAACACCATGGCCACCGCGTACGCCATGCTGGGGCTGTCGCCCATGGGCTTCAACGAAGTGCCGGCCCTGCATCCTGCCAAGGTCGACGTGGCCTACGAGTGCGGCCGGCAGGTCATGCGTCTGCTCACCGAGGGCGTGACCCCGCGCTCGCTGGTCACGCGCCGCAGCTTCGAGAACGCGATCACCGGAGTCATGGCCACCGGTGGCTCCACGAATGCGGTGCTGCACCTGCTGGCCACGGCCCACGATTTCGGCGTGGAGTTGTCCATCGAGGACTTCGACCGCATCTCGCGGCGCACACCCGTGATCGCCGACATGCGCCCCTGGGGCACCTACACCGCGCCCGAGATGTTCGACGCCGGCGGCATGGCCGTGGTGGGGCGGAATCTCGCCCAGGCCGGGTTGCTGCACATCGACGAGAAGACCGTCAGCGGCCGCACCCTCGGCGAGGAGGTGGCCCTGGCGCACGAGACGGACGGTCAGGACGTCATCAAGTCGGTCTCGGCAGCCCTCAAACCCGAAGGCGGGCTCGCCATCCTGCGGGGCAACCTCGCGCCGGGTGGCTGCGTGATCAAGGTCTCGGGCCAGAAGAAGGCGGTGCACCGCGGTCCGGCGCGCGTCTTCGACAACGAGGAGGTGGCCTTCCACGCCATCCGCGACGGCCGCATCCAGCCCAACGACGTCATGGTGCTGCGCTACGAGGGCCCCATCGGCGGTCCCGGCATGCGCGAGATGCAACTGCTCACCGGTGCGATCCAGGGCGCCGGCCTCGGAGAGACGGTGGCCCTCATCACCGACGGCCGCTTCTCGGGCGCCACGCGCGGCTTCGTCATCGGCCATATCGTGCCCGAGGCCGCGGAGGGCGGGCCCATCGCCGCCCTGCGCGATGGCGACCTGGTCACCATCGACGTGGAGAACCGGCGTCTCGACGTCGACCTGAGCGAGGACCAGCTCCGCGAGCGTCTCGCCGGCTGGAAGCCCCCCGCGCCGCGCTACACCACCGGGGTGTTGGCGAAGTACGCCCGCCTCGTGTCGAACGCCTCGGTGGGCGCAGTGACGGACCTGCCGAAGTAGGTGTCGTTCCGGCCCGCAGCCCAGTCGTGGCGAGGGGCACACGGGGCATGCAGGCGCCGGATCCGGGACTGACGCCCGGATCCGGGCCGGCGGCAACAGGCCCTGGGCCAGACGGCTGATCTCGCTTTTGTCACCCGGGTCGGGATCACCCGTTTCCCAGCGCTTCGCGATGAGCCCCGTCATCGTTGCGTGGCCTGACGATGTCTTCGGGCGGGCTGATGCCGCAGCAATCGGCCCTGCTTGCTCAAGGCAACACGGCGCAGTAACCTCCTCGGCAAACGGCGATGGCCCACCGTATTTGCTTTTGCCGCACGGTGGCGGCAATGCGCCCGCCCGTGGGCGGTATCGTCGTCTCGCTGTCCATGGAGCACGCTGGTGACGAACCCGCAGGTCATGGCCCCGAATGTTTCCGAATCGTACGCGTGGGTTGCGGGGCGCGCGGCCACTGCGGGGTTTTCCTGCGCGTCGCGCACGACCCGTGATGCCGACGAGCACGCCGAGGCGCTGCGCGCCTGGGACCAGCGCTACGAGCAGCTCACGCCGGGTGGCTTCGAGGGGCGTCTGACGGATCTCTGGATGGGGGACATCCAGATCTTCCGGGAGGTCACCAACCAGATCGTTCACCAGAGGGGTCGGGCCTGGAGCGGTGCCTTCGTGTTCGGTGTCGTGCTCGACAGCGACGGCGAAGGCGCGATCCAGGGTTCACCGCTCGCGAACGGGGGTGGATTCTCGCTGGGATCTGCGCCAGACTTTCTTTTCCGGACTCCGCGCTGCCTCGATGTGGTGGGTATCGCGCTGTCGCGAGACTGGATCGAGGCCAATGGCAACGCGACCGGGGACAGTTCGTTGCAGGATGCCGCCACGGCGCCGGCACGTGTGTTCCGCCGCTCTGCCCATCTCGATGAACTCAGCGCGTACCTGCGCGAACTCTTCGCGACTGTCGAAGTGGACAGGTCTGCGCTTCGTCACCCGAGTGCGCAGCGAAGCGTGGTGTCGGCGCTTGCCGGGGTGCTGTCCGGGGCGGTCAGCGGGGGAGGGGCGATCAGGCACGCCGCCTCGCGCAACGCGCGCACCCGCCTCGTGGAGCGCGCCAAGGACTACGTACTGGACCGACGCGAAACGCCCGTCACGGTTACGGAGCTGTGTGAATTCCTGTGTGTCAGCCGACGCACACTGCAGTATTGCTTCCAGGACGTGCTCGGCGTCAATCCGGTGCAGTACCTCCGCGCCATCCGACTGAATGGAGTCCGGCGGGAACTGCGCGAGCACGTCTCGGGGGTGCGTATCGGGGATGTGGCGGCGCGGTGGGGTTTCTGGCACTTCAGCCAGTTCTCGGCGGACTATCGGCGGATGTTCGGCGAATTGCCGTCCGAGACGCTGCGAGGCGCGCGCGCCTGAGCAGCCGCGTCCGCGCAACACGCCGTCATTGCCAGTGCTTTTCCTCGGCGATCCACTGCGCTCCCGGTAGCGGCCCTTCCCTCAGGAAGGCATCCACCACGTTCTTCATCACGCGAGACACGTTGTTGTCGCAGTCGTTCCAGGGCAACGCCTGACCCCATGCGATGGAGGAGGGTGCGAACACCGCCCCGTGGTTGGGGGTGGTGAAATACACCATGTCGGCGCGGATCTGCGGGTCCTGCGTACCGCCCATGCCGGGAAAGTTGTACATGATCTCCTCGGAGACCTTCGGATAGTTGTCCGAGTGTCCTTCGCTCGACGCGAGGATGCGCGCGTGTGGCGGTGTGCCGAGTGCCAGATCATAGCGATCGATCTCCACGCCGGCCGCGCCGCCCAGTGCGAGACCGAAGTCTCCGATGATCTCACCCTCGACACCCTCGAAGATCCAGGCGACCGACCGGTGGTAACTGTCGGGCATGCGACGGTAGGGGCGCGACTCGTCCATGCCTTCCGAAGTGAATCCGGTCCCGACGATCTTCTGCGGTGGCCGTCCCCGGTTGCGCCAGAGGCCGCTGCGCTCGCCGGTGGTGGCGAGATAGTGTTCGCCCGGGCGGGCCTGCCAGGCACGGGACCCGGAGTCGAGCTTCCGCACCTCCATCACCCAGGGCTCGTCGTCGCGGTAGGCGCACACCCAGTAGTAGCCGTTTCCGGACAGGTAAAGCACCCGACCCCCCTGCGCCAGGTAGTCCTCCGTGGCGTCGAGCATGCGCTCGGAGTAGTACTCGGCGTGTGTGCCATTGATCACCATGCGGTAGGGCTGCAGTGCGGCGACACCGTCGCGGTGCAGGTCTTCGTCGGTGAGGACGTCGTAGTCGTAGCCCATCTTTTCGAGCCAGTACACGATCGACAGGTCGGCAGGGAACTGCCACGGCAGCCCGGTGGCGGGCATGCGGTGCCGGGGGCGCATGTTCACGATCGGTCGGCGATAGGACGAGTAGCACACGCCTGCCCCGTCGGCGTGCAGATCGTAGGTCGACAGTCCGAATTCGCGGTTGCGGTACATCGCGATGTCCGCTTCCGCCCGGACGATGGCGTGCGCCGTGATCACCTGGGCGATGGGGGCGTCGACGGACAGGTGCTCGTTGGCGTAGGCGAGGTAGCTCGCGGTGGGCATGAGCATGCAGATCCGCCCGGTGGGTGCGCGGGGGCGCACGAAGAAGACCACGTGCTCCTCCGCCGCGTTACCGGGCTCCCCGGCGCGCAGGCGCACCGCGTAGACGCCGCTGCGCAGATCATCGGGCAGTGGCGCGCTCAGCGTCGGTTGCCACTGGCAGTCGATCAGGGCGTCCTCGTGCAACTCGACGCCGCCATATTGCTCGGGCGCCAGGCGGAAGTTGTCGTCCCGGCCACTCCAGTTCCAGCCGGTCATGGCGCGCACCGGACGGTTGACGCCATGCGCGTTCAGTCCGTGGGGGCCGACGTCCTCAACCGTGTCGCCGATACCGCGGTCCGTGTAGCCGCGGGTCGGGTCCCAGCGCGCCACCACGGCGTCGGCGGGCGGCTCCGATCCCGCCTTCAGGGCGTCCAGTTCCGTACGCGTCAGCACCCGCCCGTGAACGCCGCATCGATCGATCTTGCCGTTGTAGCAATGGGACACGAAGCGACCACGTGCCTCGTTCCGATCCGAGGCACCCCCGATCAGAAACGGGATGTCCCCGTCGTGCCGGGGCTGGACGCGCAGGCGCATCTCGACATGGGAACCATAGTCGATGGGCGCGACATGGCCGAGCAGGCTGTTGTAGCGATTGATGACCGCTTCCTGATAGAGCGTGGCCACTCGCGAGCCGGCATCGTAGGTCGCGGCGATGAAGTACCAGCAGTGCGCGAACAGAGGCACTTCCGCGGAGACGTAGTCGACCATCCGTCCATCCCCGATCCACAATTCCGCGTGGCCATCGGCGTTGATGCCGAGGCCATAACCGCTCGCCGTCTCCATGCACCAGCGGC
>JBEICA010000067.1:0-15076 GCA_040373665.1 Burkholderiales bacterium | reverse complement strand
CCCAGCCAGACCGCGACGATCATGGTCACCGCGGTTGCCACCAGGCCGTCGATGAGCGCGAGGGCGGAAATGTCCAGTGTATTGCCGGGCAGGCGTATCCCGTCCAGCACCTGACGAATGCGCGGCAGGATGGCGGTGATGTGGAGCACCATCACCGTCCACACCGTCCAGGCGATGGCGCGTTCGGAGTTGCGCACCCAACTCCCCGTCGGGAAGGCGTAGCGCAGCGCATGCACTGCGAGTCGGACGATGACCAGCGAGGACAGCAGCGATACCGCGAGGTCGAGCAGGCGCACCGGAATGAAATGCTGGAGCACCGCTCGCCCCACGATGAGCAGCAACCAGGCGGTCACCGGGAACACGATGCGGTCCAGCCCGGCCGCGCCCAGGCGCAGGGCCTCGCGGTCGCGGTCTGCGCGTATGCGCGCCTTCCTGAGGTGGGTTCTGGCCACGCGGCCAACGATCCACGCCAGCAGCAGCGCGCCCGCCAGCACGGCACCCTGCAGCATCGTCCCGGTGCTGCCCAGGTCGTCCACCAGACGCAACACGAACTCGAACGGGGCGCTTTCGGCGCCTATCGCCGCGCCTCCACCCGAGCCGGGCCCGGGGCCCGCCGCCGGGGAGGGGACTTCCGGATTCAAGGGGAGCGCTCCAGGCAGGCCGCGTAGAACCCGTCTGTGCCGTGCAGATGCGGCAGCAGGCGAAGGTGGTCCTCCGGGGCGTCCCAGGCCACTCCCTGACGGGTGAGGATGTCCCGCACGGGCATACGACGCCAGCCCGCATGGTCCTCGAGGAACTTGTCCACCACGGCCTCGTTCTCCTCCGGCAGCAGGCTGCAGGTTGCATAGACCAGCCTGCCGCCGGGTTTCGCCAGACGGGCGGCAGAAGCGAGGATGGCGCGTTGTTTGGCAGTGAGTTCCAGGAGTGCCTGTTCGCCCATGCGCCACTTCAGGTCGGGGTTGCGGCGAAGTGTGCCGCAACCACTGCACGGGGCGTCGACCAGCACCGCATCGATCTTGCCGGCCAGGCGTTTGATGCGTGTGTCGGTCTCCGAATCGATGAGTTGCGGATGGACATTCGACAGCCCGGAGCGCTTGAGCCGGGGCTTGAGGTTGGCCAGCCGTCGCTCCGAGGTGTCGAAGGCGTAGACCCTGCCCTCGGAGCGCATCGCGGCACCGATCGCCAGGGTCTTGCCTCCCGCTCCGGCGCAGAAGTCCACCACCATCTGGCCGCGTCTCGCCTCGAGCAGCAATGCCACCAGCTGGCTACCCTCGTCCTGTACCTCCACCCAGCCGTCGCGGAACAGGCGGTGTCGTTCAAGGGCCGGCTTGCCTTCGAGCCGCACCCCGATCGGCGACAGTGCCGTCGGCGCGGCGGCAATCCCGTCGGCGAGCAGTTCCGACAGCACGTCCTCGCGCCGCGCCAGCATGGTGTTGACCCGCAGGTCCAGCGGCGCCGGGTCCAGCATGGACAGCCCGATGCGCTCGGTCGCCGCCTCGCCGTGGGCGGTCAACAGCCGTTGGTGCAGCCAGTCCGGCAGTGACAGGCGGACCGCCGCGGGCAGGTTTGCCAGATCCTGCTGCCTGAGCCCGGCCAGCCAGGCACCTTCGTCGCCCCGGAGATACGGCTGCAGTGATCGCACCGGCCGTCCGGCGACGAATACGAGGGCGCAGAGCACGAGTGGCCGCGCCGCGCGGCTTCCGGCCAGGAACTCGAGCTTTCTCAGGTGCCGCAGAACAGCGAAGGCGGTGTCCGCGATCACCCCGCGGTCGCGGGCGCCCAGCATCGGGTGGTCGCGGAACCATGCGCGCAGTACCGCGTCCGCGGGACGCTCCATGGGCAGCAGCGTTGCCACGGCCGCCATCGCGGCCTCCAGTTGGGGACGGGTCAGTTCCACGTGGTCATCCGGGGGATCGAGGGTGGCGATCCGGATTCACGGCGTCCGGGCCGGGGAAACATCGATGCGGGTGACGTTCGAGTCGAATGCCGCCCCATCCTTTTCGACAATGCGCACACGCACCGGCAGGCGGTGATGCGCCGGTGACAGCCAGAACTCGAAACCGCGACGGTCGTCGGCGGTCTGCACCTTGCGGTAGTGGAGCGTCTCCAGCGTGCCGAGCCGCGTCTTGATGCGCTCCTGTCCGACGAACGCCACTTCGTAGACCGGCAGGCGCCTGCCGTCGGTGACGTGAACCTGGAAGCTGCCAGCCCGCGGCGGTTCGGTGAACACGAAGGCGTAGGGCAGGCTGGTCTGGTCGAGGGTGAAGGTCGGCAGGTCCACCACTTCCCGGTCATCGCCCTCGCTGAGGGTCAGTTTGCGTGCGCCCCAGTCGAAGCTCGCGCTCTTGGGCGTCTTGCCGGTGCGTTCCTGGCGGAAGGACGCGGGTCGTATCCCCTGGGGCGTGATCTGGCCATGACTCTCGCGCCTGTCCTCCAGGCGTTTGAAGGCGCGCGCGATGCCGGCTGTGCGCGCCTCGCTCACGACCCGATACTCCCTGCCATCCTGCTCGAAGACATCTCGGCCTTCGCCGACGGTCACGCCCGCCATTTCGACCTGGATGCTCAACTCCACGCGGGCGGGAATCGCGTCCTGCGGGCGTGGGCGCTCGCGGGACGTGCCGGACGCCGCCCGTGCTGCGCCGTCGGCCGGGGCCTCCCCCCCCAGTGTGGCCACCTGGGGCCAGACAAGGGCGAGCAGCAGGCAGGCCTGCAGGTGTCTCATGGTGCCTCCGGCATGCGCAGAGCCGTCGCCGGGGTGGTGGCGTCGCGCAGGGACACGCGGAGACCCCGCACCGCGAGCCGGTCCGCCAGGAACCAGCGGGCGGCGGCGGGCAGCAGCCGGTGTTCCTGTTCGAGAACGCGGGCCGCCAGGGTATCGGCCGTGTCCTGGTCCAGTACCGGGACCGCCGCCTGGGCGATGATGGGGCCATGATCCAGGGCTTCGGTCACGAAATGCACCGTGCAGCCGTGCAGCCTGACGCCCGCATCGAGCGCGCGCTGGTGGGTATCGAGTCCGGGGAATGCCGGGAGCAGGGAAGGATGGATGTTCATCAGCCGCCCCGAAAGGGCCTGGACGAATCCGCTGGTGAGCACCCGCATGAACCCCGCCAGCACGACGAGGGACGGGTGGTGGGACAGCACTGCCTCGAGAAGGGCCGCGTCGAAGGCTTCGCGGCTCGCGAAAGCCTTGTGGTCCACGACTTCAGCGGCGACGCCGTGGGCCTGGGCGGTCTCGAGTCCCCGTGCGTCGGGTCGGTTGCTGATGACAGCCGACACCGGGAGCCCGGCTTCCAGCAGGGCCTGCATGTTGCTGCCGCGGCCCGAGATGAGAGTGACGATGCCACTCATCGCACGATGGTCCGGGCCTCTTCGGGGGCGCGCGGCTCGACGGTGCCGGCAATCCACGCCTGCTCACCCGCCGCCTGGAGCAGGGAGACCGCGCGGCCGGCATCCTCCTGCGCCACCACGACGACCATGCCGATGCCGCAGTTGAACACCCGATGCAGTTCCGTGTCATCGATCCTGCCCTGGGCCTGAAGCCAGCGGAACACCGGGGGCAGGGACCACGAATCCCGATGGATCACCGCCTTGACACCCTCTGGCAGGACGCGTGGCACGTTCTCCAGGATGCCGCCGCCCGTGATGTGGGCGATGCCCTTGACCGTCACCTGCTGCAGCAGGGCGAGTACCGGCCGGACGTAGATGCGCGTGGGCGCGAGCAGCGTCTCGCCCAGGGTGGATGTGCCAAACCCGGCACCCAGGTCGGCGCCTGACACCTCCACGATACGCCGCACCAGGGAGTACCCATTGGAGTGGGGACCGCTGGAGGCGAGGGCCACGACAGCGTCTCCCGCGGCGATCATCCGGCCATCGATGATCCCGGACTTCTCCACCGCGCCCACGGCGAAGCCGGCGAGGTCGTACTCGCCATCCGGATACATGCTGGGCATCTCGGCGGTCTCACCACCGATGAGCGCGCATCCGGCCTGCCGGCAACCCTCGGCGATGCCCGCCACCACTGCGGTGGCCGTGTCCACGTGCAGCCGTCCACAAGCGAAATAATCGAGGAAGAACAGCGGCTCGGCACCCTGGACCAGGATGTCGTTGACGCTCATCGCCACGAGATCGATACCTACGGTGTCGTGCCTGTCCAGCTGGAAGGCGAGCTTGAGCTTGGTTCCGACGCCGTCCGTGCCCGATACCAGCACGGGTTCCTTGTAGCGGCGGGGCACCTCGAACAGGGCGCCGAAGCCGCCGATGCCGGCGAGGACACCGTCACGCAATGTCGAGCGCGCCAGCGGCTTGATGCGTTCCACCAGGGCATCACCGGCATCGATGTCAACGCCGGCGTCTTTATAGGTCATGCCGGGAGTGGTGCCGGCGGGCTGGGTCATGTTCGAGGCTCTGACGAAGGGATGGATCGGGGGACGATGCGCGCGCGGTACCGGGCCGTCTGCCCGGGCCCGTGGGCGTCTGCCGGGCGCCTGCGTGCTCCGCGCGCATCGACGCCTCGATTCTACCGGAACGACGCCGGCGGACCGTCCCCGGCATGGCTCGCGACAGGCACATGCTGCTCCGGCACCGCCTTTCCGCGATAATCCTGGAAATGAAGCAAATGGCATTGGGCATCGGACTCGAGGCGGCTCTCGGCTTCGACGACTCCATCGTCGGGCGCAACGTGGAACTGCATCACAGGCTGCGCCAGTTGCTTGCCGCCGAAGGCGGCGAGCGCTTCGTCTACCTCTGGGGCCCCCCGGGCAGCGGCAGGACGCACACGCTGCGCGCATGCGAGATCGAGGCGGCGCGGCGCGGTCTGCCCGCCGTCCGCTGGCGTGACGGGTCCGATCCCGGGGAGGTGCCTGTGCAAGCCCTGGTGCTGGTGGACGACGTCGAGCAGTTTTCTCCCGAGGGGCAGGTGGCGCTGTTCCACCTGTTCAACCGGCTGCGGGACGCCGGCCAGGGAGGCATGGTCGCCGCGGGCGGACGACCCCCGGCAGCCCTGGATCTGCGTGCGGATCTGCGCACGCGGCTCGGGTCGGGGCTCGTCTACCAGCTTCATCCCCTGTCGGACGAGGAAAAGCTGGAGGCGATCGAGTGCCACGCGCGCGCCCGCGGTGTGCCGATGGGCCGTGATGTCGCCCGCTACCTGCTCACGCGGTCGGATCGCGATCTGCGCACCCTGCTGGCCACCCTGGACCGACTGGACCGCAGTTCACTCGAACGGCACCGGCCGCTTACGATTGCGCTGTTGCGCGAGGTGCTGCGCGACGGCTGAGCGCACTGGCGCGGCCGGTCTCCCGACCGCCTGCCACCGCACGATTTCCCCCAGCGACACGGACACCTCATGAAACTCGCGTTATTCGACCTCGACAACACCCTGCTCGCCGGCGACAGCGACTTCGAGTGGGCGCAGTACCTGATCTCCCGCGGCGTGCTCGACCGCGAGGTCTACGAGGCCCGCAACCTCGAGTTCTACGAGCAGTACCGTGCCGGGACGCTCGACATCCACGAGTTCCTCGACTTCCAGCTCAAGCCGCTCGCCAGGCACTCCAGGCAGCAACTCGAGCAATGGCGCGCCGAGTACCTGCGCAGCAAGGTCCTGCCCATGATCACCCGCAAGGCGCGCGATCTGGTGCAGAGCCACGCCCACGATGCGCGTGCAGTGGTCACCGCCACCAACAGTTTCGTGACGCGGCCCATCGCGCGCGAGTTCGGCATCGAGCACCTTGTGGCCACCGATCCGGCCGAGGACGCGGTCGGCGAGTTCACCGGATCGGTTCAGGGTGTGCCGGCGTTCCGTGAGGGCAAGGTGGTACGCGTCGAGGCCTGGCTGGCCGGCCTCGGGCTTGACTGGGAATTCTTCCAGGAGACCTGGTTCTACAGCGATTCCCTCAATGACCTGCCGCTGCTGTCACGGGTCAGCCACCCGGTGGCCGTCGACCCCGACGAGACGCTCAAGGCCCATGCCCTTGCCCACGGGTGGCCGATCATCAGCCTGCGCTGATGCCTGATCGCACCGGTCTGCCGCCGGGCTTCGGGGCAGCCTGCGTATAATCCCGGCGTCTGCCTCGCGCGGACCCACCCTCCAGCCTCCCCTGCGCATGATCAGGAAGTTCATCGAGAAAGTCTTCTCCCGCCGTGCGGTCTCGTCCGCAGGGGCTCCATCGGCCACGCCGGAGGTGATCCCGGTGTCCCGGCATGGTGTGCGCCGGGAGTCCATCAGTTCCTGCGCGCGGCGTGTGACCGAGACCCTGCAGGCCCAGGGCTACAAGGCCTATGTGGTCGGGGGGGCGGTGCGGGATCTGATGCTGGAGCGCACTCCCAAGGATTTCGATGTCGCCACGGACGCAACGCCCGAGCAGGTCCACGCGCTGTTCCGGCGCTCGCGCATCATCGGACGCCGCTTCCGTCTGGTGCACGTGATGTGCGGTCAGGACACAGTCGAGGTGTCGACCTTCCGTGCCATGCACAACGGGGACGGTGACGACACGCGGATGCAGGACGCGCACGGGCGCCTGCTGCGGGACAATGTCTTCGGGGCCCAGTCTGACGATGCCGTGCGCCGCGATTTCACTGTCAACGCGCTCTATTACGATCCCGCCACGGAAGAGGTGCTCGACTACTGCGGCGGTGTGCACGACGTCGACGCGCGCACCCTGCGCATCATCGGCGATCCGGTGGTGCGCTACCGCGAGGATCCGGTCCGCATGCTGCGCGCCGTCCGGCTGGCTGCGAAGCTCGGCCTGGAGATCGATGCTGCCACCCGCGCGCCCATCACCCGCATGGCTTCCCTCATTCAGAACGTGCCGCCGGCGCGGTTGTTCGAGGAGATGCTCAAACTGCTGCTGTCCGGGCACGCCGTGGCCTGTGTCGGCCGGCTCCGGAGCGAGGGGCTGCACCACGGCCTTCTGCCCCTGCTTGACGTCATCCTCGAGCAACCCCTGGGGGAGCGCTTCGTCACGCTCGCCCTGCAGCGCACCGACGAGCGCATCCTCGCCGACAAGGGCGTGTCGCCCGGTTTCCTGTTCGCTGCGCTGTTGTGGCACGAGGTGCTGGCGGCATGGAATGCGGCCAAGGATCGCGGCGTGCCGCCCGTGCCGGCCATGCACGAGGCGATGGATCAGGTGCTGTCCGTGCAGGCCGAGAAGATCGCGATCCCCCGGCGTTTCGGCACCGACATGAAGGAGATCTGGCTGCTGCAGTGGCGTTTCGACCAGCGCAGCGGCAAGCGCCCCTACCGGGTGCTGGAGAGCCCCAAGTTCCGCGCCGGCTACGATTTCCTGATCCTGCGATGCGAGAGCGGCGAAGTCGACCCGGAGCTCGGTCAGTGGTGGACCCGTTTCCAGGACGTTTCGGACTCCGAGCGCGAGGAGATGATCGCAGGTGTCGCCCAGGTGCCCGGGACGAAGCGGCGCAGGCGCCGGCGCGGAGGCGGCCGCGGGGCGACGGATGGCGGCGCGGATGCCGCCCCGCCAGAAGCCGGCTGAACAAGCGGAACGCCCCGATGAATCCCGTGGATGCCTACATCGGGCTTGGCTCCAATCTGCGTGACCCCGAGGCGCAGCTGGCCGTGGCCACGGCAGCGCTGGGGCGGCTGCCCCACAGCACCCTCGAGGCCGTGTCCCGGGTCTACCGCACCGCACCCGTGGGGTTGCTCGAGCAACCGGACTTCCTCAACGCCGTCGCCAGGCTGCGCACCACGCTGAGCCCCCGTGCCCTGCTCGAGGCCCTGCTGGCCATCGAGCAGTGGCAGGGTCGCACGCGTGATGTTCCCAATGGCCCGCGTACCCTGGATCTGGATCTGTTGCTCTATGGAGATGCGCACATCGATGAGCCCGGCCTCACGGTCCCGCATCCGCGCATGACCGACCGCGCATTTGTCATGGTTCCCTTGTCCGAACTGGCACCCGGGCTGCGCCTCGTCGCGGGCGATACGGTGTCCGAGATCGCGCAGAGGCTGAGGCAACAACAACGAACGGAGCCTGCCGGTGGTCTCGTCGTGGCCTGAGCGATTGCGCTACGTGGTGGTGGAGGGCCCGATCGGCGCGGGCAAGTCCAGCCTCGCCCGGCGGCTGTCCGAGGCCCTCGAGGCGGAGCTGCTGCTGGAGGATCCGGCGTCCAACCCGTTCCTGCGGAGCTTCTACGACGACCCGGAGCGTCACGCACTGCCGGCGCAGCTTTTCTTCCTGTTCCAGCGGGTCGAGCAGGTCCGCGCCCTTCGTCAGGCGGACATGTTCAAGGGTGTAACGGTGGCGGATTTTTTCTTCGACAAGGATCCTCTGTTCGCACGTCTCACGCTGTCCGACGACGAACTCGGTCTGTACCGGAAGATCTTCGACCACCTGGCTCCGCAGGCGCCTGCGCCGGATCTGGTGATCTACCTGCAGGCGTCGCCCCGAACGCTGTCCGAGCGCGTGCGGCGCCGGGGCATGGGCTATGAGCGAAACCTCAGTGAACCCTACCTCGCAAGGCTGGCGGAAGCCTACAGCCGGTTCTTTCACGACTACAGCGCCGCCCCCTTGCTGGTGGTCAACAGCGAGCGGCTGAACTTTGTTGATCGCGAAGAAGACTTTGCGCTATTGTTGCGCCGCATCACCGAGATGCGCGGAGCGCGCGAGTACTTCAATCTCGGGGCCTGACAAGTCCGGCGGCCGCGTGCCCCCGCTTCACTGGCCACACATACCAACAACAAGGTCCACCCCGTTCACGGAGAACGCACGATGCGCCATAGCAGCACTGCCATGGAGGCGCCCGGTACCCGGATTCTCTCGAGCTGAGCCGCCATGTCCATCGAGATCATCCGGAGCGTCGGCGCGCTGCGTGCGCGGCTCGCCTCAGAAGGCAAAGTCGCCTGCGTGCCCACCATGGGCAACATCCACGACGGGCACCTGAGCCTGGTTCGGCTGGCTCTGGAGGCGGCGCCGCTGGCCGTGACCACCATCTTCGTGAACCGTCTCCAGTTCGGACAGGGCGAGGACTTCGACCGGTATCCCCGGACCTTCGAGGAGGACTGCGCCAAGCTCGAGGCGGCGGGTTGCCAGGTGGTGTTTCATCCGGACGAGTCCGAGATGTACCCCGAGCCGCAGGTGTTCATGGTCGATCCGCCGCCCATCGCCAACAAACTCGAGGGGCGTTTCCGCCAGGGCCATTTCCGCGGTGTGGCCACCGTGGTGCTGAAACTGTTCAACATGGTCCAGCCCCAGGCGGCCGTGTTCGGCAAGAAGGACTACCAGCAACTCAACATCGTGCGGCACATGGTGTCGCAACTGTCTCTGCCGCTGACCATCGTGGCGGCCGAGACCTGCCGCGCCGACGACGGGCTGGCGCTGTCGTCGCGCAACCGGTTCCTCAGCCCTGAGGAGCGGCGCGAGGCGCCCCGGCTGCATCAGGCGCTGGACGAGGTGCAGCGGGCCGTCGAAGGCGGGGATCGCAATTTCGAGGCGCTCGAATTCGCCGCGGATGCCCTGCTTGCCCGGCACGGCTGGCATGTCGATTACGTGGTGGTCCGCTCGCGCCGCACGCTCATGCAGCCGGACCCGGACGAGCGCGAACTCGTGGTGCTCGGCGCCGCGAAACTCGGCGCCACCCGTCTCATCGACAACCTCGAAATCACGGCCCCCTGAGCCAGCCCCGGCCGCGGGCCGCGCCTCCCCCCGGGAAATGACGCGACGCGCCGGGAGCACCACGATTCAGCGCACGCCGGTGAGGCGTTTGCGTCCGAGTGCCAGGCAGCCCAGTCCCGCGGCCAGGAGCGCATAGGTGCCGGGCTCCGGGACCGGTGGCGTGGCGAGGTCGGACAGGGCCACGGCGCCCGGCTGAACCAGACCGGAGAGGCTCATCGGGCTCGTGTTGCGCAGCCCCGGCGTCCCGAAATCGCCGAGGCCATAGGTGGCGCTGCCATGTACGTAGTTGCCGTGATCCAGCAGCGGCAGGGTGGCGGTCTTGATTTCGAGACTGCGACCGGCGGTCGAGGTCGACCACGACACCTGGGCAAGGATCTGGCCGCCGGCATTGGCAAGGCGCAGGAAGTCGGCGCCATTGCCGAATGACAGGGCGGAGCCCCAGGCATAGTCGACCGGCACTCCGCCGTTGGCCGTCATGCTCGTGGTGCGGCCGAGCACGAACCACCCTCCCGCCGGGATCACCGCCGGTCCGGCGATGCTGAAGCGCTCGAGGGTCGTGCCGGTCTGGCTCTCGACCACCAGTCCCTGCAGGTCGATGGGCACACTGAACGGGTTGTGGATCTCGAACCACTCGCCATTGCTGTCGCTGACCTTGGTCGGGTCGATCATCAGCTCGCTGATGACGACCTGTCCGGGCACCAGACTGGATGCGTTCAGCATCACGGCCGCCCCGCCCTGGCCAGGCAACAGGGTGCCGAGGAGGGGGGCGACGGCAAGCAGGAAAGTTGGAATGAATCTATTTTTCATGGATGGTCTCCTTTGTGTCGGTGTCGAAGAGGTTGTCGGCGCGGCCGCGGATCGCGATGCCCTGCGTGTGCGACGTCGGCGACGCGGCGTACCTTATCGACGACATGGGCGCGCGTGATCGTTCGCGTCGACCGTAGCGGGATGCGATACCGTCCGTTGCGTGACAGGATCTGCAGGCCGGTCCGTGCGGGGAGTCGCGCATTGCGTCACAATCTGCGCCCCTGAAACGAAGGCATCCGGCAGGAGAATTCCCGATGAGAATTGCCTCCAGCATCACCGAACTGATCGGCAACACCCCGCTGGTGCGGCTCAACCGCGTCACGGCGGGCTGTCATGCGCAGGTCGTCGCCAAGCTCGAGTTCTTCAATCCCGCACACAGCGTCAAGGATCGCATCGGCGTGTCCATGATCGAGGCGGCCGAGCGGGCCGGCCTCATCAAGCCGGATACGGTGATCCTCGAACCCACCAGTGGCAACACCGGCATCGCGCTGGCGTTCGTGTGCGCGGCACGCGGCTACAGGCTCGCCATCGTCATGCCCGAGACCATGAGCCGCGAGCGGCGGGCGCTGCTGCGCGCCTACGGCGCCGAACTCATCCTGACGCCGGGGCCGGAGGGCATGGGCGGCGCGATCCGCAAGGCGCAGGAGATGGCGGCGGCCGATTCGCGCTACCTGATTCCCCAGCAGTTCGCGAATCCGGCCAACCCCGCGATCCATCGCCAGACCACCGCCGAGGAGATCTGGCGAGACACGGACGGGCAGGCTGACATCCTGGTGTCCGGTATCGGCACCGGCGGGACCATCACCGGGGTTGGCGAGGTGCTGAAGGCGCGCAAGCCGGGTTTCCGCTGCGTGGCGGTGGAGCCGGAGGCGTCCCCGGTGCTGTCCGGCGGACAGAAGGGGCCGCACCCGATACAGGGCATCGGCGCCGGGTTCGTGCCCGAGATCCTCAACACCGCCGTCTACGACGAGATTGTCCGGGTCGGCAACGACGACGCCTTCGCCATGGCCCGCCGCATGGCCACCGAGGAGGGGCTGCTGGTCGGCATCTCGTCCGGGGCTGCCACCTGTGCCGCCCTGGAGGTCGCGCGCCGACCCGAAAATGCAGGTCGGCTGGTGGTCGTCATCATTCCGTCCTTCGGCGAGCGCTACATCAGCACGCGGCTGTTCGAAGGACTGCTCGATTGAGGAGGGGGTGCAGTGGAGCTGCTGCAACGTCTTGCGCAGGTGCTCGCGCCCGCTGACCTGCTGACCGCGGAGGCGGACCTCGAGCCCCATCTGGTGGACTGGCGGCGGCGGCTGCGCGGAGAAGCGCTCGCGGTCGTCCTGCCCCGCTCCACCGGCCAGGTCGCCGAGGTCGTCCGCCTCTGTGCCGATGCGGGGGTGGCGGTCGTGCCACAGGGCGGCAACACCGGCCTGTGCGGCGGCGCCACGCCGGAGCCCGGTGACCGTCCCGTGGTGCTCAACCTGCGGCGCATGAACCGCATCCGCTCGGTCGACCGGGACAACAACACCATCACCGTCGAGGCGGGCTGCGTGCTGCAGCAGGTGCAGCGCGCCGCCGCGGAGGTGGACCGGCTGTTCCCCCTCAGCCTCGGGGCCGAGGGCAGCTGCATGATCGGCGGCAACCTGTCGACCAATGCGGGTGGCGTGCACGTGCTGCGCTACGGCAACACGCGCGATCTCACGCTCGGCCTGGAGGTGGTCCTGCCCGACGGCCGTGTCTGGGACGGACTGCGCGGGCTGCGCAAGGACAACACCGGCTACGACCTCAAGCAGCTGTTCGTGGGCGCCGAGGGCACGCTGGGCATCATCACCGCGGCTGTGCTCAAGCTGTTTCCGTTGCCGCGGGCGAGCGTCACCGCCTGGGCCGGTCTGCCAACACCCGAGGCGGCGGTACGCCTGCTGTCGGCCGCCCAGGAGGCACTGGGGGCCCGGCTCACGGCCTTCGAGCTCATGGCCGACCTGCCCCTGCGCCTGACGCTGGACCTGGTCGACGGCGCCCAGTCGCCTCTCGATTCGTCCCATCCCTGGCATGTCCTGCTCGAAGCCACCGACGCCGAGGACCAGGACGGCCTGCAGGATCGCATTCTGGCCTTGCTGGAGTCGCAACTCGGGGCGGGAAACCTGACCGATGCAGCAGTCGCCCAGAGCGTTGCGCAGGCGCGGGCCTTCTGGCACGTGAGGGAGCACATCCCCGAAGCGCAGACCCGGGCCGGATACAGCATCAAGCATGACATCTCGGTGCCGATTTCCCGCATCCCCGAGTTCCTCGCGGTCACCGGGGAGGCGCTGCGTCGGCGCATTCCCGACATCCGCATCGTGCCGTTCGGTCATCTGGGCGACGGTAATCTCCACTACAACATGACCCGCCCGGTCGGTTGGGCCGACGACGCATTCGCGCGCGAGACCCTGGCGATCAATGCCGTCGTGCACGATCTGGTTCATGAATTTCACGGCAGCATCAGTGCCGAGCACGGTCTCGGACAGGTCAAGCGCGATGAGGCGGCGCGCTACAAGACGGAGGTGGAGCTCGACCTCATGCGCGCGGTCAAGCGCGCACTGGACCCGCGCAACCTCATGAATCCGGGCAAAGTGGTCCGACTCCAGTGACATCACGTCGCCGGCCCGGCGGTGCATCGGGCGCCGTGGGCCGGCCAACCGCAGGGGGAACAGATGAGTGAATCCAGGATCGCCGTCGTCATCGGCGGCGGCACCGGCATCGGCCGCGCGACGGCCGAGGTGCTGGCGGAGAAGGGATGGAGCGTCCAGTGCGCCGGACGCGATCGTGATGCGCAATGGCCCGCCATCCTTCCCTTCGACGCGCTCGACGTCACCGACGAGAGTGCCCTCGCGGCGTTCGCGGCAAGGCATCCCGTGGTCCACGCACTGGTCAACTCGGCCGGGGTCATCCTGCATGATGGCCAGGAGTTCGATGGCACGGGTTTCCGCAGCGTCATCGACGTCAATCTGATGGGGACCGAACGCGCCAGCGTGCTGTTCCGGGATGCCCTGGCGGCGGGTCGCGGCGCCATCGTCAACGTCGCTTCGGTGTGGAGCTCCTTCGGCTCTGCCCGCAACCCGGCCTATTCCGCGAGCAAGGGTGCCGTGGTGTCGCTGACACGCTCGCACGCGGCAGCCTTCGCGCCCCTGGGTGTGCGGGTGAACGCGGTGGCGCCCGGGTGGATCGAGACGCAGCTGTCCTCTCGCGCGCGCACCGATCCGGCGCGCAGTCAGGCCATCACCCAGCGCATTCCCCTGGGGCGCTGGGGCAGCCCGCGCGAAGTCGGTGACGTGATCGCCTTTCTCGTCTCCGACGAGGCCCGCTACGTGACCGGGGCGGTGCTGCCCGTGGATGGCGGCTACTGCATCGCCTGACCGGTGCTCGCCAGGTCAGGTTTTCGCGACGACTAGGAATCCATCATGAAGATCGAAAGCGTACGCACGACACCTGTTCTCGCCCCGCTGCCGCGACCATTGCGCACGGCCTCGGGCCATGTCGAGAAATTCCCCCTTGTGCTCATCGACGTGCTCACCGATGAGGGCGTGGAGGGACGCGCCTACGCCGATGTCTACCTGCCGGAACTGCTGCCGGCGCTGGAGCACACCATCGGCGGGCTGGGGCGGATGATCGCCGGCATGCCGCTGGCGCCGCGTGACCTGCATGCCTTCCTGCAGCGGCGATGTCGTCTGCTCGGAGTCAAGAATCTCGTGGGCGCCGCCCTTGGAGGCCTGGACATGGCGCTCTGGGATGCCTGGGCGCGCGCGCGGGGGGAGCCACTGGTGCGGGCCCTGGGGGCCGAGCCACGACCCGTGCCGGCGTACTTCAGCGTCGGCCTGTACGATGCGACGGAAGTCGTGGCGATCGCCGAGGAGGCCCTGGCCGGCGGCTACGCCGGCCTGAAGATCAAGGCTGGATTCGCCACCCTGGCCGAGGATCTGGCAGCCATCCGCGCCGCCCGCGGGGTGCTCGGTGATCGCGTCGCCCTGATGGTGGACTACAACCAGTCGCTCACCGTGCCCGAGGCCCTGGCGCGCTGCCGGGTACTGGACGACGAGGGGCTGACCTGGATCGAGGAGCCGGTCGCTGCGGACGATTTTCGCGGCTGTGCGAGGATCGCGGATGCCACGGCGACGCCGATCCAGATCGGCGAGAACTTCCAGGGACCGGCGGACATGGCCGTGGCCATCGATACCGCCGCCATGGATCTGGTGATGCCCGATGCCCAGTTCATCCAGGGAGTGAGTGGCTGGCTCGAAGCCGCGGCCCTTGCCCGGGCGGCCGGGCTGCCGATGTCCTCCCATCTGTTCGCCGAGGCCAGCGCCCACCTGCTTGCCGCCACACCGACCTGCCATTGGCTCGAGGTGATGGACGTGGCGCGCGGACTGCTGCAGGAGCCGCTGCGCATCGTCGACGGCCATGTCACGGCCGAGGATCGGCCCGGCATCGGCCTGGAGTGGGACGCCGGGGCCGTGGCCCGGCACCGCGTCTTCGGCTGAGGGCGTGGTCGGCGCGTTCGATGGGGGCTCCCGGCTTCACGGCGCGATGTCGTCGCGCCAGATGCCACGGACGGTCGCGCATGGTGAGCACATCGGCATTCCGGGTGTGCCCCGGATCGGATCTGCATAGCATTCGATCCGTTCGTT
>JBEICA010000375.1:0-2791 GCA_040373665.1 Burkholderiales bacterium | reverse complement strand
TACTTCATGCCCTCGCGCACGATGGACTGGGCCAGCACGGTGGCGGTGGTGGTGCCGTCGCCGGCGTTGTCAGAGGTCTTGGAAGCGACTTCCTTGACCATCTGCGCGCCCATGTTCTCGAACTTGTCCTTCAGTTCGATTTCCTTGGCGACGGAGACACCGTCCTTGGTGATGGTCGGGGCGCCGAAGGAGCGCTCGAGCACCACGTTGCGGCCTTTCGGGCCGAGGGTGACCTTGACCGCGTCGGCCAGGACGTTGACGCCGGCCACGATGCGGTGACGGGCGGAATCATGAAACTTGACTTCTTTGGCTGCCATGTCGGAATTCTCCTGAAACTGGGGTCTGGCTACGGGGTGGGGCCGATCAGGCCTCGATCACGCCCATGATGTCTTCCTCGCGCATGACGAGGAGTTCCTCGCCCTCGACCTTGACGGTCTGGCCCGAGTACTTGCCGAACAGCACGCGGTCGCCGGGCTTGACTTCAAGCGCACGCACCTTACCGTCTTCCAGCACCTTGCCCGTGCCGACGGCGACGATCTCGCCCTGGTCCGGCTTCTCGGCGGCGGTGTCGGGGATGACGATGCCGGAAGCGGTCTTGCGCTCCTCTTCCAGGCGCTTGACGATCACGCGATCGTGCAGAGGACGAATCTTCATTGACTATCTCCTTGAAAGTGCGGCTGGTGTTCAGATCGACACGAGGTTGCTAGCACTCACCTCATGAGGCTGCTAATTATGACCCCTCCGCTGCACCGCGGCAACCCCCGAATCGGGGTCGGACCAAGGTAACCCCATGATGTGAAGGGAAAAAGGCAGGGAAAATGGGGTGTTTTGGCGCTTAGAGGGCCATTTTTGCCCTCGAAAATGGCGTTCCAAGGCGTCCGCGCGAGGCCTCGAAAGGGATGCCGGCCCCCAGGGGACCTGAACGCTCTGGTCTCGTCGGAAACGCGGGACGGCGCGGACGATGCTCCGGGGCAGAGCTCGCTTAAAATGACCCGGAAAACAGGTCGCTAAGCCCGAAAAACCGGGGTTTTTTGCCGAAAAAGCTTTTTCGATCAACGCGTGTCCGAGGTCCGACCCCGATCTGGATATACTCGCACGTTTCCATCCGACCTGGCGCCGTCGGCGGCGCACGAGGCACTCATGAAAGTCCACGAATACCAAGCCAAGGAAATACTGCGGTCGTTCGGTGTCGCGACGCCGCGCAGCATCCCGTGTTTTTCGGTCGACGAGGCGGTGAAGGCCGCCGAGACCCTGGGCGGCAGCGTCTGGGTGGTGAAGGCCCAGATCCACGCCGGGGGGCGGGGCAAGGGCGGGGGGGTGAAGGTGGCCCGTTCGCTGGATGAGGTGCGCGACTGGGCCTCGAAGATTCTGGGCATGCAGCTGGTGACCCATCAGACCGGGCCGGAGGGGCAGAAGGTGCGCCGGCTGCTGATCGAGGAGGGTGCCGACATCCGCAAGGAGTTGTACGTTGGCCTGGTGGTCGATCGGGGTACGCAGCAGGTGTGCGTGATGGCCTCGAGCGAAGGCGGGATGGACATCGAGGAAGTCGCCGAGCACACGCCGGAGAAGATCCACAAGGTGTACGTGGACCCGGCGGTCGGCCTGACCGACGCGGACGCGGACGACGTGGCGCGCAAGATCGGCATCCCCGAGGCGTCGGTGGCGCAGGCGCGCGCCAATCTGCAGGCGCTGTACAAGGGATTCTGGGAGACCGACGCCTCGCTGGCGGAAATCAACCCGTTGATCCTGACAGGCGACGGCAAGGTGGTGGCGCTGGACGCGAAGATGAATTTCGATTCGAACGCGCTGTTCCGTCATCCGGACATCGTGGCCATGCGCGATCTGGACGAGGAGGATCCCGCCGAGATCGAGGCCTCGCGTTTCGATCTGTCCTACATCTCGCTCGACGGTGACATCGGCTGCCTCGTGAACGGAGCCGGCCTCGCGATGGCCACCATGGACACCATCAAGCTCTACGGCGGCAGCCCGGCCAACTTCCTGGACGTGGGTGGCGGCGCGACGGCGGAGAAGGTGACCGAGGCCTTCAAGATCATGCTGCGCAACCCGAACCTGAAGGCGATCCTGGTGAACATCTTCGGCGGCATCATGAAGTGCGACACCATCGCCAACGGCGTGGTGACGGCGGCCCGCGAGGTGCAGCTCGGCGTGCCGCTGGTGGTGCGCATGAAGGGCACCAACGAGGATCTGGGCAAGGACATCCTCGCGAAGTCCGGCCTGCCCATCATCACCGCCGACAACATGGCGCAGGCCGCCGAGAAGGTGGTGGCCGCCGCCGGGGCCCACTGAGAGAACAGCGCAACATGTCCATCCTCATCGACAAGAACACGCGGGTCGTCACCCAGGGCATCACGGGCAAGACGGGTCAGTTTCACACGCGCATGTGCCGCGAGTACGCCAATGGCGGCGAATGCTTCGTGGCGGGCGTGCACCCGACCAAGGCGGGCACGGACTTCGAGGGCATCCCGATCTTCGCTTCGGTGGCCGACGCGAAGCGGCAGACCGGCGCCAACGCCTCGGTGATCTACGTGCCGCCGCCCGGTGCTGCCGCGGCGATCTGGGAGGCGGTGGAGGCCGATCTGGACCTGGTGATCTGCATCACCGAGGGCATCCCGGTGCGCGACATGATCGAAGTGCGCGACCGCATGCGCAAGGAGAACCGCCGCACCGTTCTGGTGGGGCCGAACTGCCCGGGCGTGATCACACCCGAGGAGATCAAGATCGGCATCATGCCGGGCCACATCCACCGCAAGGGCCGCATCGGCGTGGTGTC
>JBEICA010000447.1:0-1551 GCA_040373665.1 Burkholderiales bacterium | reverse complement strand
TGCTGCTGGACCAGCGACTGCAGCCCAGGCCGGATGGATACAACGTCGGCTTCAATGCCGGGGATGCGGCTGGACAAACGGTGCCCCATGTTCATATTCACGTGATCCCGCGTTATCATGGCGACGTACCCGATCCGCGTGGGGGCGTGCGTCATGTCATCCCGACAAGGGGAAACTACCTCGCGCCCCCAACACCCGTTGATTCTGCTCAGACACCACCCGCGAACCAGACCACACCCGATGTCGCCCCACCCGGTTCGGGGGCTTCGGATTCAGCAGAGTTTCGCGGTTTGCGAGCGACGGATCTTTCGAGCCTCGCGCCTCATCAACGCCCGCCGCTGATGCTGGCCGCTGGAGTTCCCCGGTCACCGCTGTGGGATCACCTCGCGTGGCGAATCGCCGGAGCCCGCGCTGTCGATATTCTCGCGGCCTTCGTTCAACTTTCGGGTCTGGACGTGATCGAGCAACAGGTGTTTCTGGCGCTCCGCAATCATGCCCGCATCCGCATTCTTGTCAGTGACTACCTCTGCATCTCGGACCCGCTGGCGCTGCGACGTCTGCTGGGCTGGTCCGAACTGATCGCTGATGAGCTTCATGAGCAGCGCCTGCAGGTCCGCCTGATTGAACTCGACCGACTGCCCGGTGCTCCAGCATCGTTTCATCCCAAGGCCTGGCACATCCTGGACGACCATTCAGGATTTATTGCGGTGGGCAGCAGCAATCTTTCCCGACCAGCCCTGCAAACGGGGGTGGAGTGGAACCTGCTGAGCGAAAGTCATGCGGCCCCGCTGGCGCATGCTCAGGTCGCTTCCGAATTCGCCGAGCTCTGGCAACTGGCGTCTCCCCTATCCTCGCCGCTGATCGACAGCTATGCCGAGCGTGTGCGGACGGCCCAGGCGGACCGCCCCGAATCCCCGGCGGTCGATCACCGCCTGCAGGGCTTCACGCCGCGACCATGGCAGCGCCGGGCTCTGGATTCCCTGCAGTCGATTCGCCAGTCCGGGTACACCCGCGCTCTCGTGGCCGTTGCCACGGGTATGGGCAAGACCTGGCTGGCCGCGTTCGATGCGCTGCAGTTCGGACTGACACTCGGACGGCGGCCCCGAGTCCTCGTCATTGCCCATCGCGCCCATCTGCTGGCCCAGGCCGAGGCCACACTGTCACTCGTGCTGGACCAGGCCTTTACCCCGGCCGCGTCTTCATGGTTTGCCGGAAACCGCGATGAACTGAACGGCCTCCTGACCGTCGCCACCATCCAGAAACTGGCGCGCCCGGAAGGCCTGACGCTGCTGGCGGAACAGCAGTTCGATTATGTCGTGATCGACGAAGTGCATCATGCCCACGCTCCGGGATATCGCCGCGTCCTGGCGCGGCTGAACTGCAGCTTCATCCTTGGACTCACCGCCACACCCGATCGTGCAGACGGCGTGGATATTGCATCTCTGTTTGACGACCACCTCGCATGGTACGCATCCATCGGAGACGGTATCGCCGAAGACTCGCTGGTGCCCTTTCACTACATCGGGATCAAAGATACCGTCGACTTCCAGC
>JBEICA010000372.1:0-2800 GCA_040373665.1 Burkholderiales bacterium | reverse complement strand
GAGCGCTGGGAAACCGCGAAGCGGCCCTACGGGCTGCGAGATTTCTCGCCCGGGAACTTCCGCGACCCCGCGGGACCGGCGCTGGCGCCTGCCGACTGGGGCCGTCTGGCCGCCGGGCCGTCGCTGTTGTTCATCCACGGCACCTTCAGCACCGCCCACAGCGCCTTCGCGGAGATCTCCGACGACACCTTTGCCGAACTGCATCACCGCTACGGCGGCCGCGTGTTCGCCTTCAACCACTACACGCTCTCGCATGATCCGCGGCGCAATGTCGAGTGGCTGCTGGCGCAATTGCCGCGCAACCTCCGCCTGCAGCTGGACATCGTCTGCCACAGCCGCGGCGGCCTGGTCGCGCGCACGCTCGCGCAACAGCCCTCCGCGTTCGGACTCGACACTGCTGCCCTGCGGGTCAGGCGGGTGGTATTCGCCGGCGTGCCCAACAACGGCACCGCGCTCACCCACCCCGACCACATGGTCCGGATGCTCGACCGATACACCACGGCGCTCAACCTGTTCCCGACAGGCGTGGTCACCGAGACGCTGGAGGTCATCCTGACCGCCCTCAAGGTCCTCGGTCACGGCGCGCTGCGCGGGCTCGATGGTCTCGCCGCGATGCGCCCGGGCGGGAGCTTCCTCGCGACCCTCAATGGCGGCCATGAGGACGGCAGCGGATATCACGCGATCGCAGCCGATTTCGAACCCACCGACGCGGGCCTCAGGGCACTGCTGACGGGCAAGGTGGCCGATGCTGTCATGGACCGCGTGTTCTCGGATGTGCCCAACGACCTGGTGGTGCCCCAGCCCGGCGTCCACGGAGGCAACGGCAATCCGGCCTTCCCGATTCCCGCGGACCGCTGTCATCTGGTTCCGCTGGACGCCGGAATCATCCACACCACGTTGTTCTCCCACCCGCCAGCCCAGGCGCGCCTCCGCGACTGGCTCCCCGGTTGAACGGCATCGACGTGAGGGACACCACCATGACGAGCATACAGACCGAGAGCCTCGGCGAGCTGATGGGCCCCGCCGGCGCGGCGACGCCAACCGACGGTCAGCGGTTCTTCTTCCCCGGTATCGCCCCAGGCGGTCGCTCGCCGGCCGACGCCATCGTCGTCGGCCTGATCGACTCCGGTGTCGCTCGCGACCATCCCCAGATCGCTGGATATCTGCGCGCCTGCCGGGACTTCACCGGTGACGACCCGGACGACCGGCTGGGCCACGGGACTGCTGTTGCGCTGCAGCTTCTCTATGCGAAAGGCCATACGAGCCCGCGCATGGCCATCGTCAGCGCCAAGGTCACCGACGCTCAGGGCCGCGTCCACCCGCAGGCGGTCGTCGAAGCCATCGACTGGGTCGCGACCCAGGGTGCACGCTGCGTCAACATGAGCCTCGGCTTCCGGGGCGGTCCCGACCAACATCCGTCCCTCTGCGCGGCAATCGCCCGCCACCCGGACATCCTTTTCGTGGTGGCCGCGGGCAACTTCGGCCCGGCCGTGGCGGTCTGCCCGGCGGCCTGCGGTCTGGACAACATCATGGTGGTCGGCGCCACGGACGCCAGCGGCGCGACGGCAGCGTACTCGGGCCGGGGAGACGTCGAGGCCCCGGGCGACGCGCGCTTCATGCTCGAGTGGCGCTACCACTACGAGCAGGGCCAGGAACTCGCACGCGTGGGCCGGTCCGGCGAAGCCAGGAGCGCCTATGAGCGTTCGCTTTCCGCGAGCCCGAACGCCGAGAGCGCCTTCCAGCTCGGCGTGCTCGATCTGAACGAGGGCCAGACCGCCGCGGCCATCACCCGGTTCGAGGTGGCGCTTGCGCTCGAGCCCGCACTCGCCGAAGCACACGAGATGCTCGGGGTGGCAAACCTGCTCTCAGGGGATGCGACTCGCGCCGAGGGCTCTCTGCGGCGCGCACTGGAGCGCTACCCCGAGGTGGCGCGCACGGTCGGCGCGCGGGCGCGGGCGCACTTCAATCTCGGCCAGGCCCTCCGCCAGCTCGGACGCTTCGACGAGGCCCGGGGGGCATTCAACCGCGCCCGTGACCTGGACCCGGACTACCCACGCATCGACGCGGTGCTTGCCTCGCTGCCGGGCTGAGTGGGCTCCGCCACGGCATCCGGGCGGCGAGCCCCCTGCCGCCAGAGGTACACTCGACGCCAGTGACTCCCGCGCCGGCGGACAGCACGATCGCGCCCCTGTGGACGATGAGATGCTGGCCTTCCGTCGGTATCGCGGTGCCCGGTACCGGCGAGCCTTGCCTCATCTCGAGGTGGCGTCCGTGGTTCGATGGGCTCTGGCCGCGCGGGAGGCGCTTTCCCTGCCGCTTCAATGAAAGGACATTTCGCATGAGCCAGGACCCCAACCCGACAAGCGACCCCGTCATCCCGGTGACGCTGGTCCGAGACCTCGCCGCATACGCCGCCCTGCCGCTCGCCCCGGCGCGGGAAGCCGGTGTCGCCGGCATCCTCCAGGCCTGGGTGCCGGAGGCCAACGCCCTGAGCGCCAAGATGAGTCAGGCGCAATACCAGACCCTGGTGCCGGCAACCGTCTTCATTCACCAGCCCGCGGGCGATGAGGAGACCGCGGCATGAGCACGACCACCACGGGCCGCAATCCCCTCCTCGACCTCACCCTGACCGAGGCGAGCCGTCTGGTCGTGAAACGCGAGGTGTCACCGCTCGAACTCGTCGATGCCGCCCTGGCGCGCATCGAACAGGTGGACGGCACCCTGAAGTCGTACATCTCGGTCTACGAGCAGGCACGCGAGGTGGCCAAGGCCTCCGCGATGATGCTGGCGGCCGGACACG
>JBEICA010000088.1:0-12004 GCA_040373665.1 Burkholderiales bacterium | reverse complement strand
TCGACGGCCTCTCCGCCAAGGCCGCGCAGGGTCTCCACGGCCTCTTGGAACAGCGTGGCGTAGTCCTGATTGCCGAAGAACTTCAGGTTGTCCGCCCGCGGGACACCGAAGCGGAAGACATGGCCGAGCGCGAACCCGGACGCCTCGCTGCGCCGCGAGAACGGATCCGCCTCGTCGTGGGCGGCCGCCACCGCCATGACCCGCGCCGCGTCCTCGGCCGTCAGGGCGAACACCGAGATCGTGTCGAGCGAGCGGCACGCCGGCACCATCCCGGTGCCGGAGAGCAGGCCGCGCGTGGGCTTGTGGCCGATCAGGTTGTTGAAGGCAGCCGGTACCCGCCCGGAACCGGCCGTGTCCGTGCCCAGGCTGAAGCTGGCCAGACCGAGGGCCACCGCCACCGCCGATCCGCTGCTCGACCCGCCGGAAACGTACTCCGGATCGAAGCTGTTGCGTGCCGCGCCATAGGGAGAACGCGTACCCACCAGCCCGGTGGCGAACTGGTCCAGATTGGTCTTGCCCAGCGGAATGGCACCCGCGTCGACCAGCCGCCGCACCACCGTCGCGCTGTGTTCCGCCACGTGGGAGAAGGCCGGGCACGCCGCCGTGGTCGGGGCACCGGCCAGATCGATGTTGTCCTTGATGGCGAAGGGAATACCGTACAGCGGCAACGTGGACGGATCCCTCGCCTCCAGTCGTGCCGCCATGTCGTGCAGGACATGCGGCGGCAGCCGGTGGATCCAGGCGCAGTGGTCATCGGGCGCGTGCAGTCGCGGCGCGAGCTGCGCCATCAGGGCCGTGGGCGTCAGGCTGCCATCGCGGTAGCGCGCTGCCAGGGAGGAGATCGACAGATCGGGAAGCTCGGTCATGAAAGACTCAATGGAAAGGATGAGAGGCGCGTGGCCCCGATCCGGCAGTGCCGCGCAGTCGCCGTGAGGCAGGCAACCGGCACCACGCCGGAATCATGATTGAACCGGTCATCGCGCAGGTGCGGTCTTCGCGCGGAGGTGCATCGCTCAGCGCTTCACGACGACAAGCAGGTCCTGGCCGGCCGCCACCTGGGCACCCTCGCGGCAGAACAGGCGCAGCACGGTGCCCGCCACCGGAGCCGTCACGGGAATCTCCATCTTCATCGACTCCACGATCACCAGCGTGTCACCGGCAGCGACGTGCTGGCCGGCCTCGACCGGCACGCGCCAGACGTTGCCTGCCACCTGCGTCGCGACCGAGACAGCACCCTCCGGCAGGTCCAGTTCGCTGTCCGGCCCGGCCTGCGCGATCAGGACGTCGCTGGCGACCTCGGCCTGCCCGCTGGCGCGCCAGCGCTCGCGCTCGGCCTCGAAGGCCGCCTGCTGTCGCGCCTTGAAGGCGGCGATGGCGTCGGCATTGTCGGCCAGGAAACGCCGGTAGTCCCGCAGGCGGAATTCACCCTCGTCCACCTGCAGCCGGTACCTGCCGAGGGGGAAGTCCTCACGCATCCGAAGCAGTTCGCGCTCGCTCACCGGGTGGAAGCGGATCTGGTCGAAGAAACGCAACAGCCAGGGCTTGCCGTCGCGGAAGTCGGCGGTCTGGCGGTGGCGGTTCCACATCTGCACGGTGCGGCCGACGAACTGGTAGCCGCCCGGGCCCTCCATGCCGTAGACGCACAGGTAGGCGCCACCGATCCCGACGGCGTTCTCCGGCGTCCAGGTGCGCGCGGGGTTGTACTTCGTGGTCACCAGCCGGTGGCGCGGATCGACCGGCGTGGCCACCGGCGCGCCGAGGTAGACATCGCCCAGCCCCAGCACCAGGTACGAGGCATCGAACACGATGCGCCGCACCTCCTCCTCGCTCTCCAGGCCGTTGATGCGCCGGATGAACTCGATGTTGCTCGGGCACCAGGGCGCGTCCCTGCGCACCGACTGGGCGTACTTCTCGATCGCAAGCCGGGTCGCCGGATCGTCCCACGACAGCGGCAGATGCACGGTCCGGGTGGGAACCACCATGTCGTCGATCGCGGGCAGCGCGTCCTCGGCGTCCTGCAGCAGGCGCAGCAGACGGCGCAATGGCAGCACACGGTCGTCGAAATGGACCTGCAGGGAGCGTATGCCCGGCGTGAGGTCGATGACTCCGCGGATGGTCTGGCGCTCCAGCGAGGACATCAGGGCGTGCACCCGGAAGCGCAACGTCAGATCCAGCGTGAGCTCCCCGTACTCCACCAGCAGCCAGCGGTCGCCGGACTGCCGGTACACCACTTCCGGCGTATCGGCGGACGCGGGCCGTCGCGCCAGCACCGGCTCCGGGTAACGCGACGCGCCGGGCGCCTTCGAGCGGGCCCGGCGGCGCAGGCCCGCGAGCGTCGCATCCGCCAGCGCGGACTGACTGCCGGCCCAGGCCTGGTCGACGCGGACGAAGCGCACCCGGTCACCGGGCTTGAGCTGACCGGTCTTCCAGAGTTCCGTGTCGGCAATCACCGCCGGGCAGACGAAGCCGCCGAGGCTCGGACCGTCGGGACCGAGGATGACCGGCATGTCGCCGGTGAAATCGATGGCGCCGATGGCGTAGGCGTTGTCGTGGATGTTGGACGGATGCAGTCCGGCCTCGCCGCCATCGGTCCGCGCCCACTCCGGCCGCGGGCCGATCAGCCGCACCCCGGTACGGCTGGAGTTGTAGTGCACCTCCCAGTCGGTGCCGAAGAAAGTCTCGATGTCGCGCGCCGTGAAGAAGTCCGGGGCGCCGTGCGGCCCGTAGAGCACGCCGATCTCCCAGCGCGCTCCGTACACCGGATGCAGGTCCGGCGGCAGCACCGCCTCCCGGGGCAGGGGCGCCGCCGCATCCAGCGGCAGCACGTCACCGGCACGCAGGGTCCGCCCGGCGTGACCGCCGAACTGCCCGAGAGTGAAAGTGGACCTCGAGCCGAGGTAGGCCGGCACGTCGATGCCTCCCGCCACGGCGATGTAGGTACGCAGGCCGGGCCCCTCGACCCGCCCGAGGCGCAGGACACTGCCGGCGGTCACGCGATGGCTGCGCCACAGCGCCAGCGGCTGTTCGTCCAGGGTGGCGGCCATCGCAGCGCCACACAGGGCAATGACGGTGTCGCTGTTGAAGCGCAGTGTCGGACCCGTGGCGGTGCACTCGAGCGCAGCGGCGCCCTCCGGGTTGCCGAGCAGCCGGTTGGCCAGCCGCAGGGCCAGGGCGTCCATCGGGCCGGACGGTGGAACGCCCACGGCCCAGTAGCCCTGCCGTCCGGGCCAGTCCTGCACCGTGGTCTGCACGCCGGGCTCGAGCACGTCCACCGTCGCCGGCCGGTAGTGGAAGCCGCCCAGGTGGCGCGTGGTGACACGGCCCTGCACGAACACCGGATCCTCGACGAGCTGCCGCAGGTAGCGCAGGTTGGTCTCGATGCCGCCGAGGTCGGTCTGCCCCAGCGCGCTGCGCAAACGGGAGATCGCCTCGCGGCGGGAGCGGCCGCGGACGATGAGCTTGGCGATCATCGGGTCGTAGAAGGGCGGCACCTCGACACCGCGCTGCACCCAGGTCTCCACCCGCGCCGCCGGAGGAAACACGGCCGCCGTCAGAACGCCGCTCGAGGGCTGGAAGTTCTTCGCCGGGTCCTCGGCGTAGAGTCGGACCTGGATCGAGGCCCCGCGCGGCCTCGCCACGAATCCCGACAGGTCGAGTTCGCCCGCCGCCTGGCGCACCATCCACTCCACCAGATCGACACCCGTGACCTCCTCGGTCACACCGTGCTCGACCTGCAGCCGGGTGTTGACCTCGAGGAAGTGGAACTCGCCGGTGGTCGCATCCAGCACGAATTCCACCGTTCCCGCGGAGGCGTAACCCACCGCCCGCCCCAGCCGCACCGCCGTGTCGAGCAGGCGGCGGCGCGTGGCCGCCGGAAGGCCGGGGGCCGGGGTCTCCTCGATGACCTTCTGGTTGCGCCGCTGCGCCGAGCAGTCGCGCTCACCCAGCGCCACCACGTTGCCGCGACCGTCGCCGAACAACTGCACCTCGATGTGGCGCGCCTCGGCCACGAACTTCTCGAGGAACATGCCGGCATCCTTGAAGTTCGCCTGGGCCAGTCGGGCCACGGCCTCGAAAGCCTCGGCGAGCTCGTCCTCGCTCCACACCAGGCGCATGCCGATGCCGCCCCCACCGCCGGTGCTCTTGAGCATCACCGGGTAGCCGATCCGTGCCGCCTCGGCACGCGCCTGGCCGACGTCGGCCAGCAGCCCCGAGCCAGGCAGCAACGGCACGCCATGGCGCACGGCCAGCTCGCGCGCCGTGTGCTTCAGCCCGAAGGCGCGCATCTGTGCCGGTGTCGGACCGATGAACGCGATGCCGGCGCCGGCGCAGGCCTCGGCGAAATCGGCGTTCTCCGACAGGAAGCCGTAGCCCGGATGGATGGCCTGTGCCCCGGTCGCCCGCGCCGCCGCGAGGATGGCGTCGACCCGCAGATAGCTCTGTGCCGCCGGCCCCGGCCCGAGGCATGCTGCCTCGTCGGCCTGCGACACGTGAAGCGACGCGGTGTCCGCCTCGGAGTGGACCGCCACCGAGGCCACCCCCATTCGGCGCAGGGTGCGGATGACACGGCACGCGATGGCGCCGCGGTTGGCGATCAGGACCTTGCTGAACATGGGACGCTCATTCCGGACAGAGGGTCACGCGCGCGTTGCCGCGCGCTCCCACACCAGCAGGCGCACCGGTGTCGGGTTGTAGGCGTTGCAGGGGTTGTTGAGCTGCGGGCAGTTGGAGATCAGGCACACCACGTCCATCTCGGCCCGCATCTCGACATACTTGCCGGGAGCCGAGATGCCATCCTCGAACGTCAGCCCCCCCGAGGGGGTCACCGGGACGTTCATGAAGAAGTTGATGTTGTGGGTGATGTCGCGCTTCTCCAGGCCGTGCTCCGGGTGGTGGCAGATGGCCGACATGAAGTTGTCCCGGCAGGCGTGCATGAAGCGCTTGTCCAGCGCGTAGCGCACCGTGTTGCTTTCCTGCGCGCAGGCGCCGCCCAGGGTGTCGTGCCGCCCGCACGTGTCGGCCACGATGGTGAGCATGACCCGACCCTCGGTCGAGTACAGCCTGGTGCCGGCGCTCAGGTAGAGATTGCGGTTGCGCTGCAGGGTGTCGACCGCGCTGTAGCGCTCCTCGGGGTCGTCGGCGCTGTAGAACAGCGTGTCCACCGCCTGGTTGCCCTCGAGGTCGAGGATGCGGAAGATCTGCCCGCGGCGGATCGTTTTCATCCAGGGCTCACCCGCCGCACAGATCTCGTCCACCACCGCGCTCGCGGGGTCCAGCGTGCTCTCGATCAGCATGTCCTGTCTCCGTGGTTCTGCGTTACGCCAGACGCAAGGCCGGCTCACTGTGCGTAGTAGCGCTCGGTGTTGATGAATGCCCGCCCGTTCTCCGGTCGATGCACACGACAGGGATCGTCGGCGCCCGCGTTGCCGCAGCGCCAGGCGGTGATGCGCAAGGGCCGTGGTGACCAGTGCGGTGCGTCGTCGAGGGGATGCGGGCAGGTGGACAGCACCACCAGGGCGTGCATGTCGAAGCGCAGGTCCACGCGCTGGCCAGCGGCCCGGTGCGCGGTGTCGAAGTGCAGGCCACCGTCGTCGTCGGCGCGCGCCTTGCTGAACCAGTTGACGTTGGCGTGCAGGTCGCGCCGGCCGAGGCCGTGGCGCGCGAGCTCCTTCAGGAAGCCCTCGCGACCGCTGCGCGTCATGTCGTTCCGGTGCTCCTGGTAGCGGCGCCGGCCCCAGCGCGCCTCCAGCGTCGCGTCGTCCATCACGCCGCAGACGGTGTCGTGCCAGCCGCAGGTGTCGGACAGCACCGAGGCAATCACCCGGCCCATGTCGGTGAACAGCGCGTTGCCCCGCGCGAGGCAGGCCGTGTGCTGGGCCTTGAGGGTGTCGGGCATGTTGTAGCGCTCGACGCGTTCCTCATGGTTGAACAGCAGCATCGCGCCGTTGGCGCCACCTTCCAGGTCGGTGAGCCGCAGGGCCACCCCACGGCGGACCACGCCGGACCAGTGACAGCCGCCCGGGATGGTCTCCTCCCACAGGACTTCTCCCGGCGGGGTGTCTGCATTCGTCGTCATCGGATTCTCCTTCAGGTCTGGCCCGGCTCCGGGCTCTCCCCCGACATCCGGTCGAGCAGGTCGGTGTCGGTCTTCATGCCCGAGGTCTCCTTGATGCGCGCCAGGATCTCGCGCTTCATCTCGAGGAACGCCGGGGTGTGCTTCAGATCCTGGTGCCGCGGGCCTGCGAAGGGCACCTGGTAGATGGTGTCGATGCGGCCGGGCCGCGGGGCCAGCAGCACCACCCGCTGCCCGAGGTAGATCGCCTCCTCCACGTCGTGGGTCACGAACACGATGGTTGCCTTCTCGAGGCGGAACACGTGCAGGATGAGGTCGTGCATCACCTCGCGCGTCTGCGCATCCAGCGCCCCGAAGGGCTCGTCCATGAGCAGGATCTCCGGGCGCGGCATCAATGCCCGCGCGATCGCAACGCGCTGCTGCATCCCCCCGGAGAGCTGGTTGGGGTAGGCCCCGGCGGCGGCGGAAAGACCGACCAGACGCAACAGCGCATCGGCGCGACCGCTGGCCCGCTCGACGTCCGCCGAAGTGAGGTCGCGACGGTTGACCGCGAGGCTGCGGCTGAAACGGATGTTGTCCGTCACCTTCAGCCAGGGATACAGGCTGTAGTGCTGGAACACCATGGCGCGGTCGGCACCGGGCCCGCGCACCGGCCGCCCGTTCGCCTCCAGCACGCCGGCGGTGTGGTAATCGAGGCCGCCGATGATGCGCAGCAGGGTCGACTTGCCACAGCCCGAGGCGCCCACCAGGGTCACGAACTCGTTGCCGGCCACGTCCAGATCGATGCCCTGCAGCGCAGTGACCGGCGGCGATCCGTCGAACACCTTCCCAAGGCCGCGGATGCGGATGCGTGGCGTGGGACCGGTCATTTCAGGTGCATCCATGGGAACGCCTTGCGGTGCCAGAGGCGGAACATCTGGTCCGTCACCAGGCCGATGAGGCCGATGAGGATGATCCCGGCGAAGATCTTGTCGGTCTGGAGGAAGCGTTGTGCCTTGAGGATGGCGTAGCCCAGCCCCGAGTTGGCCGCCACGAGTTCGGCCACCACCAGATAGGTCCAGGCCCAGCCCATGGTCACGCGCATCGTGTCCAGCAGGGCGGGCTTGGCGGACGGCAGGATCACCAGCCGCACGACTTCGCCGCGTGTGGCCCCCAGGGTCTGGGCCGCCTCGATCTGGGCCGCCGGCACGCGTCGCACGTCCTCCGCCACCATCAGCACCATCTGGAAGAACGTGCCGATGAAGATGATCGACACCTTCGACCCCTCGTCGATGCCGACCCAGAGCATGACCAGCGGGATGAAGGCCACCGCCGGCATGTAGCGGACGAAATCGGTCAGGGGCTCCAGCAGGGCCTGCACCGGCCGGAACGTGCCGATCATCAAGCCCAGGGGCATGGCGATGACGGCGGACAGCGCCCAGCCGGCGGTGACGCGGTAGATGCTGATCGCCGCATCGCCACCCAGGTTGTCTTCCTGCAGCCAGGTCAGCGTCCGGTCCCACACCGACGCCGGCGACGGCAGGAACACCTTCTCCACCCACCCGGAGCCCGCCAGGCCCCACCACACCAGCATGGGAAACAGCAGCCCTGTCGCTGCGAGTATCCAGTAGGCACGCCTGCCCATGGGCCCGCGGATCGCCCATATGCCGGGCCGCGCTGGAGAGTTCGAACGGGACATGCGGTCGACCTCAGCGCGGCGCCGCTTCCTTCACCAGGGACGCGTCCAGCGCCCGGGCGAAGTCAGGCCGGCCCTCGAGGAGCTTGTTGTCCTGCAGGAACTTCAGGATCACCGGCGCCGCGCCCATCAGCGTGCGCGGCGAAGACGCGTCGACACCGAAGGCCTCGAGGTTTTCCCGGGCGCCGAAGAATCGCGTACCTGGCAGGAACACCTTGTACTCATCCGGCGCCAGCTCCACCACCTTGGCCATGATGCGCACCGCCTCGTCCGGCTTCTCGCGGATGAAGCGCTCCACGTCGTACCACGCCTTCACCATGCCCACGAAATCCTTGCGATGGGCCGCCAGCGACTTCTCCCTGGCCACCAGGAGATCGGGGACCAGTCCGGGAATCTCGCGCGAGGTGAAGAGGGCCCGCCCCTTGCCAGAGTGCTCGATCTTGCTCACCCAGGGGTTCCACACCGTGGCGGCATCCACCCGGCCGCTGATGAAGGCGGCGGCGGCGTCGCCCGCCGACATGTTCACGATCCGGACGTCGGAGGGCTTCATGCCGGCCGTGGCGAGGCCGGTGACCAGCAGGAAGTGGGAGATGCTGAACTCCTCCAGGGCCACCGTGCGCCCCTTGAGATCCTTGAGCGATTTCACGCCCGGTCGGGCGAGGATGGCGTCGTTGCCCGCCGAGTTGTCGTTGACCAGCACCACCTTCAGGGGCACGCCCTGGGCCAGCGGCGCCATGGTGTCCGACCAGGTCTGGCAGTTGGCATCGAGCTGCCCGGACGACAGGGCGGCAATGGAGTCCGTGTAGTTCGGGAACCAGACCAGCTTCACGCTGGCGCCGTGCTTCCTGAAGAAGCCCTGCTGCTCGGCGATGGCCCAGGCAACCCAGCCCGGCCAGTCGCTGTAGCCGACCCGGACCTCGGCGGCCGCGCGCCCGGCCGTCAGCGCCGAAGCCAGCAGGACGAGGCCGACGGCAATCGAATGAAACAGGCGGAATGACGAGCGCATCGCGTTCTCCTGGCGGATGGACAAAGGCGAGAGGACATCCGAACCACTCGGCCTCCCGGGCTTTTATCCCTCCGTGGAGCCCCGCAGATGCAGCGGGACCGTCGGCTCTCGGACCAGTCGACGCGATGCGTCCGGAACCCTAGCCGACAACGACAAGAGCGCTGTGGTGTCCGCTCCTCTCGAGGCAGGCTTTCGCAACGGGCATGCCATCGCCCCACACCGCGAACCGTGGCCGGCCAGGGCGGGGCAAGCACCTGTTTCCATTGGCATCGACAGACCACCCGTGGCTCGCGACCCAGCGCCCCCGCGGGTCTTGCCGATCCTTCCGCACCATCGCGGAGCGCGCGCACGACCTGGACGCACCAGCGTGGATCATCCGCCGGCGGCAGCCCCCCCCGATGCGCCGGCTCAGGACGCACCGCGAGTGGGCGTCCAACGGATCTGCACGCTCCTCCGTGGAGCACCGCGTTCGCGGGCGACGTGACGGCGGCAACGCGGTGGGCCTGATTTCATTCGCAAATGCCGGCAGACCGTGCACCTGCCGCGCATGGCATCGCGTTTGCGACGCGGGATGGCGTGACCCTCGCACACGCCACCCATCGTCCGGTTGCGTCCGGCCGCGGGCACTCGCAGGCGCGCACCACAATCGCGCCGCGGACACGAAATACGTCCAGGGAGTTCGACATGATCCGTTTCATCCGACCACGCCTTCTGCTTGCCACCGCGCTCGCCAGCCTGGCGGCCGCCATGGCACCGCTCGCTGCCATGGCCGCGACCACGGTGAAGATCGGTACCGTCATCTGGATCGGCTACGGTCCGTTCTACGTGGCCGACCAGCTCGACCTGTTCAAGAAGTCCGGCGTCAAGGTGACCATGCAGGTCTTCAACGACCCGGCGCTCATTCCCCCCGCGGTCACCGGCGGCTCGGTCGACGGCGGGATGATCACCTACGACCAGGCCATCAGCGCCGTGGCCAAGGGCTCGAGCATGCGGGTGGTGATGCCGATCGACTACTCGAACGGCGGCGACGCCATCGTGGCCACGACCGACATCACCTCTGTTGCCATGCTCAAGGGGCAGAAGATCGCGTACAACCCCCTGTCGCCTTCCGACTTTCTGCTGTCCTACGCGCTGCAGACCCAGAAGCTGTCCGAAAAGGACGTCAAGCCCGTGAACATGCCGCCCGAGGGCGTGCCGGCGGCGATGGCCTCCGGCGGCGTCAAGGTGGGCGTCACCTATGAGCCGAGCGTATCGGAGGTCGTGGCCATGGGAGACGGAAAGAAGTTTCATGTCCTGTTCTCCTCCAAAGACGCGCCGGGCCTGATCACGGACGTGCTCGTCTTCAAGGCCGAATTCATCCGCAAGAGCCCGACGGTGGTGAAGGCGCTGATCCAGGGCTATGTCGACGGTCTCGAGTACATGAAGAAGAACCCGGCCGAAGCGGCGAAGCTCATCGGCAAGGTGATGGGCATCTCCGACAAGGAGGTACTGGAACAGATGAGCGGTGTCTACAACCCGCCACTGCCGGAGTTCGGCAAGGTGTTCGAGAAGAGCACCGCGACCACATCGCTGTTCGTCAGCGGGGCCGTGATCTCGAAGATCCTCAAGGCCAAGGGCGAGATCAAGGCCATTCCGCGCACCGAGGACACGATGGACGCCTCCATCGCCTACGGCATGATGGGAAAGTGAGCGACCGTTCCGTGGCGCACCCGGCAGCCGCTGCCCCCGGGCATGGCCCGCTGCGACACGCCGCGGGCCCGTTGCCCCTGACGGGCATTGCGCGCCCCCCGCGCTCGCCCGGATGTATCACCAGGTCGGCCCCGAGAATGCGCTGCGCACCGATGTCCATGGGGTTTGCAAAGAATTGGCTGGCAGTACGAGTGCGTCTGTCGGCCTCCACGGGCGCTGGCGGGCGCCTTGCGGTCATGCCGCGCGCCCGCCTCGCGCCGAGGGAAGGTCTGGTCGATGTGCGCAAGGCGCGGCCTGCCTCGCAACGCCCGTCGCCATCACCCCGTGGCCTGATCAAATATCCAGGCTAGCGTGCCGCAGCACGAGCGCCCCCTTCGACCCGCCCCGCGACACCCGACCGAACGACACCGCCATGAAGATCTTCCGCTCGCCCTCCGGGGCCCTGCCCAACACCCTGGCCCTTGCGTACACCCTGGGCGGCTACGCGCTCGGCATATGGCTGATGGCGTCGCCACCCTGGTGGCTGAACCTCATCGGCGTGCTGCTGACCGGTCACTCGCTCGTCTACGCGGCCTACTTCATCCACGAGTTCGCGCACCAGTCGATCTTCCGCACCGCCGAGGCCAACAATCGCTGGGGCGTGCTGATGAGCTGGATCACGGGGAGCTGCTACGCCACCTTCGGTGCCCTGCGCCGCAAGCACATGCGTCACCACATCGACCGCGCCGACGTCGTCACCCTGGACTACAAGGCCCTCCTGGGCCGCTGCCCCGCCTGGGTGAACCGCCTGGTGCTGGCACTCGAGTGGGCCTACGTGCCCGCGGTCGAGTTCATCATGCACGGCTACGTCATGCTGCTGCCCTTCCTCAAACGGGAGCGTCACGCCGAGCGCCCCAGGGTGGTGCTGATTTTCATGGTGCGTGCCGCCGCCTTCGCGGCGCTGGCCTGGTGGAGCCCGACGGCCCTGGTGCTCCATGCCGTGGCCTACATGATCATGCTGCACGCCCTTCGGTTCACCGACGCCTACCAGCACACCTATGACGCGCTGGCGGTGCTCGAGGGCGGCGAGATCCCCGACGACAAGGTGCGCGACCGCGAATACGAGCAGGCCAACACCTACTCCAACGTCGTTTCCGTGAGCCACCCGTGGGCCAATCTGCTGCTGCTCAATTTCAGCTTCCACAACGCGCATCACGAAAGGCCCATCGTCCCCTGGCACGAGCTGCCCGCCCTGCACCGTCAGCTCTATCCGGCGCAATACCGCCAGGTGATCCCGATGCGCGAACTGCTGCGTGGCTATCACCGCGACCGCCTCCGCCGCATCACCTCCGACGATTACGGCGAGGTCGGAGACGGCCCCGGCAAGGCCGACCGTTTCCTTGGGGCGGTCGGCGTATCGTTCCTGACGGCCGTGTAAGCCGATGGCAGGCGTCCGATACGGTCTCGAGGGTGCCACCGTGGTCGTCACGGGCGCGGCTGCCGGCATCGGCCTCGGCATCGCGCGTGCCTTCGCCGGACAGGGCGCCCGACTGGCGCTGGTGGATCGGGATGCCGATGCGCT
>JBEICA010000165.1:0-7709 GCA_040373665.1 Burkholderiales bacterium | reverse complement strand
CGTGAGGTCGCGGTACAGCGGCGGGGTCTCGGGCAGGTAGCCAATGCGCGCCTTGGCCCGCGCCGGAGCTTCCAGAAGGTCGATGCCGCACACACGGATCTCTCCCGCGCTCGGCGCGAGGTTGCCCGTGATCATCTGCATCGTCGTGGTCATCCCCGCCCCGTTCGGGCCGAGCAATCCCAGGACCTCGCCGCGGTGCAGGGTGATGGAAATGTCCTGCGCTGCCCGCCTCGCACCGAAGGTGCGCGTGAGGTTGCTTGCGGAAAGGGTGGGCTCCGGACCGGATTCCAATGGTGGGTGCTGCGTGACGGGTGGTGGCGTTGCGGACTGGCGGAGCCGAGACGGGACCGGCCGGACACATTCTTGTGACTGCCCCGAAATATACCTAAACTGGTCCGAAGGTTCCAAGAACCATCTGCCTGTGCCCGTCTCTAACCGGGCGCTGCCTCGGACCCCGGCGGGTGCCGGTCGGCAGACGAACCTCCACCACACCTCCAGAGTTCCGACGCCCATGCGCCTCTCACTTCTGTTCCTCGCCTTGAGCCTGTCCCTGCCCGCCTGCGCGCAGCACGCCCGATCCGACGCCCCGTCTGGTCGACTGCCGGGCCCGCTCCTGCTCGCCCAGGTCACCGAAGGCGCAGAGCCCGCAGCGGCTGTCGTCGGAGGGCAGGGCGACAAGGGCGCCCGCTATCCCGCGGTCGCCCTGTCCCGTGAGTTGCTCTACAAGATGTTGCTCGCCGAGGTGGCGGGCCAGCGTGGCAACCTCCGCCTTGCGGCACGCGCCTATCTCGACATGGCACAGAGCACCCGCGATGCCCGACTCGCGAAGCGCGGCACCGAACTGGCCATGATGGGCCGGTTCAGCGACATCTCGGCGGAGGCTGCCAGTGTATGGCTCGAACTCGAGCCCGATTCACAGCAGGCACGTCAGGCGCTGCTCGCCAACCTGGTCGGGAACAACCGGGTGTCTGACGCGAAACCGGTGCTGCAGAAGATGCTTGCGGGCGACAAGGCGCGCGCCGCCGCACTGTTCCTGCAGCTTCCCCCGGTGCTGGCGCGTCAGTCCGACAAGGCGGCCGCCCTGCGTCTGGTTCAGGATCTTGCTCAGCCGCACGCCCAACTTCCCGAGGCGCGGTTGGCCGTGGCCCAGACGGCGGCCAACGCGGAGAACTTCGCGCTTGCCGAGGCAGAGGTGGACAAGGCGTTGCAGCTGCGGCAGTCGTTCGAAGGGGCAGCCCTGTTCAAGGCGCAGCTGTTGCAACGCGGCGGCATGGCCCCCGCGGCGACCTACCTGGGTCAGTTCCTTGCCACCAACGAGGGCGCCCGGGACGCTCGCCTCATGTATGCGCGCATGCTCGCTGCCGATCGGCGCATGGACGAGGCGCGCGAGCAGTTCCAGCGGCTCGAGCGGGACGCGCCACCCAATGCCGAGGTGGTGGTGATGCTCGGCTTCATTGCAATGCAGTCCCAGGATTTCGCCACCGCCGAGGCCAAGTTGAAGCGTGGTCTCGAACTCGGCTACCGGGATCCGGACACGCTCCATTTCTACCTCGGTCAAATGGCCGAGGAGGGCAAGCGTACGGAAGACGCCATTGCCTACTACGCCAACGTGCGCGGCGGTGATCAGGCAGTCCCTGCGGCGGCGCGCCATGCCCTGCTGCTCGGGCGCATGAATCGTCTCGAAGAAGCGCGCAGGGTACTCCAGGAGACCGAGGCGCAGACCGATGTACAGCGTGCGATGCTCGCCCAGGCGGAGGCGCAGGTGCTACGTGACGCCAAGCAGCACCGCGAGGCCTTCGACGTGGTCTCTGACGCACTGGCACAGCAACCGGACAACCCGGATCTGCTCTACGACGTTGCGATGGCGGCCGAGAAGGTTGACCGACTGGACGTTTTCGAGGAGAAGCTCAAGCGTCTCATCGAGATCAAACCCGACCACGCTCAAGCCTACAACGCGCTCGGTTACACGCTCGCCGATCGCAACATCCGGCTGTCCGAGGCACGCGCCTTCATCGAGAAGGCGCTCAGCCTGTCGCCCGACGATGCTTTCATCCTGGACAGCATGGGCTGGGTGCAGTATCGCCAGTGCAGCCTCGATGAGGGGCTGCGCGACCTGCAGCGTGCCTATGCCGTCAGGCCAGACCCGGAAATCGCGGCCCATCTCGGAGAGGTGCTCTGGGCCAAGGGGATGAAGCAGGAGGCTGAACGTCTCTGGCGTGCGGCTCTTGCGGAACACCCTGCCAGCGAGGAGCTCCGGGACGCGGTCGGGAAATTCCTCAGGTGAGGTGCAGCTGGCGCAGCCGGTGAGCGCGGTCTTGGCCACGGTGCTGCCGGTGCCCGTGCCGCTGTCTCCCGCTCCGTGGCCGGCGGGTCGCCAGGGGTGGATCGCTCACCTGCTGTGTGCGCTTTTCCTGATGCTCGCGCTCGCAGGCTGCGTCGGGCTCGAGCGCAAGCCGGAAGGCGTCCACGGTCGCCCGGAACCGGAAGGGTTCGTGCTGCAGGGGCGCATCGGGGTGCGGCAGGACGGTGACGGCTACAGCGGCAGCATCCTGTGGCGTCATTCCGCCGACCGGGATGTCGTCGAGTTGTTCACCCCGATAGGCACGCTGCATGCGAGGCTTTCGCGCGACGCCAACGGAGCCATGATCGAAATGGCCGACGGCGGGCGGCAGCGGGAGCCGGATGCGGCCAGCCTGTCGCGACGCGTGATCGGCTGGGAACTGCCCCTCGCGGAGCTGCCCTACTGGCTCTTCACCCGCCCCGCGCCGATCGATCTGCCGGCGAGGCTGGAAAGCGACGCGGCCGGTCGGCCGACCCGGCTGACCCAGGCAGGGTGGGTGGTGTTCTACCGTGACTACTTCAAGGGCGTCCCGGACCCGCTGCCGTCCCGGCTCGATCTGGAGCGCGAGGGCCTCAAGGTGAGGCTGGTGGTATCCCGGTGGAGCGAGGCACGGTGAACGGCAACGCCGAGTGGCCGGCGCCGGCCAAGCTGAATCTTTTCCTCCATGTCACGGGGCGTCGGCCGGACGGCTACCACGACCTGCAGACACTGTTCCGCTTCCTCGACCACGGGGACTCGTTGCGCTTCGAAGTGCGCGGCGACGGCCTGATCAGGAGGGTCTCCGGGCCCGCCGAAGTGCCGGAAGATCAGGATCTGGTGGTGCGGGCGGCCCGGTTGCTGCAAGTCGAGTCCGGGACCCGGGCCGGCGCAGACATCCACCTCTTCAAGCGCCTCCCCTTCGGCGGCGGAGTCGGTGGCGGCAGTTCCGATGCGGCGACGACCCTGCTGGCGCTGAACCACTTGTGGCGGGCCGGATTCAGCCGGGAAAGGCTTCAGGCGCTGGGTCTGCGGCTGGGTGCCGATGTTCCCGTGTTCGTGTTCGGGCGCAATGCCTTCGCCGAGGGGGTCGGGGAGCGGCTCCAGGTCGTGGACCTGCCGGCGGCGTGGTACGTGGTGCTGACACCACCGGTGCACGTGTCGACCGCCGCGGTGTTCAGTCATCCGGATTTGACACGTGATAGCGTTCCGATCACACTAGCGACCTTTTTTTCGGGGGCTGTACGCAACGATCTCGAAGGGGTCGTGTGCCGCATGCATCCGGAAGTGTCTGAAGCGCTGGCGTGGTTGTCGGAGTTCGGTCCGGCCCGCATGACGGGGTCCGGTGCCAGCGTGTTCTGCGGTTTCGCAACGCCGGAGCAGGCACAGGCGGTGTGGGGCCGGAAGCCCGCCCATTGGCGTGGCTTCGTCGCCCGAGGTCTTCAGGAACATCCGTTGCTGAGCTTCGGCGATTTGTAGGGACATCTGGGGAGTCGCCAAGTTGGTTAAGGCACCGGATTTTGATTCCGGCATACGAGGGTTCGAATCCTTCCTCCCCAGCCAACTCTCCTTGCACAGCTGATAGCCCATGGCCTACGACAGCCTGATGGTGTTCACCGGCAACGCCAACCCGCGCCTTGCCGAAGACGTCTGCAAGCATCTGAACATCCACCTGGGCAAGGCCACTGTCGGCCGCTTCAGCGATGGCGAGGTGATGGTCGAACTGCTGGAGAACGTGCGCGGCAAGGACGTCTTCGTCCTGCAGTCCACCTGCCAGCCGACCAACGATAGCCTCATGGAAGTGATGCTCATGGTGGACGCCCTCAAGCGCTCCTCCGCCGGACGCATCACGGCTGCCATTCCCTACTTCGGCTACGCCCGGCAGGATCGTCGGCCGCGTTCGGCACGCGTCGCCATCAGCGCCAAGGTGGTGGCCAACATGCTCCAGTCCGTTGGGGTGGACCGCCTGCTCACCATGGACCTGCACGCCGACCAGATCCAGGGCTTCTTCGATATCCCGGTGGACAACATCTACGCGGCGCCCATTCTTCTCGGCGACGTCTGGAAGCAGGGTTTCCCGGATCTGATCGTCGTGTCCCCGGACGTAGGTGGGGTGGTCCGGGCCCGGGCACTCGCGAAGCGACTCGAGTCCGATCTCGCCATCATCGACAAGCGTCGTCCCAAGCCCAACGTGGCCACAGTGATGAACATCATCGGCGACGTCTCCGGTCGCACCTGTCTCATCATGGATGACATGGTGGACACGGCGAACACGCTGTGCGAGGCGGCGCGCGCGCTCAAGGAAAAAGGCGCCGCCAAGGTGCTCGCCTATTGCATCCACCCCGTGCTCTCGGGCAAGGCGGTGGAGTGGATCACCGAGTCTGTGCTGGATGAGATCGTGGTCACGGACACCATTCCCCTGCGTGAAGACGCCCGGGCCTGCCCCAAGATCCGCCAGCTCGGGGTGGCGGGCCTGCTGGCCGAGACCATGCGTCGCATCAGCAACGAGGATTCCGTGTCATCGCTGTTCATGGAGTAGGCACGAGCCTGCTTCGTGTGGGTGGGTCGGGCAGTGCTGCCGGAAGGTGGCGGAGCCCGTCCCGATCGAAGATCGATGCCGGCTGGTCGCGGCTGGCGTCGGCTCATAGGAGAACGACATGCAAAACGAAGTGATCGCGAGCCTGCGGTCGTTGCAGGGAACGGGTGCGAGCCGCCGCCTGCGCCGCAAGGGCCTGGTGCCTGGCATCGTATACGGCGGGGGCAGCGAGCCCCAGGCCATCGAACTCGACCACAAGGCGCTTGCGCTGCGCCTGCGCAACGAGGCTTTCCACGCCTCGGTGCTGACCCTGAAGGTGGGGAACGAGGTCAGCCTCGCGCTGCTGCGCGACGTCCAGATGCACCCCTACCGCCAGGAGATCCTGCACGTGGACTTCCAGCGCGTGGCCAAGGATCAGGCGATCCACGTCAAGGTGCCGCTGCACTTCCTCAACGCCGAGAATGCGCCAGGCGTGAAGTTCGGTCACGGCATCATCAACCACGTGATGAACGAGATCGAGATCACCTGTCTGCCGGATGCCCTGCCTGAATTCATCGCCGTGGATCTCGGCGCGATGGAACTGGGTCAGTCCGTGCACCTCGCCGACATCCAGTTCCCGGCGGGTGTCGAGTCGATCCAGTACAAGCGTGGCGACGACGCCGTTGTGGTCACCATCCAGGTGCCCGGCGGCGAGGCAGAGCCCGAGAAGAAGTAATCCGCTTCATCCACGGTCTCGAGGCCCGCTCGGGTGTTCCCGCAGCGGGCCTTCGCGTCTTTCGAGGTTCATCAGAGACATGAGCACGGTCGGTACGAATTTCCGGCAGGCATCCGCAGAGGGAAGGCGGGCTGTCTTTCGCCGGACCGGCAGGGGGCGCGTGCATGAGGATCTGTTGGCCGCCTGGTCATCCCTGCGATGCGCCTGATCGTCGGGCTGGGAAATCCCGGCCGGGAGTACGAAGCCACCCGGCACAACGCCGGATTCTGGTTCGTGGATTCCGTCGCTGCGCGCGAGGGCGTTTCCCTGCGTCTGGAGTCGCGCTTCCAGGGTCTGGCTGGGCGTGTGTCTCATTCCGGACGCGAGTGCTGGCTGCTGGAGCCCCAGACCTTCATGAACGCCAGCGGCCGCTCGGTGGGGGCACTGGCGCGGTTCTACAAAATCGCGCCCCATGAGGTCCTCGTGGTGCACGACGAGCTCGATCTGCCCCCCGGGGCGGTCAAGCTCAAGCGCGGCGGCGGAGCTGCGGGCCATAACGGATTGAAGGACATCATCGCCGCAATCGGTCAGGATTTCTGGCGCCTGCGTCTGGGTATTGGCCATCCGGGCGACCGGGCGCAGGTGATCCACTACGTGTTGCAGCCGCCACGGCGGGAGGAAATGCCCGGCATCGAGCAGGCCATCGACCGCGCGCTCGCCGTGTGGCCGACGATCTGGGAGGACCGCATGGAGGCCGCCATGCTTGCCCTGCACACCAAGGCCGGCGTCGAGACTGGCCCCGACGCTCCGGTACCGAAGGGCGGAGCCCGCCGCCCGCGTGACAGCGCCTGATCCGCGCGACATCCTCCACCCACTTTTCCAGGCGATACGCCCGTTACGGGCACCCGCTCCACGGAGAACACATGAGCCTCAAATGCGGAATCGTCGGACTGCCCAACGTCGGCAAGTCCACCCTGTTCAATGCGCTGACCAAGGCGGGCATCGCCGCCGAGAACTATCCCTTCTGCACCATCGAGCCCAACGTCGGCATCGTCGAGATGCCTGATCCGCGGCTCGACCGTCTGGCCGCGATCGTCAAGCCGCAGAAGGTGTTGCCGGCAACGGTGGAGTTCGTCGACATCGCGGGGTTGGTGGCGGGTGCCTCAAAGGGGGAAGGTCTGGGCAACCAGTTCCTGGCCAACATCCGCGAGACCGATGCCATCGCCCATGTGGTGCGATGCTTCGAGGACCCGAACGTCGTGCACGTGTCCGGCAAGGTGGACCCGATCTCCGACATCGAGGTCATCAACACCGAATTGGCACTGGCCGACCTCGCGAGCGTCGAGAAGCAGCTTGCCAAGTACGCCAAGGTTGCGAAGGCGGGTGGTGACAAGGAGGCGCAGCGCCTCGTCGCGGTGCTGGAGAAACTCCAGGTGGTGCTCGATCAGGCCAGACCGGCCCGCACCCTCGATCTCGCCAAGGAAGAGCTCGCGATCATCAAGCAGTTCTTCTTCCTCACCATGAAGCCGACCATGTACGTTGCCAACGTGGCCGAGGGTGGCTTCGAGAACAACCCGATGCTCGACCGCGTGCGTGAGCATGCTGCGAAGGAAGGCGCCCCCGTGGTGGCCATCTGCGCCGCCATGGAGGCCCAGATGGCCGACCTGTCCGATGAGGACAAGACGCTGTTCCTGGCCGACATGGGCCTGGAGGAGCCCGGCCTCAACCGCGTCATCCGCGCTGCCTACCAGCTGCTCGGCCTGCAGACCTATTTCACGGCAGGCGAGAAGGAGGTGCGCGCCTGGACCATCCACAAGGGCGATACCGCACCCCAGGCCGCCGGCGTCATCCATACCGACTTCGAGCGCGGCTTCATCCGTGCCGAGGTCATCGGCTACGACGACTATGTCACCCTCAAGGGTGAGCACGGCGCCAAGGAGGCCGGCAAGATGCGCCTCGAGGGCAAGGACTACGTGGTGCGCGACGGGGACGTGATGCACTTCAGGTTCAACGTCTGACGGTCGGGGCGGATTTCGGCGGTCTCTGCGGGACCTGTTTGGAATGGTAAGTTGTTGATTGTAATAGGTAGAATGGTTCGGTCAGTGCCGCAGAGTACCGTTGCAAGCCGATCCGAAAGTGGGTAGCGTCGCGGGTATGGACCG
>JBEICA010000342.1:0-3498 GCA_040373665.1 Burkholderiales bacterium | reverse complement strand
ACGCATCAAGCCCACATTCTCTCTCAGGATATTCGCCGCTGTCATCGGCGGGCGAACGATCGGACCATTACCGGACGTCCGCCAGGACCGGGGAGTACACACGCAAGACTCCGGTCAAGACGGCGTCTCCAGCGGGCGCCAAGCTGACCCACCGCCGTCATGAGCCCCTTTTCATTGCCCGCGCCAGCGCCTCCGCCATCGCGCCGTTACCGGCAGGCGCCTGGCGATCCCGTGCCGGCGCTGGCGCCCGGCTGCGCGACGCCGGTCCGTGCGGCGTTCCCCGGTCCGCAGGCGCCGTCTTCTCACGCGCCACCGCCGGTTCGTCGAGCCGCATGGACAAGGCGATGCGCTTGCGCTTCTCGTCCACCTCGAGCACCTTGACCCTGACCACGTCACCGGCTTTGACGACCTCCCGCGGGTCCTTCACGAAGCGGTTCGACAGCACCGAGATATGCACCAGCCCGTCCTGGTGGACCCCGATGTCGACGAAGGCGCCGAAATTGGCCACATTGGTGACCACACCTTCCAGCAACATGCCAGGCTGGAGATCCCGCAGGGTCTCGACGCCCTCCTTGAAGGCAGCGGTGCGAAACTCAGGCCGCGGATCGCGACCTGGCTTCTCGAGCTCCCGGAGAATGTCCTGCACCGTGGGCAGGCCGAAACGCTCGTCGATGTAGCGGCGCGGGTCCAGGGCGCGCACCACATCGCTGCGCCCCATGACCTCACGGACCGCCTTGCTGATGTCCGCCAGGATGCGCTCGACCACCGGGTAGGCCTCGGGGTGGACGGCAGAGGCGTCGAGTGGCGTCTGACCGCCGTTGACGCGCAGAAACCCGGCCGCCTGCTCGAAGGTCTTTGGACCCAGCCGCGGCACGGCTCTGAGCGCCTCGCGGCTGGGGAAGGGCCCGTTCTGGTCGCGGTGGCGGACGATGTTCTCGGCCAGGGAGGCGGTCAAACCGGAGATGCGCGCCAGCAGGGCGACGGAGGCCGTGTTCACATCCACGCCCACGGCATTGACGCAGTCCTCCACGACAGCGTCGAGAGATCGCGCCAGCCGCGTCTGGCTGACGTCGTGCTGGTACTGGCCCACGCCGATCGACCTGGGGTCGATCTTCACCAGCTCCGCCGGGGGATCCTGCAAGCGGCGGGCGATGGACACCGCGCCCCGGAGGCTGACGTCCAGGTCCGGGAACTCGCGCGCCGCCAGTTCGGACGCCGAGTAGACCGAGGCCCCCGCCTCGGAGACCACCACAGGGGTGAGCCGCAGTTCCGGGTGGCGTCGCATGAGCTCGGTGACCAGACGGTCCGTCTCGCGCGAGGCCGTGCCGTTGCCGATGGACACCAGTTCGACTGCATGCGCAGCCGCGAGCCTGGACAGGGCGGCGATGGCCCCATCCCAGTCGTTGCGCGGCGCATGCGGATGGATGGTCTCCGTGGCCACCACCCGGCCGGTGCGATCGACCACCGCCACCTTCACGCCGGTACGCAGCCCCGGATCCAGACCCATGGTGGCGCGGGGCCCGGCCGGCGCCGCGAGCAGCAGGTCATGGAGATTGCGTGCGAACACCCGGATCGCCTCCTCCTCGGCCCTGGCGCGAAGGTCGTTGAGCAGATCGCCTTCGATCTGCCAGGAGAGCTTGACCTTCCAGGTCCAGCGCACGGTCTCGACCAGCCAGGGATCGGCGGGACGACCCGCGCCGCGGATGTCGAAGCGGGCTGCGATCATGGCCTCGCAGGCGCTGGACGACGTCGATGGTGTCGCAGCCTCGAGCTCTTCCGGCAGGCGCAGATGCAGGCGGAGCACCTCCTCGTTGCGACCGCGGAACAAGGCCAGCGCCCGGTGGGAAGGGATGCCTGCCAGACGCTCGGCGTGCTCGAAGTAGTCGCTGAACTTGCTGCCCGCCTCCTCCTTGCCCTCGACGACCTTCGACACGAGCACACCGTGTTCAGCCAGGTGGGCACGCAGGCGGGACAGCAGGTCCGCGTCCTCGGCAAAACGCTCCATCAGGATCTGGCGCGCGCCATCCAGGGCGGCCCGGACATCGGCCACGCCCGGGTTGTCGCCGTCGGGCGTGGTGAAGGCGGTCCGCAGGTACTTCGCGGCCTCCGCCTCGGGCACGAGCATGGGGTCGCCGAGCAACGCATCCGCCAGCGGCTCCAGGCCCGCCTCGCGGGCGATCTGCGCCTTGGTGCGACGCTTGACCTTGTAGGGCAGGTAGAGGTCCTCCAGACGCTGCTTGGTGTCCGCATCCTCGACCTGCAAGCGCAGCTCGGGCGTGAGCTTGCCCTGCTCCTCGATGCTGGCGAGGATCGCCGCCCGCCTCTGCTCCAGTTCGCGCAGATAGCCCAGCCGCTCCTCCAGGGTGCGCAGCTGCGTGTCGTCCAGGCCGCCGGTGACCTCCTTGCGATAGCGCGCGATGAAGGGCACGGTCGCCCCCTCGTCCAGCAGCCCGACGGCGGCTCTGACCTGCTGCGGACGGACCTGGAGTTCAGCGGCGATACGATCTTCGATGGGGGGCAGCATGGGGCGACGGCACTCGGCGAAAAAAGAAGGCCGGGACTATGGCGAAACGACCTCTGCGGCGCAAGCCGTCGTCATGCCCCCTTCCCCCTTCGATGCAGTCGCCGTCTCAGCGCCGCGCGGCCGCCAGCTTCGCCTGCAACTCGTCGATGCGCCGGTGGTTCTCGTCCGAGCCGATGTAGGTGCGGAACAGCCACTCCTGTGTGCGCATCGCGGTGTCGAGGTCCTGGGCGAGGATCTGATTGCCGAGGCGTTTGGTCTCGACCAGGCACTGGCGGTCGTAACCCGCCATCTCGCGAGCGATGGCCATGACGCCGGCGAGCAGTTCGCCCTCCGGAAATACGCGGCTCACGTAGCCCATCCTCTCTGCCTCCTCGGCACCATAGATGCGGCCGGTGAGGGTCACCTCCTTCGCACGCCCGAGCCCGATGATGCGCCACAGCGGGTCCATGATCGGGGTCAGCGCCAGCACGATCTCGCGCTGACCGAACTTCGCACGGCTGGAGGCATAGCGCACGTCGCACATCATGGTCAGATCGAAGCCGCCGGCGATGGCCGGCCCGCCGACGGCGCAGATCACCGGCGGCGCGCAGAACAGGATCGCCCGGTAGGTGCGGTGGAACATCGCCGTGTAGGCCTCGTTGGAGACCTTCTGCAGTTTGCGGATCTCGTTCAGGTCAAAGCCGGCCGAGAAATGGCGCTCGCCGCCGGTGAGCACGATCACGTTCACGTCGTCGCGTCCCGAGAGGGTGAGGAAGGCGTGCTCGAGTTCCTCCAGCACCCGGGGCGCCAGCGCATTGCCCTTGTCGGGACGGTGGATGGTGACGGTGGCGATGGCGTGCTCGACGGACAGAAGAAGGTATTGGTAGTCCATGGCTTTGGCTCCGGGATCGGGCCTGCATTATCCGCCGCGCGCGCGCCGCGCCAGGCGCCGGGCGGCCGCCCGGCGTTCCCGCCGTGCGCTCCCCTCCGAGCTT
>JBEICA010000147.1:0-8587 GCA_040373665.1 Burkholderiales bacterium | reverse complement strand
CGTCGCCATGGCGCGGACGGTGCATACAGTCGCGACAACCCACGAAGGCACGGCGTTTCGCATCGGCGCGGACGAGTTCGCCCTGCTGTTGCCCGGCGCCACGGACGAGGTGGCGGCGGCGGTCGCTGCGGACCTCGTCCACCATCTCCCCGACAGCGCGGCGGGCGCGGCCGTCGGGCCCTCCGGGCGTCTGACGGCCTCCGCCGGTTTCGCACTGTTCCCGGCCCAGGCCGAGGATGCCGATGCGCTGCTGGCCGCCGTGGACGGTGCGCTGCGCCAAGCCCGCGCTGCGGGCGGCAGCCGGGCATCGGGCGTGGCGCGGTCTCCCGCAGTCCGCGCCGGGTCGGGGCGGCAGGGCTGGGGGCAACTGCTGCGGGAGGTACTGCGGCGGGACGGACTGCGCCTGTACGTCCAGCCGGTGGTCCGGGTGGACGACGGCGCGCCGGTGCACTACGAGGTGCTGGTGCGGGCGGAGGCTGCTGACGGGACGCTGTTGTCGCCGGAGCAGTTCATCGGGCCCGCCGAGTCCCTCGGGCTGGTGCAGGAGATCGATCTCGCCGTGATACGCAAACTCCTCGATTGGCTGGATGAGCCGGAGCGGCACGGTCTTCGTTGCCGCTTCTTCGTGAACGTGTCGGCGGTCAGCATTTCCGATCCCGGCTGGTTGACGCGGTTCCAGTCTCTTCTGGATGGCAGCGGTTTCACGCCTGGTCAGGTGGTGTTCGAGCTGTCCGAGGCGGCCGCGATGGCGCACATGCCGGCGAGCCAGGCGTTCGCCCGCGACATCAAGCGCAGAGGCTGCCGTCTGGCGATCGACGACTTCGGGGCAGGCTTCGGCTCGTTCCAGTCGCTGCGGGATCTGCCGGTGGACTACGTGAACATCGATGGCGGCTTCATCCGCCACATGGCGCAGGACGACAGTGGCGCCATCCTGCTGCGGGCGCTCGGGGACGTCGGGCGTGGCCTGTCGCGGCAGGTGATCGCCAAGTGGGTGGAAACGCCCGAGGTGTTGTCCCGGCTGGGCGCTCTGGACGTGCACTACGCCCAGGGGTTTCTGTTCGGCAGGCCGGTTCCCATCGATTCGCCGCTCCCGGGCGGCCGGTATTTCCCGTCCCCCGGTCAGGCCGCGCCGCACTGACCCCGACAGGGAGTCCGCACGGCGGACGAGTGGGCAGACACGGCCTGCGCCATCGGCCCTGACGACGCAATCCCACCGCGCGTGCGACGTGCTACCCGGGTTCGCCCAGGGGCCAGCCCGCCCGCAGACGGTCGGCCCAGAACAGGGCCATCTGCGTCTTGACGTCGGTGATGCGGCCGATGCGTATCCACTCCAGCGCCTCGTCGAGTGGCACCACCAGCGTCTCGAGGAACTCCTCGTCGTCGAGGTTTCGCTCCGACAGCGTGAGGCCCCGGGCGAGGTAGACCTCGACGATCTCGTTGGAGTAACCCACGCAGGGATGCAGAGTGCACAAACGCATCCAGCGCTCGGCGCTGTAGCCGGTTTCCTCGAGCAGTTCGCGCTTCGCGGTGTCGAGGTGCGGTTCGCCAGCCTCGAGCTTGCCCGCCGGGAGTTCGTAGAGATGCAAACCGACCGGATAACGGAACTGGCGCTCCAGCAGCACCGACCAGTCCTCGAACACGGGCAGGATCACCGCCGCGCCCGGGTGGATCACGTACTCGCGTCTTGCCTCGCCGCCGTCAGGCAGACGCACCGTGTCCTCGCGCACCTCCAGCATGCGGCCGCGATAGACGACGGTGGACGACAGACGGTGTTCGGTGAAGTCCGCGGCGACGCCAGGCGCCATGTCGTCGGTGCCCGGCGTTCCGACGGACGCGCCCATCAGAGCGAGGCCTGCATGGCGCGCTGGCACAGGGTCATGAGCCAGCCCGGCATGATGCCGACCGCGAGCGCGGCCAGACCGTTGACCGACAGCAGCACCCGGGCGAGACCGTCACCGCGGATGGGGGCGGCATCGAGCGGCTCGTCGAAATACATCAGACGCACCACGCGCAGGTAGTAGAAGGCGCCGATCAGCGACATGGCGACGGCGACCACGGCCAGCCAGACCTGACCGGCGTCGAGCACAGCCTGAAGCACCGACAGCTTCGCATAGAAACCCACGGTCGGCGGGATGCCCGCCATTGAGAACATCAGCAGCAGCATGAGGAAGGCATGCCAGGGGCTGCGGCGGTTCAGACCCTTGAAGTCCTCCAGGCGGTCCGCCTCGAAGCCGTCGCGCGACAGCAGGAGAATCATGCCGAAGGAGCCGAGACCGGTGACGGCGTAGACAGCGACGTAGAACATGGCAGCGCCATAGCCTTCCACGGTGCCGGAGAGGATGCCCAGCAGCATGAAGCCCATGTGCGAGATGGTGGAATAGGCCAGCATCCGTTTCAGGTTGGTCTGGGCGATGGCGGTGATGTTGCCGATCGCCATCGAGAGCACGGCCAGGATCACCAGCATCTGCTGCCACTGCGCCACGAGTGCGGGATGACCCAGCGACTCCACCAGCAGACGGACCACGAAGGCGAAGGCGGCCAGCTTGGGGGCCGTGCTGATGAGCAGCGCGACCGCCGTCGGCGCGCCCTGGTAGACATCCGGCACCCACATGTGGAAGGGGACCGCCCCGAGCTTGAAGGCCAGGCCCGCGACGATGAACACCAGGCCGAGCATGAGGATGGCGCCCGCGGCCTTGCCGCTGGCGATGCGTTCGGCCACCTCGGGGATGGAGAGAGACCCGGTGGCCCCGTAGATCATCGACATGCCATACAGCAGCATGCCGGAGGCAAGCGCCCCCAGCACGAAATACTTCATCGCCGCCTCGGTGCTCTCGGCATTGTCCCGGCGCAGGGCCACGAGGGCGTACAGCGACAGTGACAGCAGCTCGAGACCGAGGTAGGCGCTCAGGAAATGATTGGCCGAGATCATGACCATCATGCCCAGCGTGGAGAACAGCGTGAGGGCGAACAGTTCGCCCTGCAGCATGCCCCGCGACGCCACGTAGCCGCGGGAGTAGATCAGCATGGCGGCGACGCTGAGGTAGACCATGAGCTTGAGCAGGTCGCTCATGGGGTCGTCGACGAACATGCCGTTGAAGGCGAAGCTGACCTCGGAGCGGGCCGAGGCCAGGGTCACCAGGGCGCAACCGCCGAGGGTGAGCAGCGTGAGCACGAACACGCCGGTGCGGCGCTCGTCACGCAGGAACAGGTCGGCCACCAGGATGACGCAGACCATCACGAGGAGCACGATCTCGGGCCAGACGGGAAGGAAATCGGCGGCGGTCAGGGTCACGCGTATCTCCGCGATGCGAGGGAGGCGGTGGGAATCAAGGCAGCTTGCTCCGGCCGACGTGTTCGAGCAGGTCCGCCACGGGGATCTCGAGCACCGCGTTGAAGGGCGCCGGATGCACGCCCATCCACAGCACGGCCACAGCCAGCACTCCGAGGATGAGCCACTCCCGCGGCTCGACGTCCTGGAGACCGGCCACGTTGTCGTTGGCGACGGCGCCGAACACCACCCGCTTGATCGTCCACAGGGTGTAGGCGGCGCCGAAGATGAGCGTCGCCGCGGCCGCGAAGGCGACCCAGAAGTTGATCTTTGCGGCGCTCATGATGACCAGGAATTCGCCGACGAAACCGCTGGTGCCGGGCAACCCGGAGTTGGCCATGGCGAACAGCACGAACAGCGCGGCGAACACCGGCATGCGGTTGACCACGCCGCCGTAGTCGGCGATCTGGCGCGAGTGGAGCCTGTCGTACAGCACACCGACGCACAGGAACATGGCGCCGGAGATGAAACCGTGGGAGATCATCTGCAGGATGGCGCCCTGCATGCCGAGGCGCTCGAACAGGAACACGCCGAGCGTCACGAAGCCCATGTGCGATATCGACGAGTACGCGATGAGCTTCTTCATGTCGGTCTGGACCAGGGCCACCAGACCGATGTAGACCACGGCCACGAGTGACAGGGCGATCATCAGGCCGGCCAGGCTGTGGCTCGCGTCCGGGACGATGGGCAGCGAGAACCGGATGAAGCCGTAGCCGCCGAGCTTGAGCGCGATGGCAGCCAGCACCACCGAGCCGCCCGTGGGCGCCTCGACGTGGGCGTCCGGCAGCCAGGTGTGCACCGGCCACATCGGCACCTTGACCGCGAACGCCATCAGGAACGCGAGGAAGATCGGGATCTGCACCTCCAGTTCCAGGGGCAGCTTGTGGAAATCCGCGATGGCGAAGCTGCCGCCGCTGCGCTGGTGCAGGTAGAGCAGCGCAACCAGCAGGAGCAGGGAACCCAGCAGGGTGTAGAGGAAGAACTTGACCGAGGCGTAGATCCGGTTCGGACCGCCCCAGACACCGATGACGATGAACATCGGGATGAGCGTGGCCTCGAAGAACACGTAGAACAGCATCGCGTCCATCGCGGCGAACACGCCGTTCATGAGACCGGACATGACCAGGAAGGCCGCCATGTACTGCGCCACCCGGCTCTCGATCACCTTCCACCCGGCGAGCACCACCAGCACGGTGGTGAAGGCGTTGAGCAGGATCAGCAGCAGGGAGATGCCGTCGACCCCGAGCGCGTACTGGATGTTGTAGCGCGTGATCCAGGGTGCGCGCTCGACGAACTGCATGCCGTGGGCCGAGGGATCGAACCCGGCAACCAGGGGGATGCAGGCCAGCAGCCCCGCCAGGGCGCCCAGCAGGGCGATGACGCGCGCCAGCGCGGCATTGCGGTCCGAACCGGTCGCCAGCACCAGGGCGCCGGCAAGGATGGGAATCCAGATGACCAGCGTGAGCACGGGGGTGGTATTCATCGCCGCCTCAGGTCCGGACGAACCAGATGGTGAGCAGCACGAAGACGCCGATGATCATCGTGAATGCGTAGTGGTAGATGAGACCGGACTGGAACTTCCGGACGATGGTGGAGAACCAGCCGATCGTCCGGGCAGCGCCGTTGACGAACAGACCGTCGATGATGGCGACGTCGCCGACACGCCACAGGAAGCGCCCGAGCAGTCGCGAGCCGCCGGCGAAGACCGCGTTGTAGAACTCGTCGAAGTAGTACTTGTTGAGCAGCAGGGTGTGCAGTGGTCTGGCCCCCGCTGCGATGGCTGCCGGGATGTCCGGGCGCTTGAGGTAGAACCACCACGCCAGCGCGACGCCGGCGGCAGCCAGCCAGAACGGCGCGGTGGAAAGGGCGTGCAGGCTCATCGCGGCGGCACCGTGGAAATGCTCGCTGAGGTGGGCCATCGCCTCGTGGGCTTCGGAGATGTGGATCACCCCGGCGAAGTAGTCGCCGAACAGCATCGGCCCGATCGCGACGTGGCCGATGACCAGCGAGGGGATGGCCAGCATCACGAGCGGCAGGGTCACGACCCAGGGCGACTCGTGGGGAGTCCCGCCGTGACCATGGTCGTCGTGCCCGTGATCGCCATGTCCGCCGCCGTGGGCCGGGAAGCGCTCCTTGCCGTGAAACACCAGGAAGTACATGCGGAAGGAGTAGAAGGCGGTCACGAACACACCCGCCAGGACGGCGAAGTGCGCGAAGCCGGCGCCCGGGACGTGCGAGGCGGCCACCGCCTCGATGATCGAATCCTTGGAGTAGAAGCCCGACAGGAAGGGCGTCCCGATCAGCGCCAGCGAGCCCACCAGCGAGGTGATCCAGGTGATCGGCATGTAGCGCCGCAGGCCCCCCATGTGCCGGATGTCCTGATCGTGGTGCATGCCGATGATCACCGAGCCGGCCGCCAGGAACAGCAATGCCTTGAAGAAGGCGTGGGTCATCAGGTGGAAGATGGCCACCGGGTAGGCCGAGGCGCCCAGCGCCACCGTCATGTACCCCAGCTGCGACAGGGTCGAGTAGGCCACGACGCGCTTGATGTCGTTCTGCACCACACCCAGGAAACCCATGAACAGCGCGGTGATGGCACCGATGACGATCACCACGGACAGTGCAGTCTCGGACAATTCGAACAGCGGCGACATGCGCGCCACCATGAAGATGCCCGCGGTCACCATGGTGGCCGCGTGGATCAGGGCGGAGATGGGCGTCGGGCCCTCCATGGAGTCGGGCAGCCACACCTGCAGCGGAAACTGGGCCGACTTGCCCATGGCACCGACGAACAGGAGGATGCAGACCACGGTGAGCAGCGACCACGGCGAGTCTCCCCACAGGCTCACCAGCGCACCTGCCTTGGCAGGCGCAGCCTGGAACACCGTGGCGTAGTCGAGCGAGCCGAAATGCGCCAGCACCAGCCCGATGCCGAGGATGAAACCGAAGTCGCCGACGCGGTTCACCAGAAAGGCCTTGAGGTTGGCGAAGATCGCGGTCGGGCGGGTGTACCAGAAGCCGATCAGGAGGTAGGACACCAGACCGACCGCCTCCCAGCCGAAGAACAGCTGCAGGAAGTTGTTCGACATCACCAGCATGCGCATGGCGAAGGTGAACAGCGAGATGTAGCTGAAGAAGCGCTGGTAGCCCGGGTCTTCGGCCATGTAGCCGATGGTGTAGATGTGCACCATCAGCGACACGGAGGTGACCACCAGCATCATGGTGGCGGTCAGCGTGTCGATCAGGAAACCGACTTCCATGCGCACGTCGCCGGACAGCAGCCACGTGTACACCGGTCCGTTGAAGGTGTGGCCGGCGAGCACGTCCTGGAACACGAGGATGGAGGCCACCAGCGATACCGCCACCCCGAGGATGGTCGCCACATGGGCACCCGTGCGGCCGACGAGGCGGCCCAGCAGACCGGCGACGATGGCACCGGCGAGCGGCGCCAGCGGAACGACGAGGTAGAGTCCCTTCATCTTCAGTTCTTCAGGGTGCCGAGGTCGTCGACGTTGATGGAGCGGATGTTGCGGAACAGGATGACCAGGATGGCCAGGCCGATCGCCGACTCCGCCGCCGCCACGGTGAGGATGAAGAACACGAACACCTGCCCGGCGGTGTCATGCAGGTAGTGCGAGAAAGCCACGAAGTTCATGTTGACCGCGAGCAGCATGAGCTCGATGGCCATCAGCAGGATGATGACGTTTTTCCGGTTCAGGAAGATGCCGACCACGGCGATCGCGAACAGGATCGCCCCGAGCACCAGATAGTGGGACAGGGAGATCATGGGCGGCTCTCGGCTTCGGGTGTGGCCGCAGCGGGCGGCTTTTCCGCGGGCATGGACACCAGCCGCACGCGGTCCTCGCGACGCACCACCACCTGGCGCGCCGGATCCTGGTACTTCGAGTCCTTGCGACGGCGCAGCGTGAGGGCGATCGCAGCGACGATGGCCACGAGCAGCAGCACGGCCGCGAGCTCAAAGGGGTAGACGTAGTCGGTGTAGATGAGGCGCCCGAGTTCGCGCGTGTTGGAGTAGGTCGCCTCCTTCGGCGCTGGGGTCGGCATGCTGTCGAGGCTGAAAGTGCGGCCCCAGAGGATCACGGCCATCTCGCCCAGCATCACCAGCGCCACCACCAGAGCGGGCACGAGGTAGTCCCAATACCCCTCGCGCAGCCGGTCCAGGTTGATGTCCAGCATCATCACCACGAACAGGAACAGCACCATCACGGCGCCGACGTAGACCAGCACGAGGGTGATGGCGAGGAACTCGGCCTCCAGCAGCATCCACAGGCCGGAGGCGGTCACGAAGGACAGCACGAGGAACAGCGCCGAATGCACCGGATTGCGTGCCGTCACCACCCGCAGGGCGGCAGCCACCAGGATCAGCGAGAAAAGGTAGAACGCAAAGCTCTTGAATTCCATCGTGCGCTCACCTGTAGGCCGCGTCGGCGGCGCGGTCCTTCGCGATCTGGGCTTCGTAGCGGTCGCCGATGGCCAGCAGCATTTCCTTGGTGTAGACAAGGTCGCCGCGGCGCTCGCCGTGGTACTCGAGGATGCGGGTCTCGACGATGGAATCGACCGGGCAGGACTCCTCGCAGAAGCCACAGAAGATGCACTTGGTCAGGTCGATGTCGTAGCGGGTGGTCCGGCGGGTGCCGTCGCCGCGCGGCTCGGACTCGATCGTGATGGCCAGCGCGGGGCACACGGCCTCGCACAGCTTGCAGGCGATGCAGCGCTCCTCGCCGTTCGGATATCGGCGCAGGGCATGCAGGCCACGGAAGCGCGGGCTCTGGGGCGTCTTCTCGTCCGGGAACTGGATGGTGACCTTGCGGGCAAACAGGTGGCGACCCGTCAGCGCCATGCCCTTCACCAGTTCGAGCAGGAGGAAGGTGCTGAAGAATTCCTTGATGCGATTCATGTCGCCGCCCTCACTTCCACAGCCACAGCGGCGTCTGCATCCAGCCGCCGATGACGATCAGCCAGACCAGGGTGACGGGAATGAACACCTTCCAGCCCAGGCGCATGATCTGGTCGTAGCGATAGCGCGGGAAGGTCGCCCGGAACCACAGGAACAGGAACAGGACCGCCGCCACCTTGGCCAGCAGCCATGGGAAACCGTCCGGCACGCCCGGGATCGGCGACAGCCAGCCGCCCAGGAACATGATCGCCGTCAGTGTCGACACCAGGATCATGTTGGCGTACTCCGCGAGGAAGAACACCGCGAAGGCCATGCCCGAATACTCGACGTGGAAGCCGGCG
>JBEICA010000020.1:0-23374 GCA_040373665.1 Burkholderiales bacterium | reverse complement strand
TGGTCCATGACCTGCAGCAGGATGTTGAAGATGTCCGGATGCGCTTTTTCGATCTCGTCCAGCAGCAAGACGGCGTAGGGGTGCTTGCTGATGGCTTCGGTGAGAAGCCCGCCTTGATCGAATCCGACATACCCTGGCGGGGCACCGATGAGCCGCGAGACGGCGTGGCGCTCCATGTACTCGGACATGTCGAACCGAATGAGTTCGACACCGAGCACGTAGGCCAACTGGCGTGCCACCTCCGTCTTCCCGACCCCCGTGGGGCCTGAGAAAAGGAATGACCCAATCGGCTTTTGCGGATTCCCAAGCCCGCTCCGCGACATCTTGATGGCCGAGGCCAACGCATCGATCGCCTTGTCCTGCCCGAAGACCACCGCTTTCAGATCCCGATCCAGCGTCTTGAGCGCGTTCCGGTCGCTGGACGACACGTTCTGTGTCGGAATGCGGGCGATCTTGGCAATGATCTCCTCGATGTCGTGCTTGCCGATGACCTTGCGCTGCTTCGACTTGGGGAGAATGCGCTGCGCAGCACCAGCCTCGTCGATCACGTCGATCGCCTTGTCGGGGAGATGTCGATCGTTGATGAACCTGGCCGACAACTCTGCCGCAGACGACAAGGCGGCTTCCGTGTAACGCACCCCATGGTGGGCCTCGAAACGCGTCTTCAGGCCTCGCAGGATGGCCACGGTCTCATCGACACTGGGTTCGGTGACATCGATCTTCTGGAAACGTCGGGACAGCGCGTGGTCCTTCTCGAAGATGCCTCGGAATTCGCTGTAGGTGGTCGCACCGATGCATTTGAGTTGCCCGGAAGACAGGGCGGGCTTGAGCAGGTTGGACGCATCCAGCGTGCCCCCTGACGCAGCGCCTGCTCCGATCAGGGTGTGGATCTCGTCGATGAACAGGATGGCATTGGGATTGTCGGTGAGTTGCTTGAGCACGGCTTTGAGGCGCTGCTCGAAGTCACCGCGGTATTTCGTCCCAGCGAGCAATGCCCCCATGTCGAGTGCGTACACGACGGAATGGCTCAGGATCTCGGGCACCTGCCCTTCGATGACCCGCCGTGCCAGCCCCTCGGCAATGGCGGTCTTGCCCACGCCAGCCTCACCAACGAGCAGGGGGTTGTTCTTGCGGCGGCGACAAAGGATCTGAATGACCCTCTCCAACTCACGGTCGCGACCGATCAGGGGATCGATCTTGCCTGCGATGGCCTGGGCATTCAGGTTCTGGGTATAGGCCTCGAGGGCTCCGCCCGCCCCCGCTTCCTGTTCACCCTCGCTCTCGGTCTCTTGTTTGGCCGGCTGCGCGTTGCTCTGCGGCACCTTGCTGATGCCATGGGATATGAAATTCACGACATCGAGCCGCGTCACACCCTTCTGGTGCAGGAAATACACGGCGTGCGAGTCCTTCTCGCCGAATATCGCCACCAGCACGTTGGCGCCGGTCACTTCCTTCTTGCCGGATGACTGCACGTGCAGGATGGCACGCTGGATGACGCGCTGGAAGCCGAGCGTCGGCTGGGTGTCGACCTCATCCCCCGAGACCACCGGCGTGTGCTCGCTGATGAAATCGGTCAACTGCTTGCGCAGTTCCTCGATGTTGGCGGCGCAGGCACGCAGGACTTCCGAAGCGGACGGATTGTCCAGCATTGCGAGAAGCAGGTGCTCCACGGTGATGAACTCGTGCCGTTTCTGCCTGGCTTCCATGAACGCCATGTGGAGGCTGACCTCGAGTTCCTGGGCGATCATCTATGACTCCTCCATCACGCACTGCAGCGGATGCTGATGCTGGCGGGAATAGGACAGGACCTGCTCGACCTTCGAGGCCGCCACATCCTTGGGATAGACCCCGCACACGCCCATACCGTCCCGATGCACCTTCAGCATGACCTGGGTCGCCTGCTCCCGTGTCATGCCAAAGAAATTCTGCAAGACGCCCACGACGAAATCCATGGGCGTGTAATCGTCGTTGAGAAGCAGAACTTTGTAGAGCGGAGGTGGCTTGACCTTCTGCTTCTCGACCTCCAGGACACCGCCCTCACGAGGACCCGTCGCCATGACCAAACCACCATCGATTCGCTGCTCTTGGGAAGCACACAGGTCTGAACCTATTGTGCGCGTTGTCCGAAAATTTACAAGTGGCGCTCCGCCCACGGCACACGGAGACGCCACGACCCATTCGATGCCGTGAGGGCGCGACCACCGCGGCAGGCGACAGGCCCGCACTGCCCATTCCCGGTCGCCTGACCACGCCGAAAACGTCCTCGGCGCGGCAGGCTGCTCCACCCTCAACCCATCTTCGCCATCATGGCCTCACCGAAGCCGGAACACGATACCTGGGTTGCCCCATCCATCAGGCGCGCGAAGTCGTACGTCACCGTCCGGGCGGAGATTGCGGCCTCCATGCTGGAGATCACCAGATCCGCGGCCTCGACCCACCCCATGTGGCGAAGCATCATCTCGGCAGACAGGATCAGCGAGCCAGGGTTCACGTAATCCTTCCCGGCGTACTTGGGCGCCGTGCCGTGGGTGGCCTCGAACATGGCAACCGAGTCAGAGAGGTTGGCGCCGGGCGCTATCCCGATGCCCCCGACCTGGGCCGCCAGGGCGTCGGAGATGTAATCGCCGTTGAGGTTCAGGGTTGCGATGACGTCGTACTCGTCCGGCCGCAGCAATATCTGCTGCAGGAACGCATCCGCGATCACGTCCTTGATCACAATGCCGCCCGGCAATTTCATCCACGGCCCGCCATCGAGCAACTCCGCGCCGAACTCCCGCTTCGCAAGCTCGTAGCCCCAGTCACGGAACGCGCCCTCCGTGAACTTCATGATGTTGCCCTTGTGCACCAGGGTGACCGACTTGCGCTTGTTGGCAATCGCGTACTGAATTGCCTTGCGCACAAGCCGTTCCGTGCCCTCGCGGGAAACGGGCTTGATGCCGATGCCCGAGGTGTCCGGGAAACGGATCTTCTTGACGCCCATCTCCTGGGTCAGGAACCGGATCACCTTCCGGCAGGCCTCGCTCTCCGCCTGCCACTCGATCCCGGCGTAGATGTCCTCGGAGTTCTCCCTGAAGATGACCATGTCGGTCTTCTCGGGATTCTTGAGAGGGCTCGGCACGCCTGCAAAATACCGCACCGGACGCAGGCAGACGTAGAGATCGAGTTCCTGGCGCAACGCGACATTGATGGACCGGATGCCGCCACCCACGGGGGTCGTGAGCGGCCCCTTGATCGATACGACGTACTCCTTGGCCGCTTCCAGAGTCTCATCCGGCAGCCAGACGTTCTCTCCATAGACCCGGGTCGATTTCTCGCCGGCGAAGATCTCCATCCAGGTGATCTGACGCTTTCCGCCGTAAGCGATCGAGACCGCCTTGTCGACCACGTTCTTCATGACAGGGGTGATGTCGACTCCCGTGCCATCGCCCTCGATGTAGGGAATCACCGGACGGTCGGGAACATCCAGTGTGGAGTCATTCCTGACGGTGATCTTCTCGCCTGTCTGGGGCACTTGAATGTGTTTGTACATCGATGTCCTTTCGAGCTTTAGGGAGAGAAATGCCAGCCGGAGCGTTCCACCCAGGTCCGCTCCGTCATGCAGCGCCAGCTCATCGCAGGCCGCCAGTGCAGCCGCAGGGGCGGAAGTTTAGTCGACGACACCTTACTTTGCGACTTGTCGGACGTGGGTACAAGCACGAAGTGGGCTCATGCGACCGGCCTTCCGATCCAGCCCCAGGTTCGCGTCCGCTGGAACCGGACAATCTTCGCACTGCATATCGCGATCGCGTATGACTTGCCGCATTGCGAAAAACTCACTGCAAGGAAAATCCTTATCTCTGTTTTTTTGTGATTTTTTTATGATGGATCGCCAATGTTGCGCTGCCGCATGACCAACCGGATACTTAGCCCGTCACCACGAGAATGCCTTCAGGACAGGCGTTGTCGCGAAAAGGGGTGCGACCGGATCAGGTCCGCTTCCTGGCCGTCCAGAATCGATCTCTGGCCGCCGAGTGCGTTCTGGGCGCGAAGCCGCCATCGGTTTCGCCGGCACCTTCCCGCGCGGCGAGGTGTCTGGGTCGTCCGGGGAATCGCTCCATCAGAGTGGTCGCCAGGCGCCCTGCCCAGCCCGCGTTTGAACCCTACCGGACTGGAGAGCAGGATGAGCAACGCCATGAACATCGCCCAGATGAAAAAGGATTGGGCGGAAAACCCGCGCTGGAAAGGCGTGACCCGGCCCTACACTGCCGAGGACGTGGATCGCCTGCGCGGCACGCTTCACATCGAGCATTCCCTCGCCCGCCGCGGCGCCGAGAAACTCTGGCATCTCGTCAACAACGAGCCTTTCATCAACGCCCTGGGGGCCATGACCGGCAATCAGGCCATGCAGCAGATCAAGGCTGGCCTGAAGGCGATCTACCTTTCAGGCTGGCAGGTGGCGGCCGACGCCAACATCGCCGGTGAGATGTACCCCGACCAGTCTCTGTACCCGGTGAACAGCGTCCCGGCCGTGGTCCGCCGTATCAACAACACGCTGATCCGCGCCGACCAGATCCACCACTCCGAAGGCAAGGACTCGATCGACTGGTTCGCTCCCATCGTCGCCGATGCCGAGGCGGGCTTCGGTGGCGTGCTCAACGCCTTCGAACTGATGAAGGCGATGATCGACGCCGGCGCGGCAGGCGTCCACTTCGAGGACCAACTGGCGGCAGCCAAGAAATGCGGCCACATGGGAGGCAAGGTGCTGGTGCCAACCCAGGAGGCCGTGCAGAAACTGGTCGCCGCGCGGCTGGCGGCCGACGTCATGGGCGTTCCCACGCTTGTTTTCGCCCGCACAGACGCCGAAGCTGCCAACCTGCTGACCTCCGACTTCGACGAGAACGACAAGCCGTTCTGCACTGGCGAGCGCACCCCCGAGGGGTACTACCGCGTCATGAACGGCCTGCAGCAGGCGATCTCCCGCGGGTTGGCTTACGCTCCGTATGCGGACCTCATCTGGTGCGAAACCGGCAAACCGGACCTGGAGTTCGCGCGCCAGTTCGCGGAAGCGATTCACCGCAAGTTCCCCGGCAAGTTGCTGTCATACAACTGCTCGCCTTCCTTCAACTGGAAGAAGAATCTGGACGACGCCACGATCGCGAAGTTCCAGCGCGAGCTTGGCGCGATGGGGTACAAGTTCCAGTTCATCACGCTGGCCGGCTTCCACGCGCTCAACTACGGCATGTTCGACCTTGCCTACGGTTACGCACGGGACAACATGACAGCCTTCGTCGAACTCCAGCAGAAGGAGTTTGCTGCGGCTGAGCGGGGCTTCACCGCCGTCAAACACCAGCGCGAAGTGGGCACCGGTTACTTCGACGAGGTCACACAGGTGATCCAGGCGGGGCAGTCCTCTGTCACAGCGCTGACCGGCTCGACCGAGGAAGAGCAGTTCGCCTGAGCTCGGTCCGGCACGACAGGCCCGGGGCGTCCGCCCCGGGCTTTTTTGTTTCCCGCGCCATGCCGCAGGAACTGATGCCATAATCCGGGATTTTTCGGCCCTTTTCCAAACGGAGCACCCCATGAGCGCGCCCTCTTACGGCCCGGGTATCGAAATCCTGGCCCCCGTCACACCGGAATTCGCCCAGATCCTGACGCCCGAGGCAGTGGCTTTCGTGGCGAAACTGCATCGCTCCTTCGATGCTCGCCGTCAGGAATTGCTGGCGCGCCGCAAGATCCGCCAGACGGAACTGGACGCCGGAAAGCTGCCCGAGTTTCTGCCCGAAACGCGCCATATCCGCGAAGGCGACTGGAAGGTCGCTCCGGTGCCCCAGGATCTTCAGGACCGTCGTGTGGAGATCACCGGGCCGACGGACCGCAAGATGGTCATCAACGCCCTGAACTCGGGCGCGAACATGTTCATGGCGGACTTCGAGGACTCCAGCACCCCGACCTGGGAAAACCAGATTCAGGGGCAGATCAACATGCGCGATGCCATCGCAGGCACCATTTCCTTCACCAGCCCCGAAGGCAAGCACTACGCCCTCGGCGAAAAGCCCGCGACCCTGCTGGTCCGCCCCCGAGGCTGGCATCTGTCCGAGAAACACATGCGCGTCGACGGACAACCGGTGTCCGGCGGCCTGTTCGACTTCGGCCTGTACTTTTTCCACAACGCCGCCCGACGCGTTCAGAAGGGATCAGGCATCTACCTCTATCTGCCCAAGATGGAGAGCCATCTCGAGGCCAGGCTGTGGAACGATGCATTCGTCCTCGCCCAGCAGGAACTGGGGCTGCCGCTGGGAACGGTGAAGGCGACGGTGCTCATCGAAACCATCATGGCAACCTTCGAGATGGAGGAGATCCTCTACGAACTCCGCGATCACTCCGCCGGATTGAACTGCGGTCGTTGGGACTACATCTTCTCGTACATCAAGAAATTCAAGAAGCAGCCGGACTTCATCCTTGCGGACCGCGGTCTGGTGACCATGACCAGCCCGTTCATGCGGGCCTATTCGCTGCTCCTCATCAAGACCTGTCACAAGCGCGGCGCATTCGCGATGGGGGGCATGGCGGCGCAGATCCCGATCAAGAACGACCCCGCGGCCAACGAGGCCGCCATCGCCAAGGTACGCGCCGACAAGGAGCGCGAGGTCACCGACGGACATGACGGCACCTGGGTCGCCCATCCTGGTCTGGTGGCGATCGCCAGGGAGGCCTTCGACAAGGTCATGACCACGCCGAACCAGATTCAGCGCCAGCGCGACGACGTGAACGTCACTGCCGCCGATCTGCTGAACTTCCAGCCCCAGGGCCCGATCACCGAGCAGGGCCTGCGTACCAACATCAACATCGGCATCCAGTACATGGGTGCGTGGCTCGCGGGCACGGGGTGCGTTCCCATCTTCAACCTGATGGAGGACGCAGCGACAGCCGAGATCTCGCGCGCCCAGATCTGGCACTGGATCCGCAGTCCGAAAGGGATCCTGGACGACGGGCGAAAAGTGTCCAGGGAACTGTTCCAGACCCTGGTGCCGCAGGAACTCGCGCGCGTGAAGGAAATTCTGGGTGAGCGCCAATACGCCGCCGGCAAGTACGAGGAAGGCGCGCGCATGTTCGAGGAACTGACCCTGGCGGACGACTTCGCCGATTTCCTCACCCTGCCCGCTTACGAGTATGTGATTGCCCACGAGCATCGCTGAGGACAGTGCCGTGCCACGGCTGATACTGGTCAACAAGCCCTACGGGATGCTGAGCCAGTTCACCGGGCCGCCGGGCGTTGCCACACTGAAAGACATCGTGCCGGTCCCCGGGGTCTACCCTGCGGGCCGGCTCGATGCCGACAGCGAGGGCCTGATGATCCTCACCGATGACGGCGGCCTGCAGGCACGGCTGTCGTCGCCTCGATTCAAGCAGCCAAAGCGGTACTGGGTCCAGGTGGAAGGCGAGCCGGACGCGGTGTCTCTGGCCACACTCCAGCACGGGGTGTTGCTGAAGGACGGAATGACGCGGCCGGCACACGTGCGAGTGATCGCCGAACCTGCCGGTCTGTGGCCGCGGCAGCCACCCATCCGCGAGCGTCGCAGCATACCCACCAGCTGGCTGGAACTGGAGATCACCGAAGGCCGCAATCGCCAGGTCAGACGCATGACGGCCGCAGTGGGATTGCCCACCCTGCGTCTGATCCGGGCGCGGATCGCTGAGTGGAGCGTGACCGGGATCGCACCGGGCACGTGGCGCGAGGAAACGCTGCCCGGCTCGACCACGACGCCCGCCCCGAAACAGCCGCTTTGACGCCGGATGCCATGGGCCGTTATCCTTCGTGGGGTGAGTTACGACATCGATTACGGTAACGTGTACGTGTCCTAGGGAGGCAGCAGCAACATGAAATCAGCACTCGCAGTCCTGTTCAGCATCACGTTTGGCCTCGCATCCACGGCCGCGCTGGCCGGGGTGAATCCCGGCGCCCCCAGCGGCGCACAATCGCAGTCCGGTGCAAAGATCTCCAGCAAGAAGGAATCGCAGGAGCCGAAGGCGGAAGCTTCTGCCGAGGATGCCGCCAAGGACAAGAAAGCCGACTGAGTCTGTTTCTGATCAGGCGGTTCCGAAAAGGCGGGGCTTCCCGCCTTTTTTGTTTCGAGCCCCGATGGATCACTGGAACGCACTGTTCAAGATCACCATCGCCCTGCTTGCCATCGTCAATCCCGTCGGTGGCATCCCGGTATTCCTCTCCACGACCGGCGAGTGGGATCAGGCGCAGCGGCACCGGACCGTGAGAACGGTCGCGCTGACCGTCTTTCTGGTACTCGCGATCGCGGCACTGATCGGGACCTGGGTGCTCGAGTTCTTCGGCATCAGCATTCCGTCGTTCCAGGTGGGCGGTGGAATCCTGCTGTTGCTGCTGGCCATCTCCATGATGCAGGCGCGGGAGAGCGGACTGCGTCAGACCCCCCAGGAATCCGAGGAGACCGCGGAGCGACATGCGGTGGCGGTGGTTCCACTGGCCATACCGCTGCTCGCAGGCCCGGGAGCCATCAGCACCATGATCATCGCCAGCCACAGCGTCCCCGGCTTGATGTTCAAGCTCAAGCTGCTCGTCCCGGCTGCGATCATCGCCGCGGTGGTCTGGGCCGTGCTGATGGTCTCCGCCCGCATGGCGCACCGCCTCGGCACCACAGGCATGAACATCATCACGCGCCTCATGGGCCTGACCCTGGCCGCACTCGCGGTGGAGTTCATGGTCAAGGGCTTGCAGGAACTCTTCCCCGCGCTTGGAGGCTGAGATGGACTGGGCGCCCCACGTGACCGTTGCCACCATCGTCGAGCAGGACGGACGATTCCTTCTGGTGGAGGAACGGACCGAAGACGGGCCGAGGTTCAACCAGCCCGCGGGACATCTGGAACGCGACGAATCACTGCTGGCCGCAGCGGTGCGGGAAACCCTCGAGGAAACCGCCTACAGCATCGAGTTGCGCCATCTGGTCGGCATCTACCGCTGGGATCACCCGAGCCGCGACCTGGCCTACCTTCGCTTCGCGTTCGCGGGACGCGTCCTCGCCCACCACCCCGAGCGCCCCCTCGACCACGGCATCCTGCGCGCGGTCTGGCTGACCCCAGACGAGATCCGCGAACAGGCCCCGCGGCATCGGAGCCCTCTGGTGCTGCGCTGCCTGGAGGACCACCTCTCCGGGCGGCGCCATGGACTCGAACTTCTTCACCATGTCGCCTGACATGGCCAACCCGTCATGGGCATGAAGCGCGAGCGACTTGTCATCGGACTGTCGGGTGGCGTGGACTCCGCCGTTGCCGCCTGGTTGCTGAAGGACGCCGGACACGAAGTGATCGGCGTCTTCATGAAGAACTGGGAGGACGACGACACGGACGAATACTGCACCTCGCGCGAGGACCTGGTGGATGCAGTGTCCGTGGCCGACGTCATCGGCATCGAGATCGAGGCGATCAACTTCTCCGCCGAGTATCGCGAGCGGGTGTTCAGTCACTTCCTCGCCGAGTATCAGGCGGGACGCACGCCCAATCCGGACATCCTCTGCAACAGCGAGATCAAGTTCAAGGCCTTCCTCGACCATGCGCTGTCGCTGGGTGCTGACCGCATCGCCACCGGGCATTACGCAGGGGTCGTCGAGCGGGATGGCCTGTACCGCCTTCTCAGAGCCACCGATGCCGGTAAGGACCAGAGCTACTTCCTGCACCGCCTGAACCAGGCGCAGCTGTCCCGGACCGTATTTCCCCTCGCGACCTGGCGCAAGTCGGACGTGCGCGCACTGGCCCGTCGGATCGGGCTGCCCAACCACGCCAAGCGTGATTCCACCGGCATCTGCTTCATCGGCGAACGCCCGTTCCGGGATTTCCTCAACCGCTATCTGCCGACCACGCCGGGAGACATGCTCACGCCGGAGGGGCGCAAGGTCGGCCGTCACATCGGGCTCACTTTCTACACCATCGGGCAGCGCCAGGGACTGGGCATCGGCGGGGCCGGACTTCCCTGGTACGTCGCCGGCAAGGACCTTGGTCGCAATGTGCTCCAGGTGGTCCAGGGACACGATCATCCCGCACTCCGAACCCGTGGCCTGCGCGCCGGAGACCTCTCCTGGGTGGCAGGCGCACCTCCGGCCGCAGTCAGCCTGGGCGCCAAGACGCGTTACCGGCAGGCCGACTCGGCCTGCACCATCGCACTCATCGCGGGCGGTACCCGAGTCGAGGCCTAGTTCGCAGAACCGCAATGGGCGGTCACCCCCGGGCAGTCCGTGGTGTTCTACGAGGGTCAGGAGTGCCTGGGCGGCGGGGTGATAGAGACCGCCCTTGCTGCGGCGGCGCCTTCAGTCGCCGAGGACCGCGCGGACGCGCCGGCGCAACTCGGGTAGCACCATCTGCTCGAACCAGGGATGACGTTTCAACCAGCCGCTGTTGCGCCAACTCGGATGCGGCAGAGGCAGGAAGTCGGGCAGGTAATCGGAGAATGCGCGTACGGTGTCCGTCACGCCTGCACGACGCCGCGCGCCCAGATGGAACGCCTGCGCATGGCCGCCCACCAGCAGAGTGAGACGCACCTCGGGCAACCAGCCGAGCATGCGCCTCTGCCATGCAGGGGCGCACTCACGCCGGGGTGGCAGGTCGGCGCCATCCACCGTGCCCGGATAACACAGGCCGATCGGGACGATCGCCACGCGTGTCTCGTCGTAGAAACGTTCGGGCGACAGTTGCAGCCAGTCTCGCAGACGCTGGCCGGAGGGGTCGTTCCACGGGATCCCCGTCTCGTGGACCCGGCGTCCGGGCGCCTGACCAACGATCAGCAATCTCGCGCCGGGATGCAACCGGAAGACCGGCCGCGGGGCATGTGGCAACGCGTGCGCGCACAGCCGGCAGGCCCGTACTTCGGCAAGGAACGCATCGATCTTCAGACTCTGTCCGTTCACCATGCCCTTGCCCTCGCTGCTTGCCCTTAGAATCCGCTTTTCACTTGTCACGCCCGCCCATGCCACTCTCCCCCCTGACCGCCGTCAGCGCCGTCGACGGCCGTTACCGTGCCAGGACCGCGCGCCTGTCCGACCACTTCAGCGAGTTCGCGCTCATACGTTACCGTGTCCGGGTCGAGATCGAGTGGCTGAAGTCCCTGGCGGCACACCCTGGCATCGCCGACCTGCAGCCATTTTCGGCCGCCACGGTCGCGCTGCTGGACCAGTGCGCCCAGAGCTTCTCCCTGGAGGATGCCGAGGCGGTCAAAGCCATCGAGGCCAGGACCAACCACGACGTCAAGGCGGTGGAGTACTGGTTGCGGGACCGTTTTTCGGGGGACGCAGAGGTCGCTGCGGCGAACCAGTTCATCCACTTCGCCTGCACCTCGGAGGACATCAACAATCTGTGCCACGCGCTGATGCTGCGTGATTCACGCGCGGACGTCATGTTGCCCGCGCTGCACGCCATCGTGGGGCGCCTCGCCGGGCTCGCGGATCAGCTCGCAGACCTGCCGATGCTCTCCCGCACCCACGGCCAGCCTGCGACGCCGACGACACTGGGCAAGGAACTCGCCAATGTCGTCGCACGACTCAAGCGCGCCACGGAACGGCTGACTGCAGTACCACTCACGGGCAAGATCAACGGCGCCGTGGGCAACTACAACGCTCATGTCGTCGCCTACCCCGACGTCGACTGGCCCGCGTTCGCCCGCGATTTCGTCGAAGGACTGGGCATCGGTTTCAATGCCCACACCACGCAGATCGAACCACACGACTGCATCGCCGAACTGTGCGATGCCTACGTCAGGGTCAACACGATCCTGCTGGACCTCGACCGCGACCTGTGGGGTTACATCAGCCTCGATTACTTCAAACAGAAGCTCAAGGAAGGCGAGATCGGGTCGTCGACCATGCCGCACAAGGTCAACCCCATCGATTTCGAGAACTCCGAGGGCAACCTCGGTGTGGCGAACGCCCTTCTCCAGCACCTCGCGACCAAGCTTCCGGTGTCGCGCTGGCAGCGCGACCTCACCGACTCCACGGTGCTGCGCACCCTGGGCACGGCACTGGGACACACCTTGCTGGCCTGGGACGCATGTCTTCGCGGCCTCGGCAAGCTCGAGGCCAACCCGGGCCGCATGGCCGCCGACCTCGAGCACAACTGGGAAGTCCTGGCCGAACCCATCCAGACGGTGATGCGACGTCAGGGCGTGCCCGAGGCCTACGAGCAGCTCAAGGCCCTGACGCGCGGCAAGCGGGGCATGAACCAGGACAGCCTGCGCGAGTTCATCGAAGGCCTCGAACTGCCCTCGGCGGACCGGCAGAGGCTGCTCGCGCTCACGCCGGCGCTCTACACCGGACTGGCCGCCAAGCTCGCCCGGGAAGCCTGATCGCCTGCCCCGTGCCGCCGGCACGGGGCGCCTTCGCCATTGAAACCGTGGGCGGCAGGCCGCACCTTCCGCCGTCATGAATCCACGGAGCCTGACATGAGCACCTCGAGCATCGATGTCGACCAGCACTCGTTCCAGCGCGAGGTGCTGGACGAATCCCGCAACCGTCCGGTGGTGGTGGACTTCTGGGCGCCCTGGTGCGGTCCATGCCGCGTGCTCAAGCCGGTACTCGAGAAGCTGGCCGCCGAGTACGACGGCCGTTTTCTTCTGGCAAAGGTCAATTCCGACGAGAACCCGGACCTGTCCAGCCGGTACGCCGTGCGCAGCATCCCGAGCGTGAAGGTGTTCGTCGATGAGGAGGTCGCCGACGAGTTCATGGGGGCGCTACCGGAGTCCTCGGTCCGCGAGTTCATCGACCGACAGCTTCCCACTGCCGGCGAACTGCTGCGGCGTCAGGCGATGGAGACGATCGCTGCGGGCAGGTCAGCCGAAGGCCGGCTGATGCTGCAAGAGGTCATTTCGATGGAACCGCGAAACGACATCGCCCGCATCGATTTCTGCGAGGCCCTGCTGCAGACGGGCCAAGCCGACGAGGCGCGCGTGATGCTGGACGCAGTGAGTCCGCTCGCCACCCGTGATCCTGCCGTCGCGCGACGGGTTGCTGCCTTGCGACTGTCGTTGTCGGCAGGCAGCGGCCAGGATGATGCGACCCTGCAGGCGAGGCTGGCGTCCGACCCGTCCGATCACGACGCACGGCTGATGCTCGCCCGCCGCCTGATCTCCGGGGGCCGTTACGAGGAAGGCCTGGACCATCTCCTCGAACTGGTCAGGCGCGACCGTCGTTTCGGAGACGACGCCGGCCGCCGCGAGATGCTCCAGACCTTCGATCTCCTGGGGAGCGGAAACCCGCTCGTGCCGCGCTACCGCAGGCTGCTGGCCGCCACGCTAAACTGAAGGCGAGCGGCGAGCGCGCACCACCTCGAGGGCGACCGGGACAAGTGACAGGACGATGATGCCCAGGATGACCTTGGTGATGTTGTTCTTGACCCAGACGATGTTGCCGAACAGATAGCCGGCGTAGCACAGCAGAACCACCCATAGCAGTGCCCCCCCGACATTGAAGCCCACGAAGCGTCGGTAGTCCATCGCTCCCACCCCGGCCACGAAGGGCGCATAGGTGCGCACGATCGGCACGAAGCGGGCAATCACGATGGTCTTGCCACCGTGGCGGTGGTAGAAGGCGTTGGCACGCTCGAGATGCGCGCGATTCAGGAACCACGAATCCTCCATGCGGAAAACCCGTGGCCCGAGCCAGCGGCCAATGCTGAAATTCAGCGAATCACCGGCGACAGCGGCGACCACGAGCACCGCCACCAGAAGGTGAACATTCAAGGCACCAGCGCCCGCCAGGGTACCTGCCACAAACAACAGAGAATCGCCCGGCAGGAACGGTGTGAACACCAGCCCCGTCTCGCAGAACACGATCAGGAACAGCAGCGCGTAGATCCAGTTGCCGTAGTCACGCGAGAATTCGAACAAGTGCTGATCGAGATGAAGCACCAGACCGGCGAACTGTGTCACCCACTCCATGGTCTCGTGCCCTTCAGACCACGGCTTCCTCGCGCTTGCGCTCGGGCTTGACCAGATCCTCACGCTTGATGCCCAGGTACATCACGAGCGGACTGGCGACGAGCACGGACGAGTAGATTCCGAACAGGATACCGATGGTGAGCGCGAGCGCGAAGTAGAACAGCGTGTCGCCGCCGAAGAACAGAATGGACGTCACCATGAGCTGCGTGCAGCCATGAGTGATGATGGTGCGCGAGATCGTACTGGTGATGGCGTTGTTGATCACGTCCGGCACCGCCGCCTTGCGCATCTTGCGGAAGTTCTCGCGCACACGGTCGAACACCACGACGGACTCGTTAACCGAATATCCGAGCACCGCCAGCACGGCCGCGAGGACGGGCAGGGAGAACTCCCACTGGAACAGTGCGAAGAAGCCGAGGATGATGACCACGTCGTGCAGGTTGGCGATGATCGCGGCGAGACCGAACTTCCACTCGAACCGCAACGCCAGATAGCCCACGATGCCGATCGCCACAAGGGTGATCGCGATCAATCCGTTCTCCACCAGTTCCTTGCCAACCTGCGAACCGACGAAATCGACGCGCCGCAGTTCCACGGCCCCGTCCTGGGCCTTGAGCGCCGCGAGCACCTGCTCGGACATGACGGCCCCCGAGACGCCGGGCTTGGTCGGCAGGCGGATCAGCGCTGTCTGGGCGTTGCCGAAGTTCTGGACAGTCGCGTCGGCGAAGCCCGACCTGGCCAGTACATCACGTACCTGGTTGATGTCGGCCGCGTGACCGTAGTTCACCTCCATGACGGTGCCACCGGTGAACTCCACGCCGAAGTGGAGTCCCTTGGTGAACAGGAACACGACCGCCAGGATGAACGTGACCAGCGAGATCACGTTGAACACCGGCGCATACCGCATGAAGGGGATGTCTTTGCGGATGCGGAAGAATTCCATGCCTTTGGTCCTCGGAGTCTTTGCCGGCGCGCGCTGTCGCGCTTCAGGCGGTCGCGGGCGTGCGCTTGTGCCAGTCGGTATTGCCGATGGACACACGCTCCAGCTTGCGCCGGCTGCCATACGCGAGGTTGACGATGGCGCGGGACACCATCACCGCGCTGAACATGGAGGTCAGGATGCCGAGGCAGTGCACCACTGCGAAGCCACGGATCGGCCCGCTCCCGAACATGAACAGTGCAACCCCTGCGATCAGGGTGGTGATGTTCGAATCCAGGATCGTGCCCCAGGCACGTTCGTAGCCGGCGGCGATCGCCGCCTGCGGCGTCGTGCCGCTGCGCAACTCCTCCCGCACGCGCTCGTTGATGAGCACGTTCGCATCGATGGCCATGCCCAGGGTCAGCGCGATCGCGGCGATACCGGGCAGCGTGAGCGTGGCCTGCAGCATGGACAACAGAGACACCAGCAGCACCAGATTGACCGCAAGAGCGGCCACCGAGATGCCACCGAATGCCATGTAGTAGACGATCATGAAGGCGCTGATGGCGGCGAAACCGATGAGGGTCAACTTCCAGCCCTTCTCGATGTTCTCCGCCCCCATGCTGGGCCCGACGGTGCGCTCCTCGACGATCTCCATGGGCGCCGCGAGCGATCCCGCCCGCAGCAGGATGGCCAGCTTGGTGGTTTCCTCGGCAGAGAACATGCCGGTGATCTGGAAGCGGTTGGAGAATTCGCTCTGGATGCGCGCCACGGATACGGCCTCGCCCTTCCCCTTCTCGAACAGGACAATCGCCATGAGCTTGCCGACGTTCTCGCGGGTGAGATCACGCATGATGCGACCGCCAGCGCTATCCAGCGACACGGACACCGCCGGGCGCTGGTTCTGATCGAAGGTCGGACCGGCGTCGACGATGCGCTCACCGGTGAGGACCACCTGCTTGCGCACGATCACCTGATTCACCGCTCCGTCGCGCTGACGCTCGGGGAACACTTCGCTGCCGATCCCCGGCTGGCCGGCGCGGGTGGCATCCTCGTCCACCATGCGCACTTCGAGGGTGGCGGTGCGCCCGAGGATATCCTTCGCACGGGCTGTGTCCTGGACGCCTGGCAACTGGACCACGATGCGGTCCGCCCCCGCCTGCTGGATGATCGGCTCGGCGACCCCCAGTTCGTTGACGCGGTTGCGCATGGTCGTGATGTTCTGCTGCACCGCGAAGTCCTGGATGCTCTTCTGCGTCTCAGGCTTGAGGGCCACGGTGATCAACTGGTCTGTGCCCTCGGGGCGGGTCTTCAGGATGACCCCGGGAAGATTGCGCTCAAGCACTTCGAGGCCCTTGTCGCGCGTGGCCTCATCGCGGAAGCGCACAGTCACGGTCTGCCCCTCGCGCGAGACGCCCGCGTAGCGGACTTCCTTCTCCCGCAGCAACTGGCGCACGTCCCCGGCGTATCTGTCGGCAGCCTTCACGAGGGCGCCATTCATGTCGACCTGCATGAGGAAGTGCACACCACCGCGCAGGTCCAGACCAAGGTACATGGGCAGGGCGTTGATGGAGCGCATCCACCCCGGGGCGTTCGACAGCAGGTTCAGGGCGACCACGTAGTCCTCGCCCAGGCCGGACTGCAGGATGTCCTTCGCCTTGAGTTGCGTATCGGGGTCGGCGAAGCGCACCTTGACGCCACTGGGCTCGAGGAATGCCGCTGTCGTCTTGACCCCTTCCTTGGCGAGCAACGCGTCAACGCGGGCAGCAAGGGCTGGATCGGCAGTCAGACCGGCACGCACCGGGGATACCTGGACGGCCGGCACCTCGCCGAAGATGTTCGGCAGCGAATACAGCAGACCGATCAGGCAGACCACGCCGATGATCAGGTACTTCCAGAGCGGGAAACGGTTCATGATGGAATCAGGCGCTTTGGCTGGAATCCCGCCCGGGCGGGAGGATGGGCACCAGGGGATGTCCCGTCGTCACCCGGCGTTCTTGAGGGAGCCTTTGGGGAGCACCAGCGAAATGGCGCCCTTCTGGACCTGCACTTCCACACCCGCGGCGATCTCGAGCGTGACGTAACCTTCCCCGACCTTCGACACCTTGCCCAGCACGCCGCCCGCCGCGACCACCTCGTCCCCCTTGGCAAGCGCCCCGAGCATGGCCTTGTGCTCCTTCGCGCGCTTCGCCTGGGGCCGGATCATCAGGAAGTACAACACCACGAACATCAGGATGATGGGCAGCAGGCCCATGAGGTCCATGCCCTGTGCACCACCGGCACTCTGCGCCCACGCCTGGGAAATCATCTCTGCAAGCTCCTGTCTGGTCTCGGCCCGGTCCGCCGTGGGACCGACACTGGTTCAATGGGTTCGCAAGCGGGCCGGTCACGGCCGTCGAGCACCGCGCGGTGCAATCACGCACTGGCCCTGCAAACAGCCAGCGATTCTAGCATGGGGCCTCCGAGGCCCTGCGGGCCTCAAGCCCGCCGTCACGCCTCCTGCACCTGTCTTCGAGCCCTGAACTCCGCGACGAAGCGGCCGAGTTCACCTGCGCGGATGGCCAGACGCAGCCCGGCCATGAGTTCATGGTAGTAGTGCAGGTTGTGGATCGTGTTCAGCCTTGCCCCAAGGATTTCGTTCATGCGCTGCAGATGGTGCAGGTACGACAGGCTGAAGTGCCGGCAGGTGTGGCAGCCGCACGCCGGGTCCGGCGGCTCCATCGAGTGGCGGTGCCGACTGTTGCGCAGCTTGATCGTGCCATTGCGCGTGAACAGCCAGCCATTGCGCGCATTGCGGGTCGGCAACACGCAGTCGAACATGTCGACACCCGCCTGGACCGCCTCGACCAGATCTTCCGGCGTGCCGACGCCCATGAGATAGCGCGGCTTGTCGGCAGGCAGGCGGGGCGCGGTGTGGGCCAGAATGCGCCGCATGTCGGCCTTGGGCTCGCCGACCGACAGTCCACCGATGGCATAGCCGTCGAAATCCATGCCGACGAGGGCCGCCAGCGACTGGTCCCGCAGATGCTCGTACATGCCGCCCTGGACGATGCCGAACAGCGCGTTGCGGCACCCCTCGAAAGCCCTGCGGCTGCGTTCCGCCCAGCGCAGGGACAGGCGCATGGAGGCCTCTGCATCCGCGACGGTGGCCGGATAGGGCGTGCACTCGTCGAAGATCATGGCGATGTCCGAATCGAGCACGCGCTGGATGCGCATGGACTCCTCGGGCGTGAGCATCAGCCGGTCGCCGTTGACCGGTGACTGGAACCTGACCCCCTCCTCGGAAACGCGCCGCAGAGCCCCAAGGCTGAACACCTGGAAACCGCCGGAGTCGGTCAGGATCGGGCCGTTCCAACCCATGAAATGGTGCAGCCCGCCGTGAAGGCCGATGACGTCGAGACCAGGCCTCAGCCACAGGTGGAAGGTGTTGGACAACACGATCTGCGAGCCGACTTCGCGCAGGTCCGCGGGACTCAGCGACTTCACCGCCCCGTAGGTGCCCACGGGCATGAACAGAGGTGTATCCACCGTTCCGTGGTTCAGACGAAGCCGACCGGAGCGTGCAGCCCCGTCCCGGGCCAGAACCTCGAACGCCAGGGCTGCGTTCACGTCGACTGCCGGCCGTTGCGGTCTATCAGCATGGCGTCCCCATAGCTGAAGAAACGATAGCGCTGGTCGACGGCGTGGGCGTAGGCCCGACGCATCAGGTCGATGCCGCCGAACGCGCTCACGAGCATCAGCAGGGTGGACTTGGGAAGATGGAAATTCGTGATCATCGCGTCGATCGCGTGGAACTCGAAACCCGGCGTGATGAACAGTTCCGTGTCCCCGGTGCAGGGCCGGAGTTCGCCGGAGCGTGACGCCGCCTCCAGGGCACGCACGCTGGTGGTCCCCACGGCCACCACACGGCCGCCGGCCCGCTTCGCCTCCCGCACCAACTCGACCACGGGCTCGGGGACCTCGTACCACTCGCTGTGCATCCGGTGCCGCGAGATGTCATCCACCCGTACCGGCTGGAAGGTGCCGGCACCGACGTGCAGCGTGATTTCACAGGTCCTGACGCCGCGCTGCCTCAACGCCTGCAGTATCTCCTCGGTGAAGTGCAGACCGGCGGTCGGCGCGGCCACCGCCCCCGGTCGGCTGGCATAGACCGTCTGGTAGCGGCCTTCGTCCTCCGTCTCCGGCGCCCGGGAGATGTAGGGCGGAAGCGGCAGTTCGCCGTGGCGTTCCAGTTGGCCCAGCACCGGCTCACCCTCCGGAAAACGCAGGCGGAAGAACGTGCCTTCGCGTCCCACCACCTCGACCTGGAGACCAGCCCCAAGGGTAAGTACGGCACCCGCCTGCGGACTGTGGCTCGCACTGACCTGGGCCAGCACCTCGCTGTCCCCAAGCACGCGCTCCACGAGAACCTCCACCTTGCCGCCGGTCGCCTTGGTGCCGCGCAGGCGCGCCTTGATGACCCGGGTGTTGTTGAACACCAGCACGTCGCCGGGTGCCAGCAAGGCCGGCAAGTCGCGGAACGAGGCGTCGCGGAGCGCGTCTGCCGGAACGTCGATATGCAGGAGCCTGCTGGCACCGCGCTGCTCCGGAGGATGCTGCGCGATGAGTTCCGGCGGCAGGATGTAGTCGAAATCGTCGAGTTGCATGGAGTGCGCATTATGGGCCGTCGAGCCGCGCCGGCCAATCGCCCCGGGAGCTCGACCCGGGTGGCCGAGGGACTGGCGACGCTCTTTCGCCAGCCGGCCGAGTCGGCGATAATCCCGGCGCCGTCATGTGCGGGCGCCTCGGTGGTCAGGCGCGCCTCCCCTACGATGGCCGGGATGGCGGAACTGGTAGACGCACGGGACTCAAAATCCCGCGGCCGCAAGGTCATGGGGGTTCGATTCCCCCTCCCGGCACCAACGCGGCGCGCACTTCATCCGTCCCGCCCACGACATCCACCTGGCGCCACCTTTTTTGTCGATGGCGAATGTCGGACGCCTGCCTGCGCCAGGATTGTTCAGTGGACATCGGCGTCCGGCGAACACGCCGCGGGCCTGCCAGCCGCCCAGGTGTCCGTTGACTGCCACCGTTTCATGGCGTTCCCGAAGCGGGGCACCATCACTACCCTCGCATCGCTCGGTGTGGATTGGTGCATCGAGAACCCCGACTGCGGTAACGCCCAGGCCGTCGAGATCGCCCAATCCCGCGTCAACGAGAACCGCGCCTGCTGTCACTGCCTGGAAGTCGTCTCGGGTGCCATCGCGCTGGAGTTGCGCCGACTGCCGCGCAACGCCGGAACCGATGCATCCTTCTTGGCATCCGTTCGGTGTGGCAACAGTCGCCATGGCGCCATCCCCATGCGCTCACCGGCTGGGGGCGCGGGCGGACATCACGCTGTTCAGCGCTGTCGAGGACATTCGCGAGGGCGAGGACCGGATCGTCATGGGATCGCGCGCGTATCGAGGCAGCACCGGGCGCGTCGCCGCGTCATCCGGTGACGCGCTTCGCCGGGGGCGTCTCAACGTCGGCCAGCGGCCCATCGGCGTCGTCACACGGCGGAAGGATGGGGATCCGGCCATCGCCATCGAGCAGGTGCGGGCGAACCCGCTGAAGGACGGCACTCTGGATCGCGTGTTCGCGCAGCGCCGGGTCCGGCGGCTCGAGTCCGCCGCGCACTCCTGCAAGCCTGGACATTTCAGTTGGCCGCCCGATGACCGCAAGGCGCCGCCCCTGTCTCGGGTGCGTGTCACCGGACCCGCGGCCCGGTGGACGGGGTGGGGACACTGCGGTATTTTTCGCAGCTCCCACGTGACGGACCCAGTGTCCACCTTCCCCGATGCGCGCCTTCCTGTCCGTCACACCCAGTCTGGCACTGATGCTCGTCCTGTCCGCCTGCAGTTCGGTGACAACGCCATCGGGGTCCTCCGCTCCCTCTCTGTCGGGCGATCAGGCCTCCGGGCCGGCGATGGCCAGCCAGCGCAGGAAGGTGCTCGAAGCGCTGGGTAGGGGTAACGTCGAAAAGACCACGACCCTGGCCGCCGATCTCGTGTCGATGGACCCGCAGTCATCGTCGGCTCACCTCCTGCTCGCGGCCGGATATCACCTCGCGGGCGACCCCGCTTCCCTGGAGCTCGCAGGCTCGGGATACAACGCCGCGCGCCAGTTCGCCGGCAGCGATCCCTGGCCCAACTACCTCGCAGGAGCCGCGGCGTTCCAGCGGCGCAGTCCCAGGCAGGCCATGGAGTTCTTCGCGCAGGGCGTCATGGCGGACCCCGACAATCCGTTCACCCTCGAAGGTCTGGCCGCCGCGGCCTATGCCTCGGGGAACCTGGCTCTGTCCCAGGCGGCGGCGGCTCGCGCCCGCGAACTCATGCCCGACTCCGGGCCCGGCTGGCGCATCGCGACCCTGACCGCCGCCGCAGGAGGCGACGCGGATCAGGTAGCCGCGCTGTTGCGGGACAGCCCGCCCTCGCTCCCCAAATCCCAGCACGACTGGGTTCGCAAAAGATCGCGTACGCTGCTTCGTACGGTCCAGCTCGACGGGCCGCTGATGCAGGCTCAGGCTGCTGCCCCGAACAGTGAAGACCTGCTGCAGGAAGGCAGCACCGAGGCGCCTGTGGCGGAGTCAACCGCAGCGGGAACGCCACCACCTGCCGTCGAGCCGGCCCCGGGCGTGGGCAACCAGCTCACCGTGGACGTCACGGTCATCCTTGCCGACGAACGCGAGACCAGAACCCAGGGCGTGAACCTGCTCGACGGCCTGCAGGGCGTCTTCGGTTTCGGCAAGAGCACCACCAGCGTCGACACGACCGGCATCGGGGTGTCTGCCACGAAGACCATCACGCGGGCCATACGCATCCCGGACATCACCTACAACCTCAACATCTTCAACCGGAGGAACCGCTTCTACGAGGCAGTGGCGCGTCCGAGCCTCACCGCCTACGTCGGAGAGCAGTCCAGCTTCTTCGTCGGGGACCAGTTGAACGTCACCATCTCCGGAGTGCAGGTGGTGCAGCTGGAGAAGGTGGACGTCGGCGTCACGCTGCGCATCACCCCGGCAGAGGTCCGTACCGACGGCTCGCGGTTCCGGGTCGAGGTGGATCGGGCGTTCTTCAGCGATCAGAACGTGGGGTCTTTCCGTGAGGCGGTCAGCACCTTCAGGCAGAGCGTCGCGGCCACGGCCGACGTGAAATTCGGTGAGACCCTCATCCTGAGCGGCCTCACCGAGTCCGTCATCGACGGCCAGAGCTCACGCACCCCCTTCCTCGGGGACATCCCCGGGGTGGAACTGCTGTTCAAGAACCGCTCGCAGCTCAACCGGAAGCGCTCGGCGATCATCCTCGTGACGCCCTCCCTTCCCGTGACCCTGGCACGTACGGTCGACCGCAACACCGCGGTGGACCAGATCGTGCAGCTCTGGGACACCCTGATCGAGCCCAGGATGGGAGCCAAGCCGCTCACCGAAAGGATGAAGGCGATGCGGCTGTTCACCCGCGCCGCCGCGGATGACGTGTCGGTTCGCGATCTCCGCGACCCCGTCCTGCGCACTGCGTTCCTGCAGGCTCAGAAAGGCGCGGGAACGGCAACGTCTCCCTGAGACATCCGTCCGCCGGTCCGTTCCTGCCTCTCGCTGGCCATGCTCCGGTTGCCGTGGCGACGCGCCTGAGCGGAGCATCAGGATCACGTAACACCTCCCGGCGCAAAGCGATGGCCGGCAACGCCGGCCAGTCCGTTGGAACCCGTCTTCGCCAGAGGTGGACCAGGTGGCCCACCTCGGACTGCGCCCGATGACTTCGACCTCACGGGCTGCCGCGGGTCGGGTTGATCTGGTTCGGGTTCGGCCCCCGTGGAACCTCGCCGGCGCCGATGGCCGGCCGCTGGCCGCATCCTGGGCTCCCGTCCGGCCCCGGCCTCGAGATCATGCCGAGGCGGTCACAACGCCGCTGCAGGGCGAGCGCATCCCGGTCTCCGTGATTCCGCGGGCAGGCCACGGCGAAAGGATCACCGTCGTGCGGGTTGACCTGTATCTGCGTCACGCTTGCGACGCAGCGGTTGACGATGCCGGAATAGGCGGAGCACTTGCGGTCGTTCCAGCGCACCGACACACAGTAATCCTTGAAGGACGCGAGATAGCCGCACTTGTTGCGGCCTGCAGACTCGGGATCCGGGCGGGCAACGGGCGTTCCGGGAGGCGTGGCCGGCTGGCTCTGGCTCGCCTGCTCACGTGCAGCCGCCTGCTCCTGAGCGCGCTGCGCTGCCGCCGCCTGCGCCTGATAGTTGGCATCGTTGGTCGTCTGCCAGGTGCTGATCGCATTGGTCAACGCCTGCCCGATGGGGCTGTCGTTGATGGCTTTGCCGATCTCCCACGACGCTACCGCTACCGCCGCCACCGCCATCGCACCGAGGCCGGTCGCCACGATCGCCGACTCGGTGACAGCCGAGGCCGCGAGTCCCTCGACAATGGTGGCTTCAGCCACGGCAGAGCCCTCGGCCGCGAGGGCCGTGGCCGCGGTCCTTGCCGTATTGGCCGCCGCCGCCGCATCAGC
>JBEICA010000070.1:0-14895 GCA_040373665.1 Burkholderiales bacterium | reverse complement strand
TGGTGGTGTTGGTGCCCTGACCGATGTCGGCACAGCCGTTGTGGAAGGTCACGACGCCCCGGGCCGAGATGCCGATGCGCATGGAGGAGGGGTTGGAGAGCGCCGTGTTGCCGATGCCGTACCACATGCAGCCGATGCCGACGCCGCGCCGCCTCACGGTCGCGCAGGCATTGAACGCCTCCGCTGCCGCAACCGCTTCATGCCAGCGTGGCGCCAGCGCATCGAGACAGGCCACCAGCCCGCAACTGGCCTCCAGGCGCTGCCCGGTGGCCGTGGTGTCGCCGGCCCGCAGGGCGTTGCGGCGACGGATCTCCAGCCGGTCGAGGCCGAGCCGCGCCGCCAGATCGTCCATCAGCGTCTCGTGGGCGATGGCTGCCTGAGGCACGCCGAAACCGCGGAAGGCACCTGCAACCGGCTCGTTGGTGAACCAGGCGCGACCCCGGGCGTGCACGTGGGGCACGGCGTAGGGGCCGGTGGCGTGCACCGGCACCCGGTTGGCCACCGTCGGACCCCAGCTGGCGTAGGCGCCGGTGTTGAAGCGCGCGTCCATCACTGCGGCCACGAGACGCCCGTCGGCGTCCGCGCCGAAACGCGCCCGGATGTGCGCCGGGTGGCGCTTGGTGCTCGCCATCATGCTCTCCGGGCGGCTGTATACCCACGCCACCGGCCGCCCGGTCTTCCACGCCGCCAGCGCGATGATCGGCTGCACCGAGAGGTCGAGCTTGCCACCGAAGCCGCCGCCGCAGGCCGTGGGCACGATGCGCACCTGCTGCGGACGCAGCCCGAGGACGAGGGCGACCTCATCGCGGTCCATGTAGGGCGTCTGCGTGGTGGCGTGGATCTCGATGCGATCGCCCACGCGGCGCGCGACACCGGCCTCGGGCTCGATGTAGGCGTGCTCCACGAAGCTGGTCTCGAACTCGCCCTCGGCCACGGCGGCACAGCCGGCCAGGGCGGCCTCGGCCGTACCCTTGACCACCCGGCCTTCGATCAGGAAATTGCCGGGCTTGCCCGCCTGTACAAGCGGCGCCTGCGCGTCGGCGGCGGCCTCGATGCCGATCACCGGGGCCAGCACCTCGTAGCGTATGGGCGCGGCCTCTTCGGCGATCGCCTCGATCACGGCGCGCGGCCCCACCACCGCGAGCACGGCTTCGCCCCGATATCGGACTTCGCGCTGCGCCAGCACCGGCTGGTCCTTGACGTCGGGGTAGATGCCGTAGCCGTTGCTCGGCACGTCCGCGGCCGTGAGCACCAGCTCCACACCGGCATGGTCACGCCGGAAGGCCTCCAGGTCGCCGAGCTCAAAACGGGCGCGGGCATGGGGCGAGCGCCAGGTCCGGACCCACAGGGCATCCGGCGGGATGCCGTCGGCGCCGAAGCGGTCGCTGCCGGTCACCTTGGCCACGCCGTCGACCTTGGGCACGGCCGCCCCCAGGGCGGTGCCGACGGCCGGCGGCGCGTCGGCCGGGAGTTCAGTCACCGCGGCGAGCACCGCCTCGACGATCTTCTGGTAACCGGTGCAGCGGCACAGCACGCCGCCCAGGGCGTCCTCGACCGCTGCACGGTCGGGCATGGGCTGCCGGGCCAGCAGGTCGGCGGCCGCCATCAGCATGCCAGGGGTGCAGATGCCGCACTGGGCGCCCAGAAGGCGGTGGAAGGCGGCCTGCAGACGGGAAAAGCGCGGGTCGGCCGCCAGGCCTTCGACCGTGGTCACCTCGCGACCGGCCACGCGTCCCAGTGGCGTGATGCACGCGCACACCTGACGGCCATCGAGCAGGACGGTGCAGGCCCCGCAGTCGCCGGCGTTGCAGCCGATCTTGGTGCCGGTCAGCCCCAGTTCGTCGCGCAGCACGTCGGCCAGACGGGCGCTGCCCGGGGCGTTCGCGGCCACGCGGCGGCCGTTGACCGAAAACGCGGTGGTGTCGAGGCTGAGGCGGTCGTTCACGCGCCCGTCTCCACGAGGGTCTCCAACAACCGAGCCGTGAGGCTGCGGGCAGCCTCCAGACGGTAGGCCGCGCTGGCTCTCACGTCGTCGATCGGCGCCAGGCAGGCGAGGTGGGTGGCCGTGACTGTCGCGCCGATGCCGGGGACGGCTGGCCGGCCACGCAGTTCGTCCTCCAGACCACGGAGTCGGCGTGCCACCGGGGAGCAGGCGCCGATCGCCAGCCGTGCCATGGCGATGCGTCCATCCCCGTCCAGAGTGAGGGTTCCGGCGGCCATGACGATGGAGATGACCAGATAGCGGCGGGCGCCGAGTTTCACGAAATGACTGCGTGTGCCCCCGCCGGGCGCGGGTAGAAGCAGGGCGGTGACCAGTTCGCACGAGCCCAGGTCGACGCGGCGCGGACCCTGCAAGAAGGACTCGACCGGAACGCAGCGCACGCCCTCCGGACCGCGGATCTCCACCGCCGCATCCAGCGCCAGCAGCGCCGGGATGCCGTCGGCGGCCGGCGAGGCGTTGCAGACGTTGCCGCACACCGTGCCGGCGTTCTGGATCTGCATCCCGCCGACCTCGCGGGCCGCCAGTCGCAGCGCTTCGAAGGCCGGGGGGAGCGGGGCGGCCAGCAGGTCGCTCCAGGTGGCGGCGGCGCCGATGCGCCAGTGCCCCGCCTCCTCGCGCACGACCCGCAGGTCGGCGATGGCGGTGATGTCCAGCAGCCGTCCCTCGACCGGGCGCCCGACGCGCGCCGGATAGAAATCGGTACCGCCGGCAAGGATGTGGTGCGGTCCCGAGGCGAGCGCGCACAACGCCTGATCGAGGGTCTGGGGACGCAGGTACGGGTTCATCGGGCCGGGGCGGCGGAGACGATGGCGGGACCGGCAGGATAAGGGTTTTGCGTATCAGCGGCTACAGACCGTGGTCCTCGTTCCGCGGGCGTGGGTCGGGACGGCGCGTGGGAGACCGTCCGGAGGGAGTTGCGTGCGCCCCCGATGGCGCGCCACGATGTGTCGACAGCGCGCGCGACGCGGCGATCCGGGCGATGACCTCGGCGAAGGGACGCGTCCCTGCAGGGGCAATCCCAGGGTCGGACTCAGACCTCGGTCAAGGGCGCCCGCCCGCGCCCTGGTGCCAGGAGGGCCGGGGGTGGGGATGGCGTGTCACCACTGCGACGGGACCGACCGGATCCTTCAGTGGTGCAGGGAAGGGAGGGCGGGGTGCCCCGTGGGCAGGTCGGGCCTGGTCGGGTCAGGGGCAAATTCCGTTCAGGGACGGCAGCGAGCCCGGCTTCGCGCTGCCCGACCGCGCATCGGTGCCGAGGCCATCGAGATCCGCCATGAGGGCCTGCTGTTGCTGCAGCCCGGCCAGGTCTTTCTTGAGGCGTTCGCACTCGTCCTTGCCCAGACCCGGCTGGCGTTCCGCGACTTTCCTGGGTGCAGGGGTCGGCGCAGGCTCGGGCTTCGCGGCTGCCGCGGCCCGTGCGGCCCGGGCATCGGCCTCTGCCCTGGCGACGCAGTCGCCCTCGACGATGGCCCGGACCTCCGCTGGGGAACCCGGGGTCTGTGTGACCGTGGCGACGAACTTGCGGCGTGCGGCTTTTTCCGCGAAGGGCAGGGCCTCGTGGTCGACGGCTGCCAGCAGTTGTGCCGGGGTGGTGCCACCTGCCTTGCGCCTCGCCAGACGTTCGGCATCCTCGCCCACCGCCACGCAGGCCTGATGCGCGGCGTTGTCGCTGGACGAGCGGCGCGTCGTGGTGACGACCCGCGCACCCTCGCCGCAGGGCTTGTCGGCGTAGGAGCCGTCCGGGCAGCGGTAGACCTTGGCGCCGTGGGCGCTCAGGGGTGGAAGGGCGAGCAGCAGGGCGCAGAGCAGGGATGTGGCGCGCATGAGAGGCTCCCGGAGGAGGGGGATTCCAGGGTTTTCGGCCATGCGCGCGACGGGTTGAGCATGGGCGTGTCGCTGCATGTGCGGCGCACCGACGGGGCCGCACTCCGATGCTCGGCTATCATCCGCGCTCGCACCCCACTCGTGAGTTGCCATGCTCGAGCGCATCGACGTGATCTCGGACGTCGTCTGTCCATGGTGTTTCATCGGCAAGCGCCACCTCGAGGGCGCCCTTGCGCTGTGGCGCCAGCGCCATCCCGGTGCCGCGCTGACGGTGCAGTGGCATGCCTTCCAGCTCAACCCGCAGCTTCCGCCCGCCGGCATGCCGCGCGCCGACTACATCGCAGCGAAATTCGGCGGGGTGCAGCGTGCCCGGGACATCTACGCCCGTGTCGCCGCTGCCGGACAGGCTGCAGGCATCGCCTTCGACTTCGACCGGATCCAGACCCAGCCCAATACCACGCAGGCGCACCGCATCATCGCCGAGGCCGGGCGGGTCGGCCGACAGGATGCCGTGGTCGAGGCCTTGTTCGAGGGCTACTTCCTGCAGGGTCGCGACCTGACCCGTGATGAGACCCTGGTGGAACTGGCCGCGACGGCGGGTCTCGATGCGGCAGCGACCGCGGCCTTCCTGGCCTCGGACGACTTGCGGCAGGAGGTCGCAGCCGACGAGCGCATGGCCAGAGAGATAGGCGTCGAGGGCGTACCCTTTTTCATCTTCGACCAGCGCCTGGCCGTGTCTGGTGCCCAGCCGGCCGAGGTGCTGCTGGACGCCATGGCCCAGGCCGCCGCCGAAACGCCGGCCTCCTGAAGCCGCTCGGCTCCGGCAAACGATCGGCCCGCACCACTTCCGGGTGACCGACATGACTCCCGACGACATCGAGACCGCGGCGGAACGCATCGCGCCGCACGTGCGCCGCACGCCGGTGATCGAGCTCGCCCCCGGCGAGTTCGGCTTCGACTTCTCCGTCTGCCTGAAGCTGGAGTTCATGCAGCACGCCGGCTCCTTCAAGGCGCGCGGTGCGTTCAACCGCATGCTGTCGGCGGCGCTGCCACCCCAGGGGGTGATTGCCGCCTCCGGCGGCAATCATGGTCTGGCGGTGGCGTACGCTGCGCGGCAGCTCGGCGTGCCGGCCGAGATCTTCGTACCCGAGATCTCGGCGCCGGTGAAGATACGGCGGCTGCGCGAACTCTCGGCCACGGTGCACGTCACCGGACGGAGCTATGCGGAAGCCTGGCAGGCCTGCGAGGCCCGCCAGCGCGAGACCGGGGCACTCGTGGTGCATGCCTACGACCAGCCCGAGGTGGTGGCGGGGCAGGGCACGGCCGCGCGGGAGTTCGAGCGGCAATGCCCCGGGCTCGACGCCGTGGTGGTGGCGGTGGGCGGGGGCGGCCTGATCGGGGGCGTGGCGGCCTGGCATGCCGGGCACAAGCGCGTCGTGGGGGTCGAACCCGCCACTTCACGCGCCCTGCACGCCGCGCTGTCGGCCGGCGAACCGGTCGACGTCGAGGTCTCCGGCATCGCCGCCGATTCGCTGGGTGCCCGGCGCGTGGGCTCGGTGATGTTTCCCATCGCCCGGCGTTACGTCGAGCGCGTGGTCCTGGTGGACGACGAAGCCATCGCGCAGGCTCGCCACGTGCTGTGGCGCGAGCTGCGCATCGTGGCGGAACCCGGGGGTGCGGCCGCTTTCGCCAGCCTCCTCTGTGGTGCCTGGCGGCCGGCGCCCGGGCAGCGCGTCGGAGTGCTGGTATGCGGGGCGAACTGCGATCCGGCCGGGGTCGACGTTCCGGCCTGAGACCAGCGCCGCGGGGTGCCGTTGCCGGCCGAGGCGCCGCGCCCCCGGGCGGTCAGACCAGCTTCCTGCCGTCGAAGAAGGCCTTGCGCCAGCGGGTCACGGTGACCTTCTCGAACAGCCCTGCCTTGGTGAAGGGGTCGTTGGCGATGAATTGCTCCGCCACCGCGCGATCGTCCGTGTCCACCAGCAGGATGCCGCCCTTGCCACCGGTGCCGTCGTCCTCGATGAGCGCGCCGGCCGCCAGCAGGAGGTGCTGGTTGGCGGTCAGGTATTCGAGGTGTGCCGGCCGCTCGCTCAGGCGCAGTTCGGCGGTGCCGGGTTTGTCGGTGGTCTGGATGGCGTAGGGCATGGCTGGAGGTTCTCCGGGTGGTGTTGGATCGCGTCGTCGCATCGGCACGGCAGCCGGCCAGGCGACGGCGGATTGCACCGCAGCCATCGGCGTGGCGCAAGCCCGGGGATGTCGAGGGGTGAGGTGGTTGATCTTTCCGGGTTCGCGTTCCAGACTGGGACAACGAATGCCGGGAGGACGGGAGCCATGGCCACACTGACGCTGCGCAAGCTGCATCCGCTGTTCGCCGCCGAGGTGACCACACCCCTGGCGCTGGCCGAGGTGCACGACCCCGCCACCCTTCAGGCGATCCGGGACGCCATGGACCGGCATGCGGTTCTGGTGTTCCGCAATCAGCGCCTGGATGACGCGGCGCAGATGGCCTTCGCCCGACGCCTGGATGGGGAACTGCACGACAAGACCGGATCCGCCGCCATGGGGCCGAGCCGCCTGGGGACCGAGGCCGTCGCCGACATCTCGAACGTCGACGAGGTCGGCCAGGTGCTGGCGCCGGACGACCGGCGGCGCATGTACGCGCTGGGCAACCGGTTGTGGCACACGGACGCCTCGTTCCAGGATCCGCCGGGACGTTATTCGCTGCTGTCGGCCCGGGTGCTTCCTCCGGTCGCGGCCGACACGGAATTTGCCGACACCCGTGCGGCCTGGGATGCCCTGGATGCTGCGCGGCGCGCCCTGCTGGAGGGGCTGCGGGCGCATCACTCCATCGCGCACTCGCGGCAGACCCTGGGTTTCGAGTTCTCCGCCGCGGAGCAGGAACGCCTGCGCGGCGCCGTCCACCCCCTGGTGCGCACCAATCCGCGCACCGGCCGGCGCGCCCTCTACCTCGCCTCGCACGCGGGCCGCATCATCGACTGGCCGGTGCCCGAGGGGCGGCTGCTGCTGGCGGAACTGATGGAGCACGCCACCCAGCCGGCCTTCGTCCACCGTCACGCCTGGGAGGCCTTCGATCTGGTCATCTGGGACAACCTCGCGACCGTGCATCGCGCCACGCGCTTCGACGACGGCGTGCACCGGCGCGAACTGCGCCGTGTCACCACCCTGGATGTGGCGGCCTGACGGCGGGCTGCTGCCGGTCAGCCCAGGCGCGGTGTCGTGTCGGGCCCCGGCAAGGCGGGGGCGTCCTCCTTCAGATCGACGCCGGTGAGCTTGCGGCGTCGCGCCTCCGTCATCAGGTGGTAGAGCTTGTGCGCCGCCAGTGCGTAGGGCAGTCCTTCGGGCTCGCGCACGTTGGAGATGCAGTTGCGCTCGGCGTTGCTGCGGCCGGGCAGCGGATCCCAGGTGATGTAGAGGCCGAGGCTGTCCGGCGAGGACAGGCCGGGCCGTTCCCCGACCAGGAGGACGGTCATCTGCGCCGGCAGCAGGGCACCGACTTCGTCGGCGACCGCGACGCGGCCCTGGCGTACGACCACGACCGGGGCCATGGTCCAGCCGTCGGCGCGCAGTCGCGGCACGACAGTCGACAGCAGGGCCGCGGCGTGGGATTGCACCGCGAGCGCGGACAGCCCGTCGGTCACCACGAAGGCGCAATCGAAAGGCGTCTCCGGGTGCGGCATGGCCTCCAGCCGCTGGCGTGAGGTTTCGTCCAGGATGCGCCCGAGGTCGGGCCGGGCGATGAAGGTGGCGCGATCGCGCGCCGCGCTGTGCAGCCAGATGTGCTCCAGCCCGGCCTCGTCGAGCCGTCGCGCGAGGCCGTCCTGGTCGAGTTCGAGGTGCACGGCGTCGCGCGCCCGCGCATGGGCCAACTGGAAGGCGAGCAGGGGGGCGGTCGGCAGGCTGCCGCCGGCGCGGCCGAGACCGATGCGGGCGGCCGTGAGCTGGCGCAGGTGACTCCAGGGGTCCGGACCGGCTGCACCGGGCCGGGGGGCGATGGGTGTCTTGCTCATGGCGTGGTGTCGGTCAGGCGGCGGGTGCGGCGAGAGCGAGCAGGCGGTGCGCCGGATCGGCCGGCAGCAGCCGCGCCTGCTCGTCGAGCACGCCCATGCGCAGTTGCCACGCCTCGAACTCGGGTGCCGGCTTCAGACCCAGGGTCTGGCGCAGGTACAGGGCATCGTGGAATGAGGTGCTCTGATAGTTGAGCATGATGTCGTCCGCACCCGGCACACCCATGATGTAGTTCACCCCAGCGGTGCCGAGCAGGGTGAGCAGGGTGTCCATGTCGTCCTGGTCGGCGTCTGCGTGGTTGGTGTAGCAGATGTCCATGCCCATGGGCAGGCCCAGCAGCTTGCCGCAGAAGTGATCCTCGACCCCGGCGCGCACGATCTCGCGGCCGTTGAGGTACTCCGGGCCGATGAAGCCGACGACGCTGTTGACCAGCAGAGGAGAGAAGCAACGGGCGAGACCGTAGGCACGCGCTTCGATGGTCTGCTGGTCGACCCCGTGGTGGGCATTCGCGGACAGGGCGCTGCCCTGCCCGGTCTCGAAATACATGACGTCATCACCCACGGTGCCGCGGCGCAGTTCCCGCGCCATGGCCTGGGCTTCCCCGAGCATGCCGGCGTTGACGCCGAAGCTGCGATTGGTGGCCTCGGTGCCTCCGATGGACTGGAACACGAGATCCACCGGCACCCGCTTGCGCATCGCCTCCATGGTGGTGGTGACGTGGGTCAGGATGCAGGACTGCGTCGGGATCGCGTAGGTCTCGATGATGTCGGCCAGCAGGTGGTTGAGTCGCGACACCTGCTCAAGATTGTCCGTTGCGGGGTTGATGCCGATGACCGCGTCGCCGCTGCCGTAGAGCAGGCCGTCGAGGACGCTGGCGGCGATGCCGCGGGCGTCGTCCGTGGGGTGGTTGGGCTGGAGACGGCAGGACAGCCGGCCCGCCAGACCGATGGTGTCGCGGAACCTGGAGACCACGCGCACCTTGGAGGCCACCAGCACCATGTCCTGGATGCGCATGATCTTGGAGACAGCGGCCACCATCTCGGGCGTGAGTCCGCGCGCCACGGCCACGAGGGCCTCGCCCGTGGTCTCGTACGCGAGCAGCCAGTCGCGCAGATCGCCAACGGTGAGGTGGGCGACGGGACGAAACGCCGCGGCATCGTGGCCGTCGATGATCAGCCGGGTGATCTCGTCGCTCTCGTAGGGCACCACGGCCTCGCGCAGGAAGGTGTCGAGCGGCAGCGCGGCCAGCGTCATCTGGGCGGCCACCCGCTCCTCCGCGCTGGCGGCGGCGATACCGGCGAGGCGGTCGCCGGAGCGCGCCGGGGAGGCCTTGGCGAGCAGGGATCCGAGGTCGTCGAAGCGGTAGGTGGTGGCACCCACGGTATGGCGATGGACGGCCATGTGCAACTCCATTGAATGTGATTGCAAGGATGCCACCACGCCCGGGAAGGTTCCCGGGAATCCTTCACGATCGCGCCTGTCGGCCCTCAGCCGGTCCGCAGGCCGCTGCCGGGTATGCGCCCCGCCCGCGGGGGCGACAGGCTCTCCCCGCCGTGCCGCGGCTGCCGGGTGTTGACGGCGAGGCGCTGCCAGGCCGCCATCACGCGGTCCGGGTAATCCGTCCGGCGGCCAAGACTGCCGTTGTAGCGCGCCAGGGCCCGGGCGAGATCGCCCTGATCGAGATCCAGATAATGGCGGAGGATGGTGCAGCCGTATCGCAGGCTGGTGCGCAGATGGAACAGGTTGTGGTCGGGCGCGCCGATGGTCCGCACCCAGAACGGCATGACCTGCATGAAGCCGCGGGCGCCCGCCCGGGAGACAGCATATTTGCGGAAATTGCTCTCCACCTGGATCAGCCCCAGCACCAGCAAGGGATCGAGACCGGCGCGCAGGGCTTCGTAGTGGGCGGTCAGGAGGAACTCCTCGCGGCCATCCGCATCCGGCAGGCGGGCCGCGAGTCGTGGTGACAGGGCGGCGATCCAGGCCTGCGCGCCGGCATCGTCGCCGAAGGCACTGCGCGCGATTCCGACATCGGCGACGCTGTGCTGCAGCCGCGCCTGCACCGATGCCGAAAGGGATTCGAGCCGCTGCGCCCCGGCGCGGGCGGGCGAGGGCGCGGCGGACGCCAGGAGGGCCGCGGCTGCGAGGATCAGGCCAGTTGCTCGCGCACCCACGCGACCGCCCCGTCCACCGGCACCGGCTGCGCCTTCGGGTCGCGCCGGTGCTGGACCTCGATCTCGCCGTTCTTCAGGCCGCGGTCGCCCACGGTGACGCGCAGCGGAATGCCGGTGAGTTCCATGTCGGCGAACATCACGCCGGGCCGCTCGTCGCGGTCGTCGAGCAGCACCTCGAAACCGGCGGCTTCGAGTTCGTCGTGGAGGCGGTCGGCGGCAGCGCGCACCGCCTCGCTTTTCCGGTAACCGATGGCCACCACGGCGACGTGGAACGGTGCCATGGCCGCCGGGAAGACGATGCCGCGCTCGTCGTGGTTCTGCTCGATGGCGGCGGCCACGATGCGCGACACGCCGATGCCGTAGCAGCCCATTTCCATCGGCCGGGTCTGGCCGGCGTCGTCCAGGAAGCCGCACTCCATGGCCTGCGAGTACTTGGTGCGCAGCTGGAACACGTGTCCCACCTCGATGCCGCGGCAGATCGACAGGGTGCCTCGGCCATCCGGGCTGGGGTCGCCCTCCACCACGTTGCGGATGTCGAACACCTCCGGCAGCGGCAGATCGCGCTCGAAGTTCACGCCGGTCAGGTGGTAGCCGGCGTCGTTGGCGCCGCAGGCGAAGTCGGCCATGCCGGCCACCGCACGGTCGGCCACCAGACGCACGCTGTCGGGCAGTCCGATGGGGCCAAGGTAGCCGGCGCGCGACCCGGTGTGGCGCACGATCTCCTCCTCGGTGGCGAAGCGGAACTCGCCCAGGCCCGGGACCTTGGCGAGCTTGACCTCGTTCAACTGGTGATCGCCGCGCAGCAGGGCGATGACCAGATGGTCCTCGTGCATCAGTGCGATGCACTTCAGGATGCGCGCGGCGGACAGGCCGAGGAAGTCGGCGACGTCGTCGATGGTCTTGCGCCCCGGGGTCTCGACCTTCGCCATGGGCTGCGTGGCGGAGGGACGTCCCTGGGCCGGGGCCAGGGCTTCTGCGAGCTCGACGTTGGCGGCGTAATCGGACTCGGGGCAGAAGGCGATCGCGTCCTCGCCCGAGTCGGCCAGCACGTGGAACTCGTGCGAGCCGGTGCCGCCGATGGCGCCGGTGTCGGCCGCCACGGCGCGGAAGCGCAGGCCCAGCCGCGTGAACACGCGTGCGTAGGCGTCATACATGTTGCGGTATTCGCGCTGCAGATCCTCGAACGAGGTGTGGAAGGAATAGGCGTCCTTCATCACGAACTCGCGGGCCCGCATGACCCCGAAGCGCGGCCGGATCTCGTCGCGGAACTTGGTCTGGATCTGGTAGAAGTTCACCGGCAGCTGCCGGTAGCTGCGGATCTCGCGGCGAGCGATGTCGGTGATCACCTCCTCGTGCGTCGGCCCAAAGCAGAAATCCCGCTCGTGCCGGTCGCGGATCTTCAGCATCTGCGGGCCGAACACCTGCCAGCGGCCGGTTTCCTGCCACAGTTCGGCCGGTTGCACCGCGGGCATGAACACCTCGACCGCGCCGGCCCGGTTCATCTCCTCGCGCACCACCGCCTCCACCTTGCGCAGCACGCGCAGGCCCAGCGGCATCCAGGTGTACAGCCCGCTCCCGAGCTTGCGGATGAGGCCGGCGCGCAGCATGAGGCGGTGACTGACCAGCTCCGCCTCGGCGGGAGCTTCCTTGAGGGTGGAGAGGAAGAAGCGGGAGACTCGCATCGGATGGGTTTTGCCAGGAGAATTGGGGTTCGGCGGTCGTGCTCCGGCGGGTCACGGCCGGGCGCGTCCCAGGCCGATGACGGATGTCGGAACGTCCGCAATGGCCGAATTCTAACGGGCAACCCCTCACCATGGCTTTGTTTTCCGGATCGCGCGGCGGTCGCACGCGAGGCGCGGATGAGGTCCACGTCAGCGAGAAGGCCGGCATCCGTTACCTGCATCTGGGCAGTGACACGGTGCAGAGCGCGATGCGCATTGCCGCGCCCCACGAACTGGTCCTGTCCTACACGCGTGCCATGATGGGCTTCCTGCTGTTCCACCCCGAGCCGAAGCACGTCCTGATGATCGGCCTGGGCGGGGGCTCGCTGGCCAAGTACGTGTTGCACACCTTCCCCTCCGCCAGTGTCACCGTGGTGGAGAACCACCCCCGCGTCATCGCCGCCGCCCACGCCCAGTTCGCGGTGCCGCGGGACGATCCGCGGCTGTCGGTGCTCCTGGGCGACGGCGGTGCCCATGTCCGCGCCCATCCCGGTTGTTGCGACGTGCTGATGGTGGATGGCTTCGATGCCCAGTCCCAGGTCGAGGCCCTTGCCACGGAGAACTTCTACGACCAGTGCCGGCTTGCACTGGAACCGGGCGGGGTGCTGTCGGTGAATCTGTGGAGCAGCGACAGCCGTTTCGACACCTTCCTGCAGCGCATCGAGCGCGTGTTCTCCGGCCAGGTGGTCTGCCTGCCGGCCGAGCGCAAGGGCAACGTTGCCGTGTTCGCGATCCGCGGACGCGTGCCGGTGACGCGCTGGGACCGTCTGCGCGAACGCGCCCGTGCCCTGGAGCCGGCCACCGGCCTCGAATTGCTGCAGTTCGTCGGCCGCCTGGGCGAACTCAACCCCCACAGCGAGCACCGCCTGCTGCTCTGAACCAGCTCGGGGTCGGACCTCGAACGCCCGTTGAAAAAAAAGAAAAACACCCGAAAAATGCTGGATTTCGAGCGTTAGATGGCCATTTTTCGGGGTGTTTTGGGCGCGCTCTGCCCTGGATCCCGTCCTGCCCGATCGCCCACTGACGTCACGCCTGTCCGTTCCCGCCGGGTCGCTTCGCAGCCCATCCGAACTCCAGCGCCGACTTGAGCAGGGCCAGCGCCAGAACCGCAAGCACCGGCTGTCCCAGGGCGAGCACCGGCACCGTGGCCACCAGCAGGGTGCCGTGCAGCACGAGCATGCGCCCGTGGGCCTCGCGCAGTTGCGCGCGCGGCGTGGATCCGCGCCACCCTTTGGCGGGCAGCCATTGGAAGAGAAAGGCGCCCGCCTGGATCGCCACCAGCCCGGCGATGCTCCAGCCCATGCCCTCCTCCGCCACGACCACGTCCCTGACCCGTTGGACCAGCTGGTCCATGTCGTGCCGGGGCTCGATGCCCGACCGGATCAGGTCGTGCAGCGCAAACAGCGCGAACATGAACAGGCCGTGCACCAGACAGAACAGGGCATGCAGCGGGACGAAGGCGATCGCTGCGGTCGACTCACGCCAGTCTTGCCGGGCGCGCGCCGCCCAGGCGCAGACGAGGGCCTTGAGGGCTGCGACGACGCCGGCCAGAACGTTCTCGATCCAGAAAAAGACCAGCAGAGGCAGCGCCGCCCAGCCATCGAAGAGCACGCCCACGACGGGGATGAAATTGGTCGCGATGCGCCAGCCGATGCCGGGTTGATGCAGGAGGCCACCCTCGCGGGCCAGGGTCATGTTTCGCCACCGCCGTCGGAGTGTTTCCGCCGGGGAGCCGGCGCCATCGGTCTCATGCGTGCAAGCGGTCTGCCCCATTGGCCCGCCACCAGTGCCGCGAGCAGGCGCGGCACCGGCGGCACGCGGGACACCGGCGCCAGAAGCCAGTCCCGCAGCCACGCGATGGTCGTGCTGTCGGACTGGTAGGCGGGTGTGAACACGCGTGAGATGGTCTGGTACAGGCGGATGTGCGCGCGGCGCATGCGCACGTAGGCCTGCAGGGCGGCGTTGCGGTCGGGGTGATGCGCCAGCGCCAGCGACAGGGCGTAGGCATCCAGCAGGGCCATGTTGGCGCCCTGGCCCAGCTGGGGCGACGTGCAGTGCCAGCTGTCGCCGACGTGGACGCATTCCCGCGACACGGGCGATGCAAGTGTCCGATGGGCATATGCAGCGAACACGAGGTCCTCGTGGCTGCGTATCTGCTGCAGCAGCGGTGCCGTGCGTGGCCAGAGCGCCCGCACCTCGTCCTTCCAGGCTTCGATGGAACCGGTGCGCCACGCGTCACGCCGGTCGTGACGCAGGCTCCAGAAGAAGGCCGCCTTCGGACCATCCTCCCCGGGCAGCCGGCCGATCGGCATGACGCCGGCCATCTTCCGCGCCGCGTCGTAGCACTGCTCCAGTGCCGCGGGATCGAAGCCATCGCGCCACTCGAGGCTGGCCCAGAGCGCGCCGTAGGGAAGGTTGGCTTGCGGCATCTCCGACAGGGGCGAGCGGGTGCCGAGGGCGTCGATCACCATGTCGAAGCGCGCGCTGTTCCGGCCATCGGCAAAACCGAGCCGCCCGTCCGAGGCGGAAACGACATCGTGACCGCTGGCGAATTCCACGCCGCATGCGAGCGCGGCATCGAGCAGCACCTGGAACAGAGCGCCGCGATGCACGGCCAGCCCGCAGGGTGCGCCGGACCGCTGCGGGTCGTAGCGCACATCGAGCACCACACGTCCGCCACTCGTGCCGTGCAGCCGCTCGATGCGCGCCCCGAGGGCGGCCATGCGTCCGCGCAGCCCCATGGCCTCGAGGACATGCAGGCCGACCGGCGGGAGGATGAGGCCGGAACCCACGCGCGCCGGGTGCGGTGCCTTGTCGAACACCACCGCCTGCCAACCCTGCGAGCGCAGCAGGATGGCGCAGGCCAGCCCTGCGACGCCGCCGCCCGCGATCGCGACGCTGCTCATGGCCCGGGAGCCTGACTGCCCCGCCCACGGGGGGCGACGCTCATCGGCAGCGGGCCGTGGCGGGTGGCGTGGTGGCTGCGCGGAACATCGCCGCCCGCGGTTCGGACGGCATCCAGCGCGGCCGCATCGGCTTTCGCGCCATCCGAGGGCGCTGCCGAGACGCCGCCCCGCGGCTCATCCCTTGGAGGCGTGTCGGGACCGATGAATGGGCTGCAGGGCATCTGCGGAGGTGAGCCGGAGGATGA
>JBEICA010000146.1:0-8721 GCA_040373665.1 Burkholderiales bacterium | reverse complement strand
GCAGCAATGCAGTGCGGGTGGTCGCCTGCGTAGCGGGCGGCGAGGAAGGCCGCAAGGATCATCACGCCCTTGGAGTGGATCGGCCCGCCCATCTCCACCTCGCGCTGGATGTCGATCACTTCCCCTTCGCCAAGGCGAGTGGTGGCGGTGATGCGGGTCGGATGACCGAAGCGAGACTGGCCAACCTGACTCACCGACAGCCCGTTGATCTGCCCCGTCACCTCACCGTCGGTGTCGATGAAGATCTCGCCCCGGACGATGGCTTCGAGAATCTTTTCGCGCACCCGACCGGAGCGTCGCGCGCGCGCGTCGAGCGCACCCTGCACCTGATCCACGCCGATGTGGTCCAGCCCCGCCCGTCGGGCCAGAAGGTCGGCCGCCTGGAGCAGATCCTTCAACTGCTCGAGCTGTGTGGACAGGCGCTCGCGGTCCTCGGCCTCGCGCGCGGCCTGCTCCACCAGTCGCATGACCGCCGGCCGGTCGAAAGGCAGCAGGGCCGCCTGCCGCGCAAGCGTGGCCACCAGATGGGCGTAGAGACCCTCGTGGTCCGGCGTCCAGGGCATCTCGTCCTCGAAATCCGCCGCCATCTTGAACAGCTCGGCGTACTCCGGATCGAGGTCGAGCAGCAGGTAGTGCAGCAGGCGGCTGCCGGTCAGGACCACCTTGACGGATACGGGGATGGGCTCCGGCTCGAGTGCGACCGTCGTCACCAGACCCAGGCTCTGGCCCACCGTCTCCGGCCGCAATTCGCCGCTCGAGAGGACGCGTTTCAGACCCTCCCATGAGAACGGCTGGGACAGCAGCTTGCGGGCATCGATCACCAGGTAGCCGCCGTTGGCCCGGTGCAGCGAACCGGCCTGGATGAGGGAGAAGTCCGTGACCAGTGTGCCCAGCCTGGCCTCGTTCTCGATCCGGCCGAACAGGTTGGGAAAGGTCGGGTAGTCCTCGAAGACCACCGGCGCGCCGCGCGCGACCGCATCGCCGCCGACCAGCAGGTTCACCTCGTAGCGGCGAAAGGTCCCATCCTCATCCTGGGCGACGGCCAGGGGGTTCGACTCGCCATCCGCCATGTGACGAAAGCTGTCGATGTTTTCCAATACATCCGCCTGGACGGTGTCGAAATACGCCAGAACGGCGGGCTGCGAGGGGAAGCCGCTCTCGAGTTCCTCGGTCAGGCCACCCACCACGGTGAGTGTCATCTCCCGCGACAGATCCTTGATGGCGTTGCGCTTGGCCTTCTGCAGCGCCTGGGCCTGGCGCACGGTCTTCTGCAACTGCTCCTGCAGGCGGTCGAGCTTCTCCTGCATGCCGGCGCGCTCCTGCTCGGGCAGTGCCTCGTACTGCGCCGGGCTGATCACCTGCCCGTCGCGCATGGGCGCGAAGGAGAAACCCGCAGGGGTGTGGATGAGGGCAATCTGGTCCTTGGCCGATTCGTGGCCGAGGGCGATGAACAGCTGCTCCTGCTGGCTGCTGTAGCGTGCATCGATCTGTTCGGCGCGCGAACGGAACTCTTCGCTGTCGAGCAACGCCGGAATGGCCGCGCGCAGTTCCTCCACGAATTCGCGCATGGCCGTGCGCAGGCGGCTGCCGTCGCCCGGCGGCAGGCGCAGGGCGCGCGGCCGTCGTGGTTCGTCGAAGTTGTTGACGTAACACCAGTCGTCAGGGGTGCCATCCGCGGCCGCCCGACGGCGCAGCACCTCCGCAGCGACGCTGCGCTTGCCCACGCCCTCGGGGCCGAGCATGAAGACGTTGTAGCCACGCTCGCGGATGTCCATGGCATCGGCGAGCGCCTCGCGTGCGCGCTGCTGGCCGATGAGCTCGGGCAGATCCGGAAGATCTGCGGTGGTCCGGAAGGATAGGGCGCCGAGGGAAGCCGTCCGGCGCAGCAGGTCGGCCGGGACAAAGGTCACGCCGCCTGTGCTCGACGAGGGGGGCGGGGTGGCTTCGGTTTTCTTGATCATGGTCAATGTACCGGGGGTGGTGTCGCTGCATCCTCGACTCCGGTGCTCCCAGCATCGCACAAACAGGACACATCGTGGACGATGTCATCCGCAAATCGCGGCCGGTGGCCGTGGCCCCGAATCTGACCGACTATGCCGGCGCGCGCGCGGCATTCACGTGGGAGCGGGCGCGTGCCGCGCTCGACGGTCTGCCCGGTGGCGGGCTCAACATGGCGCACGAGGCGGTGGACCGCCATGTCGCGGGGCCGCGTGCCGGGGTGACGGCACTGCGCTGGCTCGGGCGCGATGGCGCGGTGCGCACGTTCAGTTACGCCGGGCTGGCGCGCGAGGCCGCGCGCTTCGCCAACGTGCTGACGGCACTCGGCGTGCCTGCCGGCAGCCGGGTCTTCTTCCTCGCCGGTCGGGTGCCCGAGCTGTATGTGGGCGTGCTGGGCACCCTCAAGCACCGCTGTGTCGTCTGTCCACTGTTCTCGGCCTTCGGCCCCGAGCCCATCGCGACGCGCATGAGCCTGGGGGAAGGCAGCGTGCTGGTCACCACCAGTTCCCTCTACCGGCGCAAGATCGCGGGCCTGCGCGAGCGGCTGCCCGCCCTGCGACACGTGCTGGCGCTGCACGACGAGCCGGGCGAGGCGCTGCCCGAGGGCACGATCGATCTGCAGGCGGCCATCGCAGCGGCATCGGCGGACTATCGCATCGGCTTCACCGACCCGCAGGATCTCGCACTGCTGCATTTCACCAGCGGCACCACCGGCCGTCCCAAGGCCGCAATGCATGTGCACGAAGCCATCGTCGCCCACCATGCCACGGCGGCCATGGCACTGGACCTGCACCCCGATGACGTGTTCTGGTGCACCGCTGACCCGGGCTGGGTGACGGGCATGTCCTACGGCATCCTGGCGCCGCTGTCCCTCGGGGCGACGCTGGTGGTCGACGAGGGCGACTTCGACGCCCGGCGCTGGTACGACATCCTCGCGCGCGAGGGTGTGAGCGTGTGGTACACCGCGCCCACGGCCGTTCGCATGATGATGAAGGGCGGTGCCGACGCGGCGCGGCAGCGGTCGTTTCCGCGGTTGCGCTTCATCGCCAGTGTCGGCGAGCCGCTCAACCCGCAGGCGGTGCACGGGGGGGTGGAGGCCTTCGGTCTGCCCATCCACGACAACTGGTGGCAGACCGAGACCGGCGGCATCATGATCGCCAACTTCGCGGCGCTCGACATCCGCCCCGGTGCGATGGGCCTGCCTCTGCCCGGCATCGACGCGGCGATCGTCGAGCGCCTGCCTGGCGGCGGCGTACAGGTCGTCGATGACGTCGACCGGCAGGGCGAGCTGGCGCTGCGGCGTGGCTGGCCGTCCATGTTCCGCGGCTACCTGCACGAAGAAGAGCGCTACGCGCGCTGCTTCTCCGGGGAGTGGTACCTCACCGGCGACATCGCCCGCCGCGACGCCGATGGGTATTACTGGTTCGTGGGGCGGGCCGACGACGTCATCAAATCCTCGGGTCATCTCATCGGGCCGTTCGAGGTCGAGTCCGCGTTTCTCTCGCATCCCGCGGTGGCCGAGGCGGGCGTCATCGGCAAGCCCGATCCGGTCGCCGGCGAACTGGTCAAGGCCTTCGTCTCGCTCAAGCCCGGCATCGAGCCTTCCGAGGCCTTGCGCCGCGAGCTGCTCGCCTTCGTGCGCGTGCGCCTGGGCACGGCCGTGGCCCCCAAGGAGATCGACTTCCTCGCGGTCCTGCCCCGCACCCGCAGCGGCAAGATCATGCGGCGGCTCCTGAAGGCGCGTGAACTCGGCCTGCCCGAGGGCGACACCTCCACCCTGGAGGGGGGCGCATGAATACCGCCCAGCCTTCCGGCGTCGACCTGCTGCGCACCATGCTGCGCATCCGGCGTTTCGAGGAGAAGTGCGCCGAGCTCTACGGGGCCGGGAGCATCCGCGGTTTCCTGCACCTCTACATCGGCGAGGAGGCCATCGCCGCAGGTGTGATGCCGGCCCTTTCGCCCGAGGATGCGATCCTTGCCACCTATCGCGAGCATGGGCATGCCCTGGCGCGCGGCGTCCCGGCGCGCAGCATCATGGCCGAGATGTTCGGCAAGCGCGAAGGCTGCAGTGGTGGGCGCGGGGGTTCCATGCATCTGTTCGACGTGTCGCGACGCTTCTACGGCGGAAATGCCATCGTTGGCGGCGCGCTGCCGCTGGCCGTCGGTTTCGGACTGGCCGACAGGATGAGCGGGCGGCCCCGCGTCACCGCGTGTTTTTTCGGCGAGGGTGCGGTTGCCGAGGGGGAGTTCCACGAGTCCGCCAACCTCGCCGCGCTGTGGTCACTGCCGGTGCTGTTCGTCTGCGAGAACAACCTCTACGCGATGGGCACCGCACTCGCGCGCTCCGAAGCCCGGACCGACCTGTGTGCCAAGGCCGAGGCCAGCGGCCTGACGGCGCACCGGGTCGACGGGATGGACGCGCGCGTGGTCGCCGCCGCCGCGCGCGAGGCCATCGCGGCGTTGCGCGCTGGTGGGCCACCGATGTTCCTGGAGATGCAGACCTACCGCTTCCGGGCGCATTCGATGTTCGACCCCGAGCTGTACCGCAGCCGGGAGGAGGTCGAGGCGTGGCGCCGGCGTTGTCCGATCGAGACTCTCGCATCCGCCCTCGAAGCGGCCGGTGAACTGGATGCCGAGCTGCGGCGGGTCCTGGAGGAGGAGGCTGCGGCCGAGGTGGAGGACGCGGTCGCCTTTGCGCGGGCCGGCACTTGGGAGCCGGTCGCGGGCCTGCTGGATCACGTCGGCGCCCGGCGGGCGGGGGGTGGCGCATGAGCGCGCGCCGCATGAGCTATCGCGAGGCGCTGCGCGAGGGCCTGCGCGAGGGTCTGCGCCGCGATCCGCGCGTTTTTCTCATGGGCGAGGACGTGGGGCGTTATGGCGGGACCTACGCCGTGAGCAAGGGCCTGCTGGAGGAGTTCGGCGAGACACGCATCCGCGACACGCCGCTGGCCGAGTCCGGATTCGTGGGTGCAGGCATCGGCGCCGCGATCAACGGCATGCGGCCGATCGTCGAGATCATGACCGTCAATTTCAGTCTCCTGGCGCTGGACCAGATCATGAACAACGCCGCCACGCTGAGGCACATGTCCGGCGGGCAGGTCGGTGTGCCGCTGGTGATCCGCATGACCACCGGCGGCGGCCGGCAGCTCGCGGCCCAGCACTCGCACAGTCTGGAGGGCTGGTACGCCCACATCCCGGGGTTGCGCGTGGTGGCGCCGGCCACCGTGGCCGACGCCCGCGGCATGCTGCTGGCGGCGCTGGCCGATCCCGATCCGGTGCTGATCTTCGAGCACGCCATGCTGTTCGGCCTCGAGGACGAGCTCGCCGATCCGCCGCCCGTGGTCGATCTCGAAGGCGCGGCGATCCGCCGCGCGGGCACCCACCTGTCCATCGTGACCTACGGCGGCTCCCTTCCGAAGGCGATGGAGGCGGCGCAGCGGCTGGCCGGGGAGGGCGTGGAGGCCGAAGTCATCGACCTGCGCAGCCTGCGACCGCTGGACGACGCGACCCTCATGGCCTCCGTGCGCCGCACTCGCCGCGCCCTTGTGGTGGACGAGGGCTGGCGCAGCGGGAGCCTGTCGGCCGAGATCATGGCGCGCATCGTCGAGCAGGCCTTCTATGATCTCGACGCACCGCTCGCCCGGGTGTGCAGCCAGGAGGTGCCGGTGCCCTACGCGCGTCACCTCGAGCAGGCGGCGCTGCCCGACGTCGAGGGCATCGTGTCGGCGGCGCGCGCCGTGTTGGGGTAGGCCGATGGATTTCACGCTGCCTTCGCTCGGGGCCGACATGGAATCGGCCACCTTCGCGCAGTGGCTGGTGGAGCCGGGGCAGCGCGTCGCCCGCGGGCAGCCCGTGTGTGTCGTGGAAACACAGAAGGGAGCCATCGAAGTGGAGATCTGGCAATCGGGAACCGTACGTGAGCTCGTCGCCAAACCGGGCGAAGTCCTGGCGGTCGGAGCCCTTCTGGCGCGGCTCGATGGCGAGGAAGAGGTCGCGTCGGCGCCCGCACCGGCCGTGCCGCCCCCGTCCGCTGCACCCAACGTGGTCACCGGTGTGCCCTTCGCGCGCGCCGAACCCGCAGGCGAGGCCGCGCGTCCCAGGGCGTCGCCGTCGGCACGGCGGCGTGCCGCCGAGCTGGGGCTGGATCTGGCCGGCGTCGCCGGCAGCGGCCCCGGCGGCGTGGTGAGCCTGAGTGACGTCGAGCGCGCTGCCGGGGCACCCGCACCCGCCAACGTGCCGACCTCTGGTGTCGTGGCCATGCGTGCGGCCATCGCCGTGGCCATGACCCGGGCCAAACGCGACATCCCGCATTACTACCTGGGGCATCACATCCGCGTCGACCGTGCGCTGGACTGGATGGAGCAGCACAACCGCGATTGCCCGCTGGAGGAGCGACTATTGTTTGCCGCGGTTGCCATCCGCGCCGTGGCGCTGGCCCTGCGCGAGGCGCCGGAACTCAACGGCCACTTCATCGACGGTGCCTTTCGGCCGGGTGAGGGCATCCACGTCGGCGTCGCGGTCGCACTGCGGGGGGGCGGCCTGGTCGCCCCGGGCATCCGCGACGTCGACCGTCTGTCGGTGGGTGCGCTGATGAGCCGCTTCAAGGACCTTCTCGGACGCGCGCGCGACGGGCAACTCCGTGCTTCCGAGCTGACGATCCCGACCGTCACGGTGACGAGCCTTGGAGATCTCGGGGTCGACACCGTCTACGGAGTGATCCACCCGCCACAGGTTGCCATTGTCGGGCTGGGTCGGGTGGCGCCGCAGCCCTGGGTGGCCGACGGGCAGGTCGTCGCCGCCCGGGTGATGCACGCCACCCTGTCGGCAGACCATCGCGTCAGCGATGGGCTGCGCGGCGCGCGTTTCCTCGCCAGACTGGATGCGCTGCTTCAGCAGCCGGAGGCATTGTGAGCGCGCGCGATGCAGCCAGCCTGCGCGAGGCGCTGCTCGGGAGCCTCCAGGAGGTGGCGCCGGAACTCGATCCCGCCAGACTGCGTGCCGATCGGCCGCTGCGCCAGCAGCTCGACATCGATTCGTTCGACTTCCTCAGGGTGCTCGAGGCCCTGCAGCGCCGCACCGGCATCGATGTGCCCGAGACCGCCTATCCCGCCTTCGACACCCTGGACGGCGCGCTCGCCTGGCTGAGCGCTCAGCGCTGAGCCGGCCGACCCGCCGCACCTCCGACAGCGGGGCGCCATCCGTCCTCGAGGTGTGCCGCACCGCGCGCGAACGGCAGCCGTCGGTGTCGGTTATGCTCGCCGGCATCTCAACATCCGGCGCCCGCCAGCCCGCGCCGGCGGACGCCAGCGAGAACCCATGACCACGCAACAGCTGATCTACGAGAACGCCGTTCCCGTCACCCGCGAGCGCCACGGCGCCTGCAGTGTCGAGGCCGGCAGCAATTTCGGTTTCGCCCGGCACATCAATTCGCTCCCTCTGATGGCAGTCGAGTTCCAGCCCGCGGCGGCCGAGTACGGCATCGTGTTTGCCGGTGAGGGCGAGGCGTTGATGCCGGCGCTGATCCTGGGGCTGCGCGCCCACGAGAACCTGTTCGTCACACCGGATGGCCGGTGGGACGGGCGCTACGTTCCGGCGTTCGCGCGGCGCTACCCGTTCATCTTCGCGAGCAGTCCCGACGGTGCCACTTTCACGCTGTGCATCGACGAGGCCTTCGAGGGCTTCAACCGCGAGGGCAGGGGGCAGGCGCTGTTCGACGCCGAGGGCGCACCCAGCGTCTACACCCAGGGGGTGCTGCAGTTCCTCCAGGAGTACCAGAGCCAGTTCCTGCGTACCCAGGCCTTCTGCCGCAAGCTCGGTGAGCTCGGCCTGCTCGACCCGATGCAGGCGCAGGTCACCTCACCCGGCGGCGAGCGCATGTCGCTCGGCGGCTTTCAGGTGGTGAACCGGGATCGCCTCAAGTCGCTGCCTCCGCCCGCGCTGGCCGATCTGGCGCGCAGCGACGAACTGGAACTTGCCTACCTGCACCTGCAATCGCTGCGCAACCTCGGCACCATGCTCGCGCGGTTGAACGATCCCGCGCCGCCCGCGCCTGCGGGGGCGCTCGGACCGACGCCGGACCCTGATTCGGCGCTGCACTGAAGCTGGTGCATCCGTTCCAACAAGATCGATCACAAACGGAGAAAGACATGCAAGCCCTGAGTATCCAGCGCGACGGCCCGGTGGCGCGCCTTCGCTTCCAGCGCCCGGACGTGCTCAACGCCCTCGATGTCGAGATGGCGCGCGGTCTTCGCGATGCCTGCCGTGAGCTCGCCGCCGACCCCGAGGTGCGGGTGGTGGTGATGAGCGGCGAGGGCCGCGCCTTCGTGGCCGGGGGCGACATCGGACTCATGCGCCACGACCCGGTGACCAACGCCGGCGCGCTGATCGACCTTGCGCACGAGGCGCTGCGACTGCTCGCCGACATGCCGGCGCCGGTGGTGGCCAGCCTGCACGGGGTCGTCGCCGGTGGCGGTCTGGGCATCGCACTCGCCGCCGACCTCGCCATCGCTGCCGAGGGCACGCGTTTCAATCTTGCCTACGCCAACATCGGGACCAGCTGCGACTGCGCCAATTCCTGGGCGCTGCCGAGGATCGTCGGGGTCCGCAAGGCGCTCGAGATCGCCCTGCTGAGCGACACTTTCGACGCGCAGGAAGCCCTGCGGCTGGGCCTGGTCAACCGCGTGGTCCCGGCGGAGGCGCTTGCCGAGGAGACCGAGAAGCTCG
>JBEICA010000284.1:0-4716 GCA_040373665.1 Burkholderiales bacterium | reverse complement strand
GCTGCCCTGGGCTATCCGGTTCCGCGGGATGAGCTCTTGCCGCCGACGGAGCCCGCCGCCCAACATTCGTCGCACGGTCATCCCGTGATCGATCTGCAGAAAGACGCCTCACCTGCCGTTATGGCGATGCCGGACAAACGGCAGGACCCGGAGCGACCCGTGGTCCGGGAGCCGGACGAGGCGGAGTTCATGGGCGATATCGAGCAATTGATCCAGCGGGAGATGGCGAGGCAGGGGCTGCTTCCGGCCGGGCGGCCGGACGAGGAGCACGTGCCCGTCATGGCATCGCCTCCCGCGCCGCAGGCCTCCGCCCCTGCCGCCGCCCCCCTGGACGAGGTGGAGGCGCGGCTCGAGGCGCTGCTGGCGGGCATGGGCTCGACTGATCCTGAACCGGAGGCCTTGGCCGCGTCCCCCGTTACCGCCGCCAGTGCTCCCCCCGCGGCAACGGCTGCGCTCAGGAATGCACCCGAGGAGGCGCAGCGCGACGCCTTGTCGCGTCTTGTTCTGGCTGAACTCGACGCGGAGGATGAGCCGCCCATGGAAGAACTGCTCCCGCCACCGCGCACTGATGCGCCAGCGGCGGGCGGGCAGCGTCCCGCGCCAGCGGCCAATGTCCCGCGTCCCGCTGCACCCGGCTCCGTGGAGGGCGGTGGACTGGCGCTCGAGGAGGAACAGCTGCGCCGCGAGATCGCGGAGATCGAGCAGCGCAGCCGCATGGAGGAGGCGGCGCGGCAGGCGGTTGCACGGGCGGAGGAAGAGGCGGCTGCCAGGGCTCAGGCCGAGGCCAGGACCCGTGAGGCTGCCGCCCGGCGCACCACCGAGGAGGCGGCGCGGCAGGCGCGCGAAGCCCAGTTGCGTCGGGCGGATCAGGAGAAGGCCAGGCGCGAAGCCGAGGAGGTGCAGCGCGCAGCCGAAGCAGCCGCGGTTGCGCAGGGAGCGGCGCTCGCGAAGCGCAGGGCTGAACAGGACCGCATGGAGGGCGAGCGCATCAAGCGCGAGCAGGCCCTCGCCCAGATGCGCGCCCAGATCGCCGAAAGGGAACGGGAGCGCAGTGCCGAACGGCGTGCCGAAGCCCGGGAGGAGGCGGCATGGTGGAAGGGCTGGCTGGTCCGCGCAGGCGGGATTTTTGTCGTGCTGGCCTTCCTGCTGGGTGGGCTTCAGTTCGTGCCGCTGCCGTTCGCCGGCGCGCCGCTGGAGGACGCGTTGTCACGGCGCATCGGGGATGCGGTGTCCGTCGGCGGCGTGCGGGTGGCACTGGTGCCGGTCATCGAGTTGCGGCTCGATCAGGTGGCATTCGGGAAGGGGCGTGAGGTCCGCGCCGAAATGGTGCGTCTGCAACCCGAGCCCGGCACCCTGTTCGACGAGGTCATCCGCCTCCGGCGTGTCGTGGTCGAAAGCATGTCCGCGGACGTTGGCGCGGTGCCCGCCATGCTGCGCTGGTTCCCGGCTTCGCCGGACCGGCGCAATCCGGAACTCGATGTCATCGAATTGCGCGCCGGGCGCCTCGGCGTACCCGGCATCGAGTTACCGCCCCTCGATGGAGAGTTCCAGCTGGCCAGGGATGGCGGGCTGGTGACCGGTCGGCTGGCGACGGCGGATGAAGCCGTCAAGGTCATGTTCCAGCCCGGCAAGGGCGGGCTGGAGATCGGCGTTCTGGCGCATGCCTGGACGCCGTTGCTCGGACCGAAGGTGGTCCTCGACGAGTTTCAGGCGGAGGCCCTGCTGGCGGACGGCCGCCTGCGGATCCGCTCTTTCACCGGCGTGTTCGGCGGTGGTGTCATGAAGGGATGGGGGAATGTCGATTGGGCGCGCGGCTGGGCTGCTGCGGGCGATTACACCCTCGAACGGATGGATGCCCGCGCAATGCTGGCGGCGGCAGGCACCGCGGCAACGGCCAGTGGTGTCCTCGAAGCACGGGGCGGCTTCTCGATGAAGGCCGATACCCTGGCAGGATTGTTTTCCAGCCCGGCTGCCTGGGGCGAGTTCACGATCCGGGGTGGTGCGCTGCACGGGGTGGACCTGGTGCGCGCCCTGCAGGCGGTGCCTGGAGCAGTCCTGCGTGGCGGACAGACGAAATTCGACCAGTTGCGTGGCTCCTTCTCCCTCAACCCGGGTCGTGTGCTGTATCGGGACCTGCGATTGCAGGCCGGCGCCTTGGAGGCCACAGGGGCGATGGAGGTTGCGGACGGACGCCGGGCGAGGGGGCACGCGGTGGTGGAGTTGCGCAATGCGGCACGCCCCTTCCGCTCCGACCTTTCTTTGGCTGGGACTCTGTCGGAACTCACGCTGACGCCCTGACGCCGCCGGGAAAGGGGTCAGCCCATGGGGCCGCTGTCGCGCTCCAGGCGTTGCAGATCCGCGGGCGTGTCCACATCGGCGAGCACGCCGGGGTCATCGACGGCAAGCTCCAGCACCCGTGCCGCATTGGCGGCAACAACCCGCCGGGCGCCTTCGTCTCCGGACAGTTCCAGCAACGCGGCGCGGTGTTCCGCGGAGAAACCAACCGGGTGTCCCCGTCGCCCGTCATGGCAGGGAATGACGATCGAGGCGCCGGTCTCCAGCGCACGGCACACCGCCTGTATGGTGGCCGCCCGCACCTTCGGCATGTCGCCGAGCGCCACCAGCCATCCGGAGGCATCCCGCGTCGCGGACACGCCGCAGGCGAGACTGAAACCCATGCCCTCGGCGGCACGCCTGCACACCGCGTGGTCGGCTCCCTCCGTGGCGAACATCCGTTCCAGTTCGGGTTCGCCCGGGCGCAGGACCACATGCACCCGGGGCAGCAGCGCGCGCAGCCTGCGGTAGGAGACGAGCGCCAGCGGCGTCCGGTCCGTGCCGTAGGGATGGAGGAGCTTGCCTCCGCCGAACCGGCGCCCGGCACCAGCGGCCAGCAGAAGCCCGGCAATCATGGGTTCAGCGCATCCGGCCGATCGAGTGGTGACCTGCCGCCCGGAGCCTGCAGCCGGATCCGCCCGCCTTGTGGGATGTGTTGCAGGGAGAGATGCGTCTGTGAACCCTGGCAGGCTCGGTCGCCCTGGCATGCGGCAGGTGGCCACGGACCGCCTCTGCCTTGGGCGCGCCGGTGGCATCACGGGCCGGTGCCGGGACCTTGGGACCACCGCTGGCCGGTGCCCGGGTGAAGGCAACACGCTGGACACCTCCACCAGTCGCCTCGAGAGAGATGGCGGGCCTGAGCAGGGTGAGGTCGGCCATCTCGACGCCTGCAGGTTCCGCCGGCGGAAGTGAGGGCATGAAGGCTGACGAATCCGAGCGCGCCGTGCGGCCCCGGGCGAGGGGCGGATTCCGGGCGAAGTAGCGGCGGATGCCGTTCGCGATCGCGTTGGCCAGAGTCGCCTGGTAGTCCTCGTCCGTCAGGCGGGCCTCCTCTTCCGGATTGCTGATGAAGGCGGTTTCCACGAGGATCGAGGGGATGTCCGGAGCCTTGAGCACTGCAAACCCCGCCTGCTCGACGTGCGGTTTGTGCAGGGAATTGACGTTGGCGATTTCTCCAAGCACCGCCCGCCCGAGCTTGAGGCTGTCGTTGATGGTCGCGGTCTGTGACAGGTCGAGCAGCACGCGCTTGAGGTTGGGGTCGGCGACGTCGATGTTCACGCCGCCGATGAGGTCGGCCTCGTTCTCCTTCTTGGCCAGCCAGCGTGCCGCCGCTGAGGTGGCGCCCCGCTCGGACAGCGCGAAGACCGAGGAGCCCTTGGCGTGCGGCTTGATGAAGGCGTCGGCGTGGATGGATACGAACAGGTCGGCCTGCACGTTGCGCGCCTTGATCACGCGCTGATGCAGCGGAATGAAGTAGTCACCGTCGCGGGTCAGCACCGCGCGCATGCTCGGCACCTGGTCGATGACATCCTTCAGCTTGCGGGCAATCGCGAGTGTCACCACCTTCTCGTGATTGCCACTGGCGCCCCGCGCGCCGGGATCCGCGCCGCCGTGGCCGGCATCGATGGCGACGGTGATCAGTCGTTCGACCGGAGCCTGATGCGGCAGGGCGGCAGCCGAAGGTGGGCGTGCCTGCGCCGGTTGGTCGTGGCCCGGCGCCCGTTCGACGGGCGAGGCAGGTTCCGCCGCCTTGCGGCCGCTGCCTGCCGCAGCCTCTGCCGGAACCGCGGACCGTGTCGGCGCGGTGACGGTCGCGGGGCTTCCCTGGACTGGCGCAAGCTTCGCCGCAGCGCTGCCCTGAAACGGTGACGGGCCCGGCGTCGCCGCGGGGGCGTCGGAGTCGCCGCGCGCCAGCATCGCCATGAGCGGGTCTCCGGGCACGGATTCCCTGATGTCGACGACAAGGCGGTGGCTGCCCGGACCCAGCGGCGTCTGCCGGGCCTGGGATTCGACCTCCGCACGCAGGTCGAAAACGACCCGTGCCACACCAGGCTTGAAGCGCCCGACGCGTGCGCTGCGGATGTGGGGGTTGGATCCACCCAACTGGGTCGCGAGGGTTTCGAGGGTGCGCAGATCCGTGGCCTGCTCAAGATCCAGCACCAATCGGGCTGGCTCCCCCATTCGGAACAGGCGGTAGGTCAGTGGTTGGTCCGATTCGATCGTGATGCGCGTCGCCTCCTGATGCATGCTCAGGTGGGCGGTACTGAACTGGGCCGCGCTACCCGACCATGCGGCGGTCGACAGAACCGCTGCCAGGAACCAGCGCAGGGCTGGCGATGCCGGACGTCGGTGTATCAGGGGGGCAGTGCATTCAGCCAACGG
>JBEICA010000440.1:0-1669 GCA_040373665.1 Burkholderiales bacterium | reverse complement strand
CGGATGAAATGCTTGATCTCGTCGGTGATGTGCGGGATCACCTGCACCGTGCCGCCGAGGTAGTCGCCGCGCCGCTCCTTCTTGATGACGCTCTCGTAGATCTGACCGGTGGTGAAATTGTTGCGCTTGCTCATGCGCGTGCGCACGAACCGCTCGTAGTGGCCCAGGTCGAGGTCGGTCTCGGCACCGTCATGGGTGACGAACACCTCGCCGTGCTGGAACGGGCTCATCGTGCCCGGATCGACGTTGATGTAGGGGTCCAGCTTGAGCATCGTGAGCCGGAGGCCCCGGGACTCGAGGATCGAGGCGAGGGAGGCGGCAGCAATCCCCTTCCCCAGCGAGGACACCACGCCGCCAGTCACAAAGATGTACTTTGTCATTCGCCGATCGCAGAAAAGTGCTTGGTCATGATAATCCAGAAAGACCCCGGCGCGGGCATGCCTGCCCCGGGGCAGCCCGGCTGGCGGCCGCCCCCCCCGGGACGGCAGATGAACGCGCTCAGCCCGCCACAGGCGTCGGCGTCGGCGCCGGCGCCGACGCAGCGTTGGCCAGGAACAGCCAGGTGTCGACCACGGTGTCCGGGTTGAGGGAGATGGTGTCGATACCCTGCTCCACCAGCCAGCTCGCCAGGTCCGGATGGTCCGACGGCCCCTGGCCGCAGATGCCCACGTACTTCCCCTGGCGCTTGCAGGCCTGGATCGCCATGGACAACAGCATCTTGACCGCGGGGTCGCGCTCATCGAAGGCGTCCGCCACGATGCCCGAGTCGCGATCCAGCCCGAGGGTCAGCTGGGTGAGGTCGTTGGAACCGATGGAGAAGCCATCGAAGTACTGCAGGAACTGCTCGGCCAGCAGCGCATTCGACGGGATCTCGCACATCATGATGATCTTCAGGCCGTTCACGCCGCGGCGCAGACCGTTGTCGCCCAGCAGGGCGACGACGCGCCGCGCCTCCTCGACGTTGCGCACGAAGGGCACCATGACCTCGACGTTGGTCAGTCCCATCTCGTCGCGCACCTTGCGCAGGGCGCGGCATTCCAGTTCGAAGCAGTCCCGGAAGCTCGAGGAGATGTAGCGCGAGGCGCCTCGGAAACCCAGCATCGGGTTTTCCTCGTCGGGCTCGTAGCGCTTGCCGCCCACCAGACTGGAATACTCGTTGGACTTGAAGTCCGACATGCGCACGATCACCGGCTTCGGATGGAAGGCCGCCGCAAGCGTGGCGATGCCCTCGGTCAGCTTCTCGACATAGAACGACACCGGGTCGCCATAGGCGCTGGCGTGGGACTCGATCACGCCGCGCACGTCCAGGGGCACGTCCGGATAGGCCAGGACCGCCTTCGGGTGCACGCCGATCATGCGGGCGATGATGAACTCGAGCCGGGCGAGGCCCACGCCAGCGTTGGGCAGGCGGGAGAACTCGAAGGCCAGTTCCGGGTTGCCGACGTTCATGTAGATCTTCACCGGCGGATCGGGCAGCGCCTGGATGGACAGGTCGGTGATCTCGACCTCGAGGCGCCCGCGATAGACGAAGCCGGTGTCGCCCTCGGTGCAGGACACGGTCACTTCCATCCCGTCCTTCAGCACCTGGGTGGCGTCGTTGCAGCCCACCACGGCGGGAATGCCGAGCTCGCGCGCGATGATGGCGGCGTGACAGGTGCGCCCGCCCCGG
>JBEICA010000188.1:0-6831 GCA_040373665.1 Burkholderiales bacterium | reverse complement strand
TTCCCTATGGTGCCTCCAAATCCGGCCTGCTGGGCATGACGCGCGCCCTCGCCGCCGAATGGGCGCCGCTCGGGATACGCGTCAACGCCATCGGCCCCGGGTACTTCCGGACCGCGATGACCGAAGTGTTCTACCAGAACTCCGACTGGCAGACGTCGATGCAGGCGCGGATCCCGCTCGGCCGCTTCGGCAGCCTCGACGATCTTGCAGGCGCCGCGGTGTTCCTTGCCTCGGATGCCTCCGCCTACATGACGGGCCAATGTCTGTACGTCGACGGAGGCTATCTCGCCGCGCTGTGAGCGCTGAGCCAGGCACCGGTCGTTCCCGGTGCGATGCGAGAGCCCGTGTCGAAGCCCCCCTGCCACCATGCCGATTTCAGACCGACCGGACGCTCCTGCCCCCGGGCACCCCATGGTGTCGGTGGAACGTGTGTCCCGACACTACGGAGCGGCCAGGGCCGTGGCTGATGTCAGCTTCGCGCTGGGGCGCGGCCGTTTCCTGACCATCCTCGGACCGAGCGGATCGGGCAAGACGACACTTTTGCGCATGATCGCGGGTTTCATCGCGCCGACCAGCGGCGAGATCCGCGTCAACGGCGAGGCGGTGTCCGCCCGGCCGCCGCACCGTCGATCGATCGGCATGGTGTTCCAGCGGCTCGCGCTGTTTCCGCACCTCAATGCCTGGGACAACGTCGCCTATCCGTTGCGCATGCGGCGTTTCGACCCAGGCGAGATTCCCGACCGCACGGCGCGCATGCTTCGGCTGGTACAGCTCGAGGGTCTGGGGCAGCGCCGCATCCACGAGCTCTCCGGTGGCCAGCAGCAGCGCGTGGCCATTGCGCGGGCGCTGGTGTTCGAGCCCGACCTCGTGCTCCTGGATGAGCCGCTTGCGGCCCTCGATCGCAAGCTGCGCGAGGAGATGCAGCTGGAGTTCCGGCGTATCCAGCAGGAGCTGGGCGTCACCACCATCAACGTCACTCACGACCAGCGCGAAGCGCTGGTGATGTCCGACGACGTGATGGTGATGGATCATGGGCATCTGCAGCAGTTCGCGCCGCCCGAGCACACCTACATCGCGCCGCGCAACGCTTTTGTGGCAGGCTTCCTGGGCATGACCAACCTCTTTCCCGGCGTCGTGGTGGAAGCGACGGCCGGCGGGGTCATGGTGCAGGCGGGGCGGGTCGTGACGCCGGCGCATGCGGCGGGCGATGCCCTCCTGTCGCCCGGCACGCGGGTAGACTGCGCGCTGCGGGCGGAGAAGCTGCACATCGCCGCGCGGCCGGATCCCGGGCATGACGGCCACGTCGAGGCGGTCGTCGTGCAGGCCATCTTCGAGGGGGACCGGACGGTCTATGAGCTGAGCGCCGAAGCGCTGGGAGGCGCTGTGCTCCGCGTCATCGATCGTCATCCCGAGGAGCATGTGCGGCATCGCCCCGGCGATGTCGTGGTGGCGGGGTGGCGAGCACGTGACGTGCTGCTGTTCCCGACCCTGGAGCCGGCGCGGCCCGACGCCGCGGCGGCATTGTGACGAAGTCAGACATTGAGGACCCCATGGATCACCGTTCCGGTTTCGACCGCCGCCGTTTCATCCTCGCCACGGGCTCGCTCGCGGCCGCCCTGCCACTCAGCCGCGGCGGATTCGCCGCCGAACCGGCCAAGCCCAAGGAGTTGATCGTCCGTGTCTGGGGGGGCGAATGGAAGGACGCCATCGACGCCGGCGTCTCGAAGGGTTTTACCAAGGCCACCGGCATCACCATCCGCTATGACGAGACCGAGGACAACGAACTGCAGCCGAAGCTGTGGGCGGCCGCCAAGCAGAAGCGTCGCCCGCCGGTGCACGTGAACTGGGATACCACCACCAACGCCACCAAGTCGGCCATCAAGGGCATCGGGGAAGATCTGTCCGATCTCGCCAACCTGAAGGGGTTGCTGCCAGTCGCCAAGCCCATGGGCTTCGACAAGTGGCCGCTGGTCAACGTCTACAGCTATGTCTACGTGCTCGCCTATCGGACCGAGGCCTTCCCCAACGGCGCGCCCAAGAGCTGGAAGGTGATGCTCGACCCGAAGTTCAAGGGACGCATCGCTCTCTACAACGACGGCATCGGGTTCCATCCTGCGGCCCAGGTGGCGGGCGGCGGCAAGGTGGCCGACATCCCGAAGAACATGAAGGCGGCCTGGGACTTCATCGCCAGGCTCAAGGACCAGAAGCCGCTTCTGGGTGAGGATCCCGACTTCACCAACTGGTTCCAGAAAGGCGAGATCGACCTGGCCTGCACCATCGTCACCAATGCGCGCGGGGCGAAGAAGAACGGCGTCAAGGTCGCCTGGACCATCCCCGAGGAAGGCGCCAAGATGGATACGGATGCGCTCTGGATCCCCAAGGGCAGCCCCGCCAACGAGACCTACTGGGCGAAGCAGTACGTGAACTACGCCCTGAGCACCGAAGCCCAGCAGATCTGGTGCGACGGTCTGGGCCTTCCCGGCGTCAATCCCAACATCAAGCCGCCAGCGGACATGGCGGGCGATCCCGCGTACCCGACCAAGGACGAGGACTTCAAGCGGCTGCTGCGCGTACCCAACAAGATCCAGGTCGAGAACGAGAAGGAATGGTTCGGCCGGTTCAAGCAGATCATGCAGGGCTGAACGGACTTGTCCATGGCTGCCGGAGAAGGCCTGACGTCTCCGGCGGCAGCCCCGGGTTGCCCGTCCGGCAGCCCGGGGGCGTATTGCCTCACGTAACCGTCGTGCGGGATCGGTTCGTCCTCCCCGCCACCACCCCGCGATGAAGATCCCCATTCACTGGCGTGTGCTGGACGCCGTCGAAGCAGTCGCCGCCGTGCTCTGGCCCGGCACGCTGCATCGCTTCACGGGCTGGCTCCTGATGGCGCCCGCGATCGCGCTGGTGGGCCTGCTGGTGATCGGGCTGGTGTACATGGGAGATTCGAGCCTGCGCCTGCTCGACACGGAGACCTTCGAGCAGAGCGCCGACTACTCCCTGGCGAACTACGCCGTACTTGCCTCCCAGTCCACGTACCTCACGGTGCTCGTGCGCAGCACCGTCGCCGCCCTGTTGGTGACCGCCATCACCGTTGCCCTGGCCTTTCCCTACGCCTACCTGATGGTGCGCACGCGCTCGGCCTGGACGCGCAAGTTCCTGCTCATCAGCCTGTTCCTGCCCTTCTTCATCGGCCAGGTGGTACGCGCGTATGGCTGGCTGATCGTGCTGGGACGGGAGGGCATCCTGAACAGCCTGTTCGCCCTGATCGGGCTGGGGCCGTTCAAGATGATCTACAACTACCCGTCGCTCATCTTCGGGCTGGTGCAGTACATGCTGCCCTTTGCAGTGCTGCTCATCGCGCCGGCGGTGACAGCCATTCAGGAGGAACTCGAGCTCGCCTCGGAAAGCCTCGGTGCCGACTGGAAGCGCACCTTCCTGCACGTCACGCTGCCGCTGGCGCGGCCGGGACTGGTCGCGGCGGCGGTCGTCGTGTTCGCACTCACCCTGACCGACTACGCCATGCCCGTCGTGCTGGGTGGGGGTACCAACGATTTCATCGCCAATGCCGTGTACGACGCCTTCTTCCGCATCTCCGACAACGGACTCGGGTCGGCGGTCGCCATCGGGCTCGTGCTGTTCGGCAGCACGCTGGTCGGTGTTCTCCTGACCGTGCTCGGGGCCGGGACCCTGGGAAAAGGCTGAACGATGGGTGTGAGGCAGATCCGATGGGCGTCCGCGACACCCCCCGCCTCTCGGGGCGACTTGCGTGAGGCACGGGCATGAGCGCGCGGGGCAAGACGCTGCTGCTGTGGCTGGTGGTCGGATTCAATCTGCTCACCCTGGCCGCTCCGACGCTGGTGATCCTCGGTGCCTCCGTGACGACCGGGAACATGATCGTGTTTCCGCCGGAGGGCTTCTCGGTGCGCTGGTACGAGAAGGTGTTTGCCTCGGAAGTGCTGCGCGACGCCTTCGTGCGTTCGTTCTGGGTCTCTGTCGTCTGCACGGTCGTCAGCGTGCCCGCGGGCACGCTGGCGGCGCTCGGCCTTGCCCGCCACCGGCTGCGCTTCGCCAACCTGCTCCAGGTCTACCTGCTGCTGCCTTTCACGATTCCGCTCATAGGCTCCGGCATCGGCCTGATGCTGTTCTTCGGCGAGGTGGGCATTCTCGGCGAGCTGTGGCCTGTGGGCCTGGCCTGCAGCGTGGTCAATCTGCCCTTCATGATCTGGTCCGTGCTGGCCTCGGCCAACGGTCTGGATCCGGATCTCGAGAACGCGGCAGCCAACTGCGGCGCCCCCCCGGTGCAGGCCTTCCTCACGGTCACCCTGCCAGCAGTCACGCCGGGCATCATCACAGGCGCGCTGATCATGTTCGTGCTGGCGTTCAACGAGTTCCTGGTCAGCCTGTTGCTCACCGACGCCAACATCGTCACGCTGCCGGTGTCGATCTACAACTCGATCCGCAGCATCATCACCCCGGACCTCGCTGCGGTGTCCGTCATCTACATCCTCGTGGCGGGGGTGGCCATCGTGGTGCTGGATCGCCTGGTCGGGCTCGAGATCTTCCTCAAGGGGCGGTAGCGCGGTGGTCCACCGACCTCACCGCCGCCGTTCGATCATCTCCCGCATGCCGGCCGGCAGGATGCTGCGAAAGCGCGCCGCGATCGCCTGCTCGTTGCGCTGCCAGAGCACCCCGAGATAGACGATGGCGATGCCGATCCCGGTGAGGATGAACGGGAAGGCGATGCTGTCCTTGAAAACTTCGTAGGCGAGGTGCCCGACGTAACCTGCGGCACCCAGGCCGCCGAACACGGCGTAAACACGACGCGACAGCAGGGTCCCGGCGGCGATCATGATCAGATTCACGCAGAGGTAGAGGAACTTGCCGACCTCGCTCTCCGAACTCATGAGCGACAGCCCGCCCCAGAAAGCGATCACGCCGAAGAGGTGCAGCCAGAAGGCGTAGTCCTTGTCCTGACGTGTGCGCAGGTCCACCCCAACGGCCAGCGCCACCATGCCCAGGCCGAAACCCAGCGACACCAGCCGGCGCAGCCGCCATGTCTCGTCGGCCTCGCCGACCAGAAACGGTGTCGCGTCCATGCTCATGTACCAGAGGGTGAGCGCGACCGGCATGACCAGGAAGGGCAGGCGGTAGCGCCACAGCAGTACCGCCCCGGCGGCCAGTGTGCCGAGTTCCATCAGCACCCAGCGCCAGTCGATCAGGCGATGGTAGTCGCGATAGACCTTGTCCTCCACCCATAAGCCGAGGCCGGATTGCAGGCCGTAGATCGCGAGCGGAACGAGGGCGACAACGAACACGGCGCTGATGCCGGCCGGGATACGCAGCCGCCAGCGATGCAGCAGTCGGTCCGTGAGCCACAACCCGGCCGCCGCGTAGCCGATGGCGATCAGGAGCAGACCCCAGCCGCCGAACGCCTCCCAGCCCAGGGTCATGAACAGGCTCATCGCGCCGATGGCCAGCAGTCCACCCAGGTAGTAGAGGACGTGGGAGGCTCGGAAGCTGGGCGCATCCGCGCTCTGCTCTCCGAGGAATACCCATAACGCTTCTGCCTGCTCCGGTGCGAGGATGCCCTGGCGGACAGCCGAGTCGAGGACGGGGCGATCGATCTTCACGGTCCGGTCGCACCTGGGTCGCGGTGCTGCCACCCGGAAGCCCGTGAGAGGGCCGACCGGCTCGGGCGCGCCGCATCCCGGCTGGCGCCCCTCACTTTGCAGGTGTCCTGATGAACACTGCCCAGTAACTGAAGCCCTCGGCGTCGCGCCACTGGAACTCGAACTGGGACGGTTCCGTCATCTCTGCCGGGCCCATGAACGCGAGGCCGCCTGCGAAGCTCGCCCTGCGGCCTGTCACCGAGACCTTGCCCTGGGACGGTCCCATCCGGTAACTGCCGTCGTTACCGATTTCCAGCGCATGCCAACCCGCGGGGCACACGCCGCTGCCGGCGGCGCCTCCCACCCTGAACAGGATGCAACCCCACGTGCCGGCGAATTCGGCCTTGGCGGGTTCACCGCCCACCGCACCCTGCATCCCCGCAAGGATCCATACTGCGACGCCCGTGAACCAGGTGCTGCCCCTGGACTTGCCCATCAGCGACGTCTCCGCATTCCGGGAATCCTTCCCCCCCGATGGTCGGAGATGGTACCGCAGTGCATGTTCCGGAACGTGGGGGGCTGCCTCGTGCGAGGTGGTGCGGCACAACCCGGAAGGCGACGACTTCGCGGGGCGCCTCCGCCGCGTTCAAGCGATCTGTGCCCACAGCTCGTCCGCCTGCATCACATGGCAGTAGATGTTGTTGAGAATCTCCAGCTCCTTGCGGTGGAGTTCGTCCGTCGCCGCCGCGCAGCAGTCGTCGAGCACAACGACGCCGAAGCTCTCGTCAGCCAGGCTCCTGACGGTGGAGGACACGCACTGGTCCGTGAAGATGCCCGTGCACACCACGTGGCGGATCCCGATGTTGTTGAGCATCAGACGCAGATTGGTGCCTGTCAGGGCGCTGTCCGTGGTCTTGGTGACCACGATCTCGTCGCCCCGCGGCGCAAGTCCGGCCACGATCTGGGAGGCGTGCTCGTCCTTCGGCAGCAGGAGGTTGTTGAAGCCGGGAAGCTTCTGGGACAGGGAGCGCTCCCTGCCATCGGTGGTCTGGCAGGCGATGCGGGCGAAGATGACTTCCATGTTCTCGGCTCGGAAGCGCTGCATGACGCGTTGCACGTTCGGGATCACGACCTCGCGCATGCGGTCGTGGAAGGGCGTCCAGTCATCATGGTGACGCTGTTCCCGAGGGGGGAGCGTGGCGCGGTCGGGCCGGCGGGGCGGGGC
>JBEICA010000331.1:0-3673 GCA_040373665.1 Burkholderiales bacterium | reverse complement strand
GCCGGTCTCGCCATGCTCGCCCTCATCACCGGAGGGCTGGCGCTCACCAGGATCTTCGGCACCGTCTGGCGGGTTCTCATGGCCCCTCTGGCGGCGCTAGAAGCCATCCTGGCGCTCCAGACGGGCTCGGCCCAGGCATCGTTTGCTCTAGCTGCGGGAGTCGGCGCAGGAGTTGTCGTATGGCTCCTGCGCTGGGACAGCAGCCGGCGTCTGCCCGCACTTCTAGCAGTCCTAGGCGCTGCCGTCATTGGTGTTGTCCTCACATTGATGGCGCTGGGCGGCTCGGGACCTCTCGTGTCCTTCGTGTCGGCAGACACGCTTGTCTTCCGCGAGTGGTACTGGAGCGCAGCACTCGGGATGGCGGGCAGCCAGCCACTGCTTGGCGTCGGTCCTGACGGATATGGGCGATTTTACGGTGAGTTCCGCTCATCCGAGGCTGCCGAGATGTTGACCCTCAACGGCTCTGCCGCGCACAGCGTGCCTCTGCAGTGGGCCGCGACGATCGGCATACCGGCAGCAGCCCTCTACGTCGTCTTGGTGGTCGCCGTCGCCGCCCTGGTGATCCGCCGACTGTGGGCGCAAGGCCCTTCTGCGAGTCCTCTGGCGCTTCCGCTGCTGGCTGCCTGGGCCGCCTACCAGGTCCAATCGCTCGTCAGTATCGACGCGATTCCCGTCGCCCTGCTGGGTTGGCTCGGGACAGGGCTGTTGCTCGCCGTGACGCTTCCGGAGCACCCGCAGACGGAGACGCGCATCGGCAGTTGGGTGGCGGCGGGAGCGCTAGCGATCGCCGGTCTCCTTGCCTGGCTACCGTCGCTGATCGCCTCGAACGCCTCTCAATCGGTCGTGCAGGGGACTACTGAGCAAGACGTGTTCCAAGCCATCGATCTCGTTCAAGGGACCATGCTGCCGTGCGAACCTTCCGTCCGCGTGGGCCAGTGGATGATCTCTGTGGCACCTTCTGAGCAAACGGTAGACGGAGTTATCGCAGGAGCTCAGGCCGACGACCGTTGCTACGGCCTGATCAACGCTGCGGCTGAGTTCTCGATCCAGCTTGAGCAGCCCGAGCAGGCCTTGGCCTTCGCGCAGCAAGGGATCGCGATCGACCCGCTGAACTACAGCCAGTGGATTCTGCTGGCCAAGGCCCAGCACGCCTCCGGTGATGATCAAGCGGCGGTGAGCTCGCTCAGGACTGCGATCGGGTTGTCTCCGGCGGCCCAGGCCGAGGTCGACCAGTTGATCGTTGATCTCGGGTTGCCTCCGCTTGGCTAACCGGTCGACGCGATCGTTCCCAGATTTGTGCCCGCATTAAGGCCGGGTGCGGAGGTAACAATCCCCCCGTGACGTCATCCACGAAACCGGATGGCCTCCCGTATCGTCTAGCCCTGAGGGTGAGGGGGAAGGGTGTCTCAGGCTGTGGCATGGCGTGACCGCTTGATCTCGTTCCGGACCCTCGTCTTCATCATTCTGGGGTTGGGCGTCGTCCGCCTCGTCGTTGCCTTCCTCATGCCCCAGGAGCCCAGCATCATGGCCCCGGACGAGGGCACCTACGCCACCCTCGCGGGCGTCGTGGGATCCGGTGGCGATTGGGCATCCTGGAACTACAACTGGGGCGCGGGCCTCTATCCCGGCAGTCGCGCCCTCCTTGGCCCAGCGGCACTCCTCATCTACTTCGGCCTGCCTGACCTGACGGCCGTGCGGCTGGTCTCGGTCCTGTACGCGGTCGGTTCGCAACTGCTCCTGCTCACCATTGCTCGTCTTTCACGTCAACGTCTGACACCCGATGAGGCCGGTGGCGTACCTGTGGCTAGCTGGGCCATGTTGGGTCTTGCGGCCTTCGTGCTTCTGCCTAGCAATGTCGTTTGGTCCAACCTGGGTTTGCGCGAGGCTGCATGCTCCTTCTGGATCTTGGCAGCTGTGGCCTCAACGGCCTATCTCTTCACGGCGAAGGATTGGCGCTTGAAGATCGTGTGGGGTGCCGCGATTGTCGTTTCGATCACTATGGCGTTCCAAAGTCGGGTCTATTTGGCGGTTGCACTCGTGCTTGCTCTGGCGGTGGGCATTGTCTGGTTCGGTAGGGAGCGACCGCGGATTAGCGTGACGTTGGCTACGTCAGTGATTATTGGGGCGCTGGCGGGCGTCACGTTGTCACTTCCGGCTACTCAGCCCAGCGGCCAGCCCACGCCAGGACAAGAAGGCGTCGTCCAGCAGGGCCTTGAAGCGGCTCCATCTGTCCTGAGCCCCGACAACTACCTTCAGCGGGGCTCAGAGCAACGCGCGGTATCAGCGGAGGGAGCCGAATCCGCCATCCCAACGGACTCCTGTACCGGGGTACCTGACCTGGGGAGCCTGCGTTGGTGTGAGATTTCCCGACTACCCGGTGCCGCATTCGCGGTCATGTTTCGCCCCTTGTGGCCCCTGGATTCCCCCGTTGAGTGGTCGGTCTTCGCAGCCATGGCAAGCGTTGAAAATTTCGTGTGGCTCGCCCTGGTTGCCGCTGCATTGGTGATACTCATTTCGCGCAGGACGGTGATGCCCAGGCTCCTTTGCATAGTCGTTACATATGGGGGCTTGGTGGTGGCGGGTATGGCAGCCCTCGAGGGAAACTTCGGCACTGCCTTTCGACACAAGTCGAGCATCTTGTGGGCGTTGTGTGCCGTTCTCATTCTGTCCTCCGCGCAAAGATGGCCCAAGGGAGACTCTGCTTACTCAGGGGAAAATCAGACCCCTTAGGAAAGGCAAGAACTATGGTCTACTCGCGCCAGTCCGTTCACCCTGTCCACGATGACGCGGATGTGGAGATCAGATGTGGAGATCACAAGGGTCGTCGAGTGAGGCTTGCGTCAGACTAGCTGCTGCCGGGCACGCGCCGTAGGTTCACGGGTCACCCAATTGCGGGGCCATTGACTTGAGAAACGAATACCACGCCTGAGCACCTGCTTCGGAAGTCCATCTCTGGCCCTCAGTCATCCGACTTGCCCGTCTGGAGGGAGACAACGGACCGCGCTGCGCAACCATCTGAATGAGGTTGGCAAGGTCCTGGACCGATGATCCATCAGCGACAAGACAGTCACTATCTCCGCTGAGAACTTCAGGCACGGCGCCAACGGGAGTTGCCGCGATGGGAAGTCCAACCATAAGACCTTCGTACATGGTCAGCGGGCCACCCTCCGCCAAAGATGAAATGATGAGCCAATCCGAAGCGGTCAAGAGACTGGCTGGATGTTCCGTCATGGGAGTAATACCCACGAGGTCATTGACCCCGTGCTTCTCTATACGCGCCCTGATTCGATCGCGCTCAGGTCCATCGCCGACAATCACGAGGAAAAACTGCTGCCTTCGGAGTTGGTCCGCACAGATTGCAACCGCTTCAATCAGGCGACCGAACCCCTTGTTGGGAACGAGCCGGCCCAATGCGAGCGCACGAGTTCTTGCATCAGCAGGCCAGCAAGTTATGGGCCCTGTATCCGCAGCGCTTAACTCAGAACCCAAGTGGATGATCTCCACGTTTTGTGCGCCAGCACACCATGGGCCAGCCGCAGCGGCCTCGGACACCGCAATGTGGCCGGACGCGCGAACGTTGAGGCATCGGGTGGGTAAGCGGAGAGCCAGGTCCTTCAATCTGCTGTCGGACAGTCGACTGTTGTGCGCCACGACGACGCTATTCCATCGTCCG
>JBEICA010000153.1:0-8386 GCA_040373665.1 Burkholderiales bacterium | reverse complement strand
GTTCCTGCCCTTCCTGTACGACGAGGCGGGGCGTGCCATCCGCGACCGCGATGTGCGGTATCTCGACCTCGGGGACAGGCCGGACGAGGCTCGAACGGCCTGATCGACCTTCAGTGCTCGCCAGGTTCCGGTCCCGCGCCCCCCTGCTGCTGTTGCTGGGCCTGGGGAACCGCGGGCGCGAGCACGTGGCCGGCGATGCCGTGGTCGGGCCGGCGCCTCAGATCCAGCGTCAGCGGAAAGCTCGGGCTGGACATTTCCGGCCGGAAGCCCATCGGGCCAGGCGTGTGCCCCATGGCCCGGAAGCGGGCGACACGGCGCGCCTCGGCCTCGTTCGCATTGACCGGGAAGCGCTCGTAGTTGCGTCCCCCAGGGTGCATGACGTGGTAGGTGCACCCCCCGACGGCGCGACCCGACAGGGTGTCGTAGAGGTCGAACACCAATGGGGTGTGCACGCCGATGGTCGGGTGCAGGGCTGCGGGCGGTTGCCAGGCCTTGTAGCGCACACCGGCCACGTACTCGCCACGCGTGCCGGTCGCCGCGAGCGGCACGGGGCGTCCGTTGCACAGCAGGGTGTGGCGATTGCCGTGCAGGTGGCGCACCTTGACCTGCACCCGCTCCACGGAGGAGTCGACGTAGCGCGTGGTGCCTCCGGCCTGGGTTTCCTCCCCCAGCACGTGCCAGGGCTCGAGCGCCTGGCGGATCTCCACCTCGATGCCCTGATGGTGGATGGTGCCAAAGCGCGGGAAGCGGAACTCGAAGAAGGGCGCGAACCACGCGGGATCGAACGCGTATCCGGCCTGGCCGAGGTCCTCGATCACCTCCTGCATGTCCTCGGCCACGAAGTGCGGCAGCAGGAAGCGGTCATGCAGGCTGGTGCCCCAGTCGATGAGCCGGCCCTGGTAGGGCGACTTCCAGAACCGCGCCACCAGGGCGCGCAACAGCAGTTGCTGCAGGCAGCTCATCTGCCAGTGCGGCGGCATCTCGAAGGCACGGAACTCCAGCAGTCCCAGACGACCGGTCGGCCCGTCAGGAGAGTAGAGCTTGTCGATGGAGAACTCTGCCCGGTGGGTGTTGCCGGTCACGTCTGTGAGGATGTGGCGCAGCAGCCGGTCGACCAGCCAGGGTTCGGGCACCTCCTCCCCCGCGCTCGACAGGCGCGACATCTCGTCGAAGGCGATCTGCAGTTCGTACAGGCTGTCGTCGCGGGCCTCGTCGATGCGCGGCGCCTGGCTGGTCGGCCCGATGAAGGTGCCGGAGAACAGATAGGACAGCGCCGGGTGGTTCTGCCAGTAGGCGATGAGGCTGCGCAGCAGGTCGGGCCGGCGCAGCAAGGGACTCTCCGCCGGCGTCGGGCCCCCGATGGTGACGTGGTTGCCGCCCCCGGTACCGGAGTGTTTGCCATCGAGCATGAACTTCTCGGTGGACAGCCGCGTGAGGCGTGCCTCCTCGTAGAGCACACGGGTGTTGCCCGTCAGTTCGTCCCAGCTGCGCGCCGGATGGACGTTGACCTCGATGACACCGGGGTCCGGGGTGACGAACAGACGCTGCAGCCGCGGATCGGCACCCGGCAGATAGCCCTCGATGCGCACGCGCACGCCGCAGCGCTCGCAGGCCTCCTCGAGCGAGGCCAGCAGCGCGACGAAATCCTCCACCGTCGGCAGGGGTGGCAGGAAGACGTTGACCCGACCCTCCCTGGCTTCGATGCACAAGGCGGTCCTGAAGACCGCGCCGTCGGCGACCACGCCTGCCCCGGCGCCCGGCGATGCCAGATTCGCGGGCAGGGGAAGGCGTTCGGCGAACGGATCGGGATGCACCACCGGCTCCTCATCCTCCGGGGCCTGCCAGGGTAGAGCGTCCAGCGGCAGGCGATAGCCCATGGGGGAGTCGCCCGACAGCAGGTAGAGGTGCTCGCGGCGCAGCGGCCAGCGGCAGGACTGCCAGCCGGCGCGGGCGGCTCCGGGCTTGTGCCCGTCGACCGGCGCGGGTCGCAGCGGCAGCACGTAACCGCGCACCTGCCCGAGTTCCCCCGCCAGCAGCGCGGCCAGCCGCGAGCGCGCCGCCGGGTCCGTGAGATCGGACTGCAGCGGATCGACGTTGACCGGCAGGCTCGCCTCCGCACGCACCGTGTTCCAGACGTCCTCGTAGGCGGGGATCAGGCAGTCGCCGTCCAGGCCAAGCAGCGCCGCGAGGGCGCGCGCCAGCAGCGAGGCCTCGGCGGCACCGTCGCCGGGGACATCGTCGGCCGCCAGCCACTTCGGATCGCGCCACAGCGCAACGCCATCGTCGCGCCACAGCACGCCGAGCGCCCAGCGCGGCAGGGGCTCGCCCGGGTACCACTTGCCCTGGCCGTGATAGAGCACCGACCCGGGCGCGAAGCGGTCACGCAGACGCAGCAGCAACTCGCCCGCCAGTTCACGCTTGCGCTCGCCCAGGGCGTTGAAGTTCCACTCCACCCCGTCCATGTCGTCGACCGAGACGAAGGTCGGCTCGCCGCCCATGGTGAGGCGCACGTCGGCCGCCTGCAGCTGCGCCTCGACGCGACGGCCGAGTGCATCGACGGCCTGCCATTGCGCCTCGGTGAGGGGGCGGGTGACACGCGGATCCTCGTGGATGCGGGTCACCCGCATGGTGACCTCGAAAGTCGACTCGCAGGGATCGATCAGGCCGGTGACCGGCGCGGCGCTCGAAGGCAGCGCCGTGGCAGCCAGCGGGATGTGGCCCTCGCCCGCGAGCAGGCCGGAGGTCGGGTCGAGGCCGACCCAGCCGGCGCCTGGCAGGTAGACCTCGGCCCAGGCGTGCAGGTCGGTGAAGTCCTCCTCGGGACCGGCAGGACCGTCCAGGGCCTTGATGTCCGGACGCAACTGGATGAGGTAACCGGACACGAAACGGGCGGCCAGACCGAGGTGCCGGAGCAGCTGCACCAGCAGCCATCCGGAATCGCGGCATGAGCCGCTGCCCTTCTCCAGCGTTTCCTCGGGGGCCTGCACCCCGGGCTCCATGCGCACGATGTAGCGCACGCTCTCGCAAAGGCGCCGGTTGAGATCGACCAGCATGTCGACCGTGACCACCTCGCCGCGCAGCCGTTCCGCGCGGAAGGCTGCCAACCACGCGGCGAAGCGCGGGGTCGGGGCGTCGGCCTCGAGGAAGGGCGCCAGTTCGCGCTTCAGGTCCTGCCCGTAATCGAATGGAAAGCGCTCGACGTGCCGTTCGAGGAAGAAGTCGAACGGATTGATGACCGTCATGTCGGCCACCAGGTCGACCACGATCTTCATCTCCCGTGTCTTCTCGGGAAACACCAGCCGCGCCAGGAAATTGCCGTAGGGGTCCTGCTGCCAGTTGACGAAATGCTTCTGCGGCGACACCCGCAGGGAATAGGCCTCGATGGGCGTGCGGCAGTGCGCCGCAGGCTTCAGCCGCACCTCCTGGGGTCCGAGCCCGATCGGCCGGTCGTAGCGATAGCAGGTCTCGTGGTAGAGGGCGACTCGGATGGTCATCGGCGCTTCTTCAGGGGAGACTGCAAGTGGAATCGGGCTCTGCGCGGGTCGAGTGGCTCGCGCCCCGATCCGCGTGCTGAGGACTCATGACAGCCAGTCCGGATTGGGCAATTCGCCGAACACCCTTCGCAGGCCGGCCCCCCAGCCCTGTCGCAGCATGGTGAAGTAGGCATCGCCGTCGGCGATGCGCTTGTACATGCCGACCCTGAGGGAGTCGCGCGGGTACCACAGCATCTCGATCGGGAGGCCGACCGAGATGTTGGACTTGATGGTCGAGTCGAATGACACGAGCACGCACTTGGCGGCCTCGGCCATCGGCGTCGACGGTGTGACCACCCGGTCCAGCACCGGCTTGCCGTATTTGCTTTCGCCGATCTGGAAGTAGACGTTGTCCGGGGTGGCCTCGATGAAATTGCCCTGCGAATAGATCATGAACAGGCGCGGCTGCTCGCCCGCGATCTGGCCACCGAGGATCAGCGAGGCGCTGAAGTCGATGTTGTTCTGCAGCAGGAACGGACCGTCGCGCCGCTGCATCTCGCGCAGCGCGTCGCCCACCATGCAGGCCACGTCGTACATGCTGCGTGCGGTCCAGATGGTCTCCTTGCCGGGTTCGGCGTGGGCGTGCCGGTCGAGGATGTTCACCACGCCCTGGGTGATGGCCAGGTTGCCGGAGGACAGCAGCACCATCACGCGCTCGTCGCGGCGCTCGTAGACCTTCATCTTGCTGAAGGTGGCGATGTGGTCGACGCCGGCGTTGGTGCGGGAATCGGAGGCGAACAGCATGCCCGAGTCGAGCAGGATCGATACGCAGTAAGTCAAGGTGTTGCCTCGGTCAGGGGGTGGTCCGGTGGTCCGGCGCGAGCGACCGCCGCCGGTCATGCGGCGGCCCGCTGACTCCCTGTGGAAAAGAAGGTGCGGTTCACCTCGCGCCCGAGCAGATCGGCGCGGTGCAGGAAGTCGGTGAGGTACTCGTGCAGGCCGTTGGCGAAGATGATATCCATTCTCCCGAAGTGCAGGGACGCGTGCATCTCCCCCGCCCGCCGCACCGCCTCGTTGGTCTCTCCCCCGCTCATGCGCTGCAGGATCTCGTAGGCCTCGTTCATGCACGCGTGCAGGCTGCGCGGCATGTCCTCCCGCAGGACCAGCAGTTCGGCCACCCTGAGCGGGGTGATGACATCCCGGTAGACCTTGCGATAGGACTCGAAGGCCGACACCGAGCGCAGCACGGCCGCCCACTGGTAGTAGTCGACCGCCCCGCCCACCTCCTGGGCGCTCGACAGCAGCACGTGGTACTTCACGTCGAGGATGCGGGCCGTGTTGTCGGCCCGCTCCAGGAAGGTGCCCAGGCGGTTGAAGTAGTAGGCCTCGTCGCGCAGCATGGTGCCGACGGTCACGCCACGGAACAGGTGGGAGCGCTCCTTCACCCATTCGAAGAATTCGCCTACCCGGTCCGAGGCGATGCGATCCTCGCGGATGCCCTGAACCTCCAGCCAGGTGCCGTTGATCACCTCCCACATCTCCGAGGTGATCCGGCCGCGCTCGGCGCGCGCGTTCTCCCGCGCCGCCCGGGCGCAGGAGTAGATGCTCGATGGGTTGTCCGGGTCCAGCACCATGTAGCGCAGCACGCCGGCGGCATTGACCTCGCGGTAGCCGCCGCTGAACGGGTACAGCGCGCCGGTGATGTTCAGGGGCGCGAACCACTCCTGATCGGCCAGCCGCGATTCCTTGGGCACGAGGGACATGCGATGGGCGACGTCGAGCATGCGCGCCGTATTTTCGGCGCGCTCCACGTACCGGGCCATCCAGTACAGATTGTTGGCGGTTCGGCTCAGCATGGCGGGCGCAGGGGCGATGGATGCGTGGCGTGCGGCGATGCGGGGTGGCGGCTGGCGGCACCCATCACGCGCCCTCCAGAACCCAGGTGTCCTTGGTGCCGCCCCCCTGGGAGGAATTGACCACCAGCGAGCCCTCCTTCAGGGCGACGCGGGTCAGGCCACCCGGGCACATGACGACCTCCTTGCCGGACAGGACGAAAGGCCGCAGGTCGATGTGGCGCGGTGCGATCCCCTGGTCCACGAACACCGGGCAGGTGGACAGCGAAAGCGTCGGCTGGGCGATGAAGCTGGCCGGGTTGTCGAGGACGCGGCGGCGGTAGTCGTCGCGCTCGCGCTCCGTGCTCGCCGGGCCGATGAGCATGCCGTAGCCACCCGAGCCGTGGACTTCCTTCACCACCAGTTCCGCAAGGTGTGCCAGGGTGTAGTCGAGATCCTCCTGACGGCTCAGCTGGTAGGTCGGCACGTTGTTCAGCAGCGGCTCCTCGCCCAGATAGAAGCGGATCATCTCTGGCACGAAGGGATAGATGGATTTGTCGTCGGCAATGCCGGTGCCCACCGCATTGGCCAGCGTCACCCGACCCTTGCAGTAGGCCGCCACCAGACCCGGCACGCCGAGCACCGAATCGGAGCGAAACGCGAGCGGGTCTATGAAATCGTCATCGATGCGGCGATAGACGACGTCCACCCGCTTCGGCCCGCGGGTGGTGCGCATGTAGACGGTGTCGTCTTCCACGAACAGGTCCGGCCCCTCGACGAGCTCGATACCCATCTGCTGCGCCAGGAAGGCGTGCTCGAAGTAGGCGCTGTTGAACTGTCCGGGTGTCAGCAGCACGACCACCGGATTCTCGACCTGGGGTGGGGCGACGGAACGCAGCGTGTCCAGCAGCAGGTCGGGGTAGTGCTCCACCGGCGCCACCGGCTGGCGCGCGAACAATTCGGGCATGAGCCGCATCATCATCTTGCGGTTCTCGAGCATGTAGGACACACCCGACGGCGTACGGAGGTTGTCCTCCAGCACGTAATACTCGCCAGCCCCGGCCCGCACCAGGTCGATGCCCGCGATGTGGGCATACACACCGTTGGGCACATCCACCCCGACCATCTCGGGCCGGAACAGTTTGTTGCGCAGCACCCGCTCCCCGGGGATGCGGCCGGCCCGCAGGATCTCCTGGCCGTGATAGATGTCATGCAGAAAGGCGTTCAGGGCCTTCACCCGCTGCCGCAATCCGGCCTCGAGGCAACGCCACTCGTCGCCGGGAATGATGTGCGGCAGCATGTCGAAGGGGATCAGCCGTTCGCCCCCGGCCTCTTCACCGTACACGGCGAAGGTGATGCCGACGCGGTGGAACAGCATGTTGGCCGCGTCGCGCATGCGCCGGATGCGTTCCGGCGGCGTGTCGGCGATCCACTGTGCAATGGCGGCGTAGTGCGGTCGCACGCCACCATCGGAAAAAAACATCTCGTTGAAGAAAGTATCGGGCCCCATGACCGCATTGTCCGCCGTTGCACCTGGCGGAGATCGCAACGCACATGCCATGGCAAACGGAAACCCAGGACCCCATATGAAACAATTATTTGCCGAATGTCACCCTGGTCCGGCGGAATGCGCCCGCACCATCAGGGAGCGCCGCATCAGTCGTCCCGCCCGACATTGGTGCGCGCGCCCCGAAACCGCGCACTCCCGGCCCGGGGGCCGGCCCACCGTGCCGTGGCGGCGATGCCCCGGGGCACGAGGCGCGGGCGGGTAACCGGCGCATGGCGCCGTGGGCGCCGCCGCCCCGCGCCTCCCCGTTCGACGCCTGGGGCGGCCCGCACCGCGCTCAGGGTGCGCGCAGCCGTCCGGCAGAGCGCACCAGTTCGGAAGCCAGGGTCTCCAGACCCGCCGCCAGGGCCGGGTCGCGCAGGGCGCCTGCGGGATCGAAGGCCTCATGCGCCCGCGGGACACCCAGGCGGCGCGACAGCACGTTGCAGCCGAGGTTGGCGAGCACCTGGCGCGTGGCCTCCATCCCGCGCAGCGCGGCGAACTGACCTGGCGTGGCGCCGCAAAGCGCCGCCAGCCTGCCCTCGAAGGCCACGGTACCCACCTCGTCCCCGTCCTTGCGCGACACCCAGTCGATGGTGTTCTTCAGCACCGCGGGCATGCCTGCGTTGTACTCCGGACAGGCGATCAGGAAACCGTCGTGCGCCTTGAACAGCGCCCGCGGCCGCCTCGCGTGTCCGGGCAGACCCTCGTCGCGCTCCAGGTCGCCGTCGTAAAGCGGCATGGGGTAATCACGCAGGTCGAGCAGGGTCACCTCGGCGCCCGCGGCGCGCGCGGCGTCAGCCGCGAGACGGGCGAGCTGCTTGTTGTACGAGGCGGCGCGGAGACTGCCGGCGAAGGCGAGGATCTTTACCGCAGACATGAGCGGGACTCCTTGGAAACGGGGCAGCAAGGGTAGCAGACCACCCCCGTCGCGAGCCGCTGGCGTCAGGGGCAGGCGCCAACCCGGGTTATAGTCCGGCCCCGTCGCAGGTCCGTTCACGGGGGTACAGCCCATGCAGGTCGAACTGAGTTACGGTCGTGGCAACGTCGCGGTGACGCTGCCTTCCCGGGCACGCGTCACGGTGATACGCAAGCCCGCCATGCCGGTGCTGTCCGACCCGGCGGCGAGCGTGGCCGCCGCCCTTGCCGACCCGGTCGGCTGCGCTCCGCTGGCGACGTTGGCCCGCGGCCGGCGCTCGGCCTGCATCCTGATCTGCGACATCACCCGCCCGGTGCCCAACGGGCTGCTGCTGCCCCCCATCATCCGCACTCTGCTCGACGCGGGCCTCCCGCGCGAGAACATCGTGGTCCTCGTCGCCACCGGCCTGCATCGGCCGAACCTCGGTGCGGAGCTGGACGAACTCGTCGGCGACCCCTGGGTACGCGAGACCGTGCGCGTGGAGAACCACTACGCACGCAACGACGAGGACCACGTCGACCTCGGCCGCACGCCATACGGCACCGCGGTGCGGCTGGACCGGCGCTTCGTCGAAGCCGACCTCAGGATCGCCACCGGACTGGTGGAACCCCATTTC
>JBEICA010000431.1:0-1883 GCA_040373665.1 Burkholderiales bacterium | reverse complement strand
CCGAAGGTCTTGATGTCGGCCTCGATCTCGCGCACGACCAGTTTCTCGAGCTCCTTGCGCGAGCCCAGGATGCGGTCCAGACCCTCCTGTTCCTTGCGCAGGTCCTGCAGTTCCTTCTCGATGCGGATGTGCTCGAGCTTCGCGAGCTGGCGCAGCCGCATCTCGAGGATGTCCTCGGCCTGGCGCTCGGTCAGGCCGAAGGCGGCCATCAGCTCCTCCTTCGGCTCGTCGGCGTTGCGGATCACGCGGATCACCTCGTCGACGTTGAGCAGCACGATGAGCCGCCCTTCCAGGACGTGGATGCGGTCAAGCACCTGATCGAGGCGGAACCGGCTGCGCCGCCGCACCGTCTCGAGCCGGAACTCCACCCATTCGCGCATGAAGGTGAGCAGCGACTTGCCGGTGGGGCGGCCGTCCAGGCCCACCATCACCATGTTGATGGAGACGTTGGCCTCGAGGCTGGTCTTGGCCAGCAGCAGGTTGACGAACTCGGTCTCGTCGACGCGGGAGGTCTTGGGTTCGAACACCAGACGCACGGGATGGGTCCGGTCGGACTCGTCACGCGCCTTGTCCAGCATCGACAGCATCAGCTGCTTCTCGCGCTGCTGCTCCGGGGTGAGGGATTTCTTGCCCGGCTTGGTCTGGGGGTTGGTGAGGGCGTCGATCTCCTCCAGCACCTTGCGCGAGGAGGTGCCGGGCGGCAGCTCGGTCACCACAAGCTGCCACTGGCCGCGCGCCAGCCGTTCGATGCTCCAGCGCGCCCGGGTGCGGATCGACCCGCGCCCGCTCTCGTAGGCCGCGATCATCTCCTCGCGCGGGGTGATGATCTGCGCGCCACCGGGGAAATCCGGCCCCTGGATGTGCTCCATCAGCCCGGCCACGTTGAGCGAGGGATCGCGGATCAGCGCGATCGCCGCCCGGCCCACCTCCACGAGGTTGTGGCTCGGGATCTCGGTGGCCATGCCCACGGCGATGCCGCTGGCGCCGTTGAGCAGCAGCACCGGCAGGCGCGCCGGCAGCACGGCCGGCTCCTGGGTCGAGCCGTCGTAGTTGGGCACGAAGTCCACCGTACCCTGGTCGAGTTCGGCCAGCAGCACCTCGGCGAAGCGGGTGAGCCGCGCCTCGGTGTAGCGCATCGCCGCCGGATCGTCGCCATCGCGCGAACCGAAGTTGCCCTCGCCGTCGATCAGCGGATAACGCAGGGTGAAGTCCTGCGCCAGACGCACCAGCGCGTCGTAGACCGAAGCATCGCCGTGCGGGTGGAACTTGCCGAGGACGTCACCGACCACGCGCGCCGACTTCTTGCGCGGCGTGCCGGCGCGACCGTTCATCTCCCACATGGCGTACAGGATGCGCGCCTGCACCGGCTTCTGACCGTCGCCGACGCGCGGCAGCGCACGATCCTTCACCGTGGCGATGGCGTACTGCAGGTAGTGCAGCGACGCGTAGCGCCCGAGCGGCAGCGCGTCGCCGAACTCGCCCTCCATGGGGGCGAAGTGCGGCGGCAGACGGCCACCACCGCCCGCCGCGGGCGGTGCCGGCGGCGCGCCGCCAACAACAGCCTGCTCCGGTACGACGTTGGTTGGGGGCTCTGCCGGAGGCGTCATCTCCGGACCCGGGGCTGTCGCGGCGGTCGCAACAGCCCCGCTGCCCTCGCCGTCGGGCTCGCCCACGAACAAATCGCCCTGCTGATCCTTGCCTTGCATCTCTTGCTCTCTTCCCCGGGGGGCCGGACCCGCGCCCCCGCATCACCGCCGCCCGCGCCGTCCACCGTGGCGGACGGCGACGTACTCAACGCACCGTTTCGAATTCCTCGACCAGCAGGTCGGCGTCACTGTCACCCACCGTGAAGCGCCAGGTGCCGGGCACCAGTTCGTGTTCCT
>JBEICA010000087.1:0-12016 GCA_040373665.1 Burkholderiales bacterium | reverse complement strand
GAACAGAAAGCCTTCGATGCCCACCGTGGCCAGCACCGGCCGCGCCCGCGCCGAGCGCAGCATGGCGCCATAGCGCTGCCAGGGCGGGGCGTACCGGCCGCCGCCGCGATCCCCCAGGATCCGCCCCTCGCGGGCGAGCAAGCCCCCGGTGACGAGGAATGCGGCGCCGAGCAGCAAAAAGGTGGCGCGCCACCCCACCGTGTCGGAGAGCACGCCACCGATCAGAGGCCCGAAACTCTGCCCGAGCAATGTCCCCGCGATGAAACGCCCCAGCAGCGCCTGCCGCCCGGAGTAGTCCACCTTGTCGCCGATGAAGGCCAACGACAGCGGGATGACCGCCCCTGCCGTCATGCCGGTCAGGAAGCGGAACAGCACCAGCACGGGCAGGCTCGCCGCGAAGGCGCATCCGGCTGCGGCGACGGCGGCCAGCACCAGACCGATGGCGATCATGCGCAGCTTGCCGAAACGATCCCCCAGCGATCCGTGGATCACCTGGAACAGACCGTAGGCCGCGGTGAAGGCCGTCAACACCCAGGCCACGTCGCGGATGCGGGCGCCGAATTCGGTCGCCAGGGTGGGCAACAGCGGATCGGACACCCTCATGCTCGCGCCGGACACGAACCCAGCCCGCGCCAGCAGCATCAGCGTGCGCAGGGACGCGCCGGAGGCAGCGCTCACGAACCGGCCCCGCGACGTGCCCGATGACGTCGCAGGCGCGGATGCGCCGGGGGCGGCAGGCCCCGCCTCACAGAGCCTTCAGGATGTCGTGTCCGGTGAGGATGTAGGTCTTGTCCGCCGGGAAATCGCGCACCAGCACCGCCGGATGCTCGGGCGTGATCATGGGCGCGAGCAAAGACACCGGCGTCTCTATGTCCACGAAGCGGAACGGCCTCTGCATGATGGTCTTCACCGGCTCCTTGCGGATGGCCGGGTCCTTGATCACCTCGGCGTACACCCGGGACTCGCTCAGCGAGCCCACCACCCGTCCGTTCTGCACGATGGGAATCTGCGAGAAGTCATTCTCGCCCATGCACAGGATCGCATGGTCGACGGTCGCATCCACCTCCAGCGACACCAGCCCGGCGACGCGCTTGTTGCGCACCAGGTCGCGCGCGGTCGGGCCCTCCACCGTCTCGTAGCCCATCATGCGCATCCACGCCGGGTTGAACATCTTGCCGAGATAGCGCGTGCCGTGATCGTGGAAGATCACCACCACGGTCTCGCCCGCGCGGAAGCGGTCCTTCAGCTGCAGCAGGCCGGCGATCGCCGAGCCCGCGGAGTTGCCGGCCCAGATGCCCTCCTGGCGCACGATCTCGCGGGTGTAAATGGCAGCGTCCCGGTCGGTGACCTTCTCGAAATGGTCCACCACGTCGAAGTCCACGTTCTGCGGCAGGAAGTCCTCGCCGATGCCCTCGGTGACGTAGGGATAGATCTCGTTCTTGTCGAAGATCCCGGTCTCCTTGTACTTCTTGAACACCGACCCGTAGGTGTCGATGCCCCAGACCTTCACGGAAGGCTTCTTCTCCTTCAGGTAGCGGCCGGTGCCGCAGAGGGTGCCGCCCGTGCCCACGCCCACCAGCAGGTGGTCGACGCAGCCTTCGGTCTGCTCCCAGATCTCGGGCCCGGTGGACTCGTAGTGCGCCTGGGCATTGCTCGGGTTGTCGTACTGGTTGGCCTTCCAGGCGTTCGGCGTCTCGCGCACCAGGCGCGAGGACACGGAGTAGTAGGAGCGCGGGTCCTCGGGGTCGACATCGGTCGGGCAGACGATCACCTCGGCACCGAAGGCGCGCAGGGCGTCCACCTTCTCCTGCGACTGCTTGTCCGTGGTGGTGAAGATGCACTTGTAGCCCTTCACGATGGCCGCCACGGCGAGCCCCATCCCGGTGTTGCCGCTGGTGCCCTCGATGATCGTGCCGCCCGGCTGGAGCAGGCCGGCCTTTTCGGCGTCCTCGATCATGCGCAGGGCCATGCGGTCCTTGATGCTGTGCCCGGGATTGAAGGTCTCGACCTTGGCGTAGACCGTCGCCTTCACCTCGCGGGTGATGCGGTTCAGGCGCACCAGCGGCGTGTTGCCGATGGTGCCGAGGATGTTGTCGAAGACGTTGTGCGGCATGGCGGTCCAGGCTCTTCAGGAAATCGGGGCATCCGGTGCAGCAGCGGGTCGGCGTCTGCCAGGCCGGAAGTAACCAGTATTATCGTAGAAGCCGGGGCTTTCGTTCGCCGGCCACCAGCCGGGCAGGCCGAGCACCGGCAACGGGGCCAGATCGAAGGGCGAGCCCAGGCCGGCCACCGCCGCGGCACAACCCCGGTCGAGCACGTCGTTGCGCTCCCCCCAGTCCAGGCGGAAGAAGGACGCGCCGACCGGCACGAACACCGCCTTGCCGACCAAGCCAACGAACGGGTCGAGGAGTTTCTCCATCAACGCGTGTCCCACCGGCACGCACAGCATCGCGCCCTTCAGGCGTTCGCGTTCGCCCAAGAACAGCGAACGCCACGCGAATCCCCGCACCAGCGCCTCGAGCCGCACCCCGACACCGCCACCACCACCCCGTCCTCGTCGAACAGGCTCAGCGCATCGCGCACCCGGGAGCGCCGTCCCGGCGCCACGGGCCGGTCCAGTTCGGCCACGTGCCGCGCGTTGAGTGCGGCCTTGGTGCGCGGGAACAGCGACCACGCCAGCACGTTGAAGCGGTCGTGCCAGGTATCCGCCCGCACCCCGAGCAGACCCTCGGCGTGGACCGACCGCTCATATTCCACCGCGCTGGCCGGGGCGCCGTCCACCACCCGCAGCCGCCGGCCGCCGGCGTTGCACACCTCCCGCCGCGCCCGATCCAGCACCGCCTGCAACCCGCCCGCCCCCGCAGCCGCCCGCAACCGCTCCAGCGCCCCCACACCGCGCGCAAGGTCGAACGCCGGCCGCGCCCAGGCCTCCTCCACCGCGCTCATAACCCCTCCGGGGTCGGACCAAGGTAACTTACTGATTGTCTTGCAAATCACTCCAAAAAACAGGCCTTTTTCGAGCTTAGACCATGATTTTCGACCCCGTTTTCGTTGCGCGATGGCGTTGGCATGCACCTCGCGCTTGTTCCACGTTCGCGTCGACGGAACGGCGCTCACGCCCGAGGGCGGCGGCAGGCGTCCGGCGCATCCTCGCGCCAGCACCGGCCGCCCGCTGAACACCCTCGACATGTGGCGAATGTCAGGGTTCGACGCGCACGTCGAGCTGCGCGTCACGCCCGTCGGTCACCCGGAAGGCGGCTTCGTCGAACCTGGGCGCACGCAGCCGGTGACGGATGTTGTTCGACACCCCCCAGGGCTCGGTGGGCGCGCCGAAGACGTTCGTGTCGGCCTGGTTGTTGCCGTTCAGGTCCTGCAGCACGCCGACGGCGTAGGTGCCATCCGTGACGCCGCCGAAGCGGCATACCACCTCGCTGCCGCCAGCCGGGTGCCACTGGGTCTGGGCGCCCGAGACGTCCAGGGGAAAGCCCTTCGCTGCGGCGAACAGCGAGCAGCCGACACGGCCAGTGGTGGCCTTGGGCCCGGCGACGGTGACACGGACGACCACATCGGCCGCCTGAGCGATGGTCGGCAGCGCGAGAACGGCGGCGGTGAGAAAGGCGGAGACTGCGGTCATTCTGGTCTTCATGATTTTTCTCTCCGGAGGAGTCAAAGGTTGAACTGCACTTCGAAGAAGCCTGTGCTCAGATCGCGCAGGCTTCCGAAGAACGAATCCGCCGGGCCCCGGTACAGGTCCCCGCCCAGCGTGAAGGAGACGCGGTCGGTCGCGGCATACCGCAGCCGCGGCCGTACCAGGAAATCGCCCCGGGCGAACCAGCTCACCCCGGACAGTTCCGCCTCCAGGGTGTCGTTCCACCACTTGCGCGCAACACGTACAGAGGCGCCGGTCTGCTCCGCATCGCGCTGGTTGGAGAGCAGCGCCTGGCGCAACGCCAATTCACGCAGGGCCGGGGGCGCTGCCGCCGGGTCCTCCCACGCCACCACACGTCGGTAGAGGAGTTGCACGTTCACGTTGAGGCTGGTGAGGAAGGTGCGGTCGCCGCCGGCCACGGCATAGAGAAAGGAGTTGCGGGTGAACGGGTCCCTCCCGTCGCGATCGGCAGTGCGGGTGAACGCCACCTCGGCGCGCAGGCCGTAGCGCCCGAGCGTGCCGGCCGCATCGGCGCCCAGCATCTGGATGCGGGTGTGCGCGAGACCCACCCTGGCACCGCCGGGCGTGAGGCCTTCCGGACGCAGGTCGGGCTGCCGCTCGTAGCCGTCGAAGAACGAAACCGCCCAGTCCACGCGCTCGCCGCTGCGCTCGGCACGCAGCGCCCACTGGCGCGCCGCGCCGGACGGATCGCGTGCGACGAAGCTCACGCCCGGAACCGCGGGCAGCGGCAGGGTGCTGGCGCGAAACTCGGGCAGCCACAGCGCGGAGATGCGCAGCGCATCCAGGTTCCAGGTGACACGGGCCGTGCCCACGCCGGTCTTCTGGTCGTCGTCGAGGGGTACCAGCAAGGTGAAATTGCGCGCCGGCAGCACATCGGTCGGGTTGACCGAGTCCGCCCGCCCCCACACGATGAGCTGGCGCCCGAGGGAGAAATCCCAGGCGCCGCGCGAGCCGGCAACGTAGGCCTCGCGCGCGTCGGAGCCGCCGAGGCGCCCGTCCAGGTGGCTGTCGCTGCGCGCCCACGCATCGACAACGGCCTTGCCGCTCTCGCCCAGGGCGGCCTTGCCGACGAACCAGGCGCTGACGGCGTTGACACCCGTGTCGCCATCCAGCCGGCGCGAACGGCTCCACGTCGAGGCGCGCAGGGACAGCGCGGCGCGGTCGATGCGCACCGCCGGCGCAACATCGGATGCGGCTTCGGCGACGGGTGCGGCGGGGCTGGAGACGGATTCCTCCGCCGCCGGAGCCCCCGCCACCAGGGACAGGCAGACCGCCAGCGCAGCCGCAGGCCCGAGCCGGCCCGGGTTCCGGAGACAGGTCATGACTCGCGCTCCAGCGCACGGGCCGTGAAGCTGTCCTCGCTCACACCCTGGTTGACCTCATAGCGATCGAACTCGATCACCGTGCGGCGGTTCTCCTGGACGTTCTGCGCCTCGAGCTTCATGGCGACCCACTTGCCGTTCTTCGGGTCGACGTTGCGGTGGTCGCGCAGCAGGATCACCTTGAGGAGCGCGCCCGACAGATCGTAGGACTCGGCGCGCACGGCGGCGAAGTTGTCCTTGCGGATCCAGCCCATCCGCTTCGTGTAGCCGCTGTCCTCGCGGACCTGCGCGTTCTTCGGCAGGGACTCCATCACCCAGCAGTCGAAGCCGTCGACCTTCTCCTCGCGCAGAACGCGGTGGGTCCAGTCGGCGACGCGGTAGCCGATCACGTCACCGTAGGAGAAGTCGGTGCCCACGAAGCTGTCCTTCTTGTTGGAGGACACCAGGCGCCGCACTTTCTTCAGGGCCGGCAGATAGATCCAGATGTCGTCATCGCGGCCCGGCTCGCTGTTCTCGATCGTGAGGCTCACCGTGCCACGCACGTCCGCGGGCGAGAGGAATCTCACCAGTGACCGGTTGTCCAGCGATCCCGCCTTCAGCTTCGAGCGCCCCTGCGTCTTGCGCACCCGCTCCTGCCCGTTGGGAGAGATCAGGCGGAACGTGGCCTCCGTCACCGAGTCGGCCACCTTCCCAACGGCGAAGTTGCGCGTCGCGATTTCCTCCGCCGTCGGGGTCTGCGCACGCGCTTCCCCGCCCGGCCACGCGGCGGCGCCGACCGCCAGCGCCAGCATCAGCGCCGCCGCCTTGGGTGCCACCGGGACTGGCCGCGTTGCGGCCGTGCCGAACACGAACCGCGGCTTGAAGCGGAACACCACCGCCGGCAGCAGCGTGAGGGCGGTGACCGAACTCACCAGCATGGCCACCGCCACGAGGAAGCCGAGATAGAAGTGGACCCAGAAGCCCCAGGACAGCATCAGCAGCCCGAAGCCGCCCGCCACCGCCGTGGACACGAACAGCACCGCCTTGCCCGCCGAGCGGAAGGCGCGATGGAGCGCCTCGTCGACGTCGCCGCCGCGCCCCAGTTCCTCGCGCATGCGGTAGATCATGTAAATGCCGTAGTCCGCGCCGATCCCCACCGCCATTGCCGACACCAGCGCCGTGCCGATCTGCAGCGGGATGCCGGCGATGCCCATGAGGCCGAAGTTCACCAGCACCGCCGCGAGCACCGGCATCAGGATCACCAGACCGGCGGCCAGCGAGCGGAACACGAGGCTCGTGATCAGCAGCACGGCAGCCATGATCTGCAGGATGTTGAGGACCTTCTCCTTGACGATGGTCTCGGTGAGCGCCACCGTGGCCGCGGTGCCGCCCCCGACCGCGATCTCCACCTCCGGACCGAAGCCGGTGCGGGCGATCTCCCGCACGCGACCGATCAGGTCCTGCGAGTAGGCCGTGCCGTCGGTCCTGACGAACACGGTGATGAGTCCGTTGCGGTAGTTGGTGTCGACGTAACTGTCGAAGTCGGACGGATCGCCCGATGTGGAGTAGAGGAAGAGGTACTGGGCGATCAGATCGGCGCTGTCGGGGATGGCGTCGAAGGACGGGTCGTCGCCATTCATGGCGCGGTGCATGCGGCGCACGAAGTCCGCGAGGGACAGAGTCTTGCCGACCATGGGATCGGCCGCGAGCTTCTCCTGCAGCGCCTGCATGGCCTTCAGCACGGCCGGCTGCTTCAGCGCATCGTCCTCCCGGCCCTTCACCAGCACGTAAAGCGAGTTGGTCCCGCCCATGCGTTCGTTGAGGCGGGCGTCTTCCACCTTCGCCGGCACGCTGCCGTAGAAGTAGCCTTTCTGCGAGTTGTCGACGCGGACCTGGCTGGCACCTGCCACGGCTGCGACGGCGACCGCTGCAGCCACAGCGAACACGGCACGTGGCCGGGTGGTGGAGAGCTGGAAGGCACGTTCCGTCAGCCGGCTCCACAGGGTGGGCATGCGTTCGCGGTCCAGTTCGCGTCGCCCCGGTGTGGGGAGGCTCGCGCGCAGCGCTGGAATGAGGGTGAGTTCCAGCACCAGCGCGCTGGCGATCCCGGCCGCGGTGAACAGGCCGAACACCTGGATCGACTTGATCTCGAACACCACCAGCGAGGCGAAGCCCGCGATGGCCACGCCGCCGGCCGCGACCATCACCGGTCCGACACGGGTGAGGGAACGCACCACCGCCGCTTTGCTGCGCTCCCGGGGAGACATCTCCGGTTCGCTGGCTTCCAGCGCCGCGTACTCCTCGTAGAAGCGCTTCAGGATCTGCACGGCGTGGCCGGCCGCGATGGCCAGGATGAGGATGGGCGTTGCGGCGTTGAAGGTGTCGAACGGCTGGCGCGCCAGTCCGAGCATGCCCAGCGCCCACACCACTGCGAGCAGGGCGGTCACCAGCGGCAGCACCAGCGCCTGCACGGTGCGGAACGCTTCGTAATGGATGAGACCGATGATCAGCACCGCCAGCGGAAACAGGAAGGACATGCGCTGGGAGAACTTTTCGAGCAGCGCAAGGAACACCGGGGTACCGCCCACGTCGATCTGGACGGACGGGTCCGCGTGTCGCTTCACCACTTCGCGCACCTGGCTCTCGATGGCCGCGAAGCCGCCGGGGATCTTCTTGAACTCCGCCACCACCTGCGCGGTACGACCGTCGCGGGAGACGAGCAGGTCGGTGTAGACGGGGTTGAGGGTGAGCGCGGACTGCAGTGCCTCCGCCGCCTGCGGTCCGCTGCCGAGCAACGGCTTCACCACCATCCCCTCGTCGTTGCCCGTGATGCTCTTGGCCTTGCGCGCCGCGATGCTGTTCACGTTGGCCCGCACCACGCCGGGGAGCTTCAGCACGTCGTCCGTGATGGCGCGCACGCGCTCGGCCACGCCGGCCTCATACACCGTGCCGTTGTTGGCGTGCACGCCGATCACGACGGTGAAGCGGTTCCCGAACAGCGCCTCGATCCGATTGGTCGTGGAAATGAGCGGGTGGCTCTGGGGCAGGATGTCGTCAGGGTCGACGACGATGGACAACTCTCGGGTTTGCGACGCGAGCAGAAGCGTGGTCAGGGCCACGAGCAGCATCACGACGAAACGGTGGCGCACCACGGTGCGCAGGTAGCGTTCGAGCATGGACGTCTCCAGCCCCGCGGGGCAGTTGAAGTTGACAACGTCTACATCTGGCCGGCATTGTGCTGATGAAATGTTGTCGTTGTCAACATGAAGATGCGGAGATGGACCGCCTTGCCAACAGGGTCTCAAGGACTGAGACTTGCCCCCCTCGGAACGCGCCCCATGTCACCAGCCAGAAAGACCGCGCCCAGCCCTGCCGCCCCTCCGGTCGCGGGCGAGCCTGCGCCCTACCACCACGGCAATCTGCGCGAGGCGCTGCTCGAGGCAGGGCTGGTGCTGCTGCGCGAGCGGGGCGCCGAGGCTCTGGGGCTTCGCGAACTGGCACGCCAGGCCGGCGTGAGCCGCACCGCGCCCTACCGGCACTTCGAGAGCAAGGAAGCGCTGATCGCGGCGATCGCGGAGCAGGGCTTCCTCCGTCTGCAGTCGTATCTGGACGGGGCGAAACGCCGCCACCCCGATGACGTGGAACGCTGGTTCCTGGAGGCCGGGCAGCAGTACATCCGGTTCGCCGTCGACCACCCCGAACATCTCAAGGTGATGTTCGGCCCCTACATCTCCTACGACCCGGCCCGCGCCGACCATCCACTGCACTCGGTGGGCAAGGCGACCTTCGGCCGACTCGTGGAACTGGTCATGGTCGCCCAACAGGCCGGGCTGGTGCGCGCTGGCGATCCGGTGGCAATTTCGGTGTCGGTGTGGTCGCTGGTGCACGGCTTCGCCATGCTGCTGGTCCACAACCGCCTCGACTTCCTGGAGTTGGAACCGGCGCGCCTCACCGCCATGACCGAGCAGGTGGCGCATGACGCCCTCGCCGCGGTCAGAGCCACCACCAACCCCCATGGGGTCGGACCAAGTTAACACACTGTTTTTATGACATTAACGCCTCGAAAATGGGCCTTTTCCGGGCTTAGAACATGATTTTTGACCCTGTTTTCAGCCAATCATGGCGCTGGCATGGCCCCGGGCCTGACACCGGTCATGGCCATCGTCGGGTTGGGGCTCTGAGTCCCGCCAGTTGCACTGCATTTGAACCGTCACATCCCTCATCTGAAGCATGACCGAACGTATCGATTGCGTCGTCGTTGGCGCGGGTGTCGTTGGGCTCGCCGTGGCCCGCGAACTGGCTCTCGCAGGGCGCGAGGTGCTGATCCTCGAAGCCGAGGCCGGCATCGGTGAGCACACCAGCTCACGCAACTCGGAGGTGATCCATGCCGGCCTTTATTACCCGCGCGGCTCGCTCAAGGCCAGGCTGTGTGTGCAGGGCAAGCACCTGCTCTACGCGTACTGCCGCGAACACGGCGTGCCCCACGCCAACTGCGGCAAGATCATCGTGGCCTCCCGCGAAGAGGAGGTGCCGGCGGTGATGAGCTACATCCCGACGGCTGCCGCCGCGGGTGTACACGACCTGCGCGTACTCGATCCGGCCGAGGTCCGTGACATGGAACCCGAGGTGGTCGCCGTGGCGGCAGTGCTGTCACCGTCCACCGGCATCGTGGACAGCCATGCACTCATGCTCGCCTACCTGGGCGATGCCGAAAACGCCGGGGCGATGTGCGTGTTCCGCAGCCCGGTGCTGGGCGGCCGCGTCACGGATCAGGGCATCGAGCTCGAAGTCGGCGGGGACGAGCCCACGCGCATCGTCTGCAGCACACTCGTGAACAGCGCCGGTCTGTTCGCACCGTCGCTTGCGCGCAGCATCCAGGGCATCCCGGCGGACAGCATCCCGGGCCAGTACTTCGCCAAGGCGCACTACTTCACCCTGAGCGGGCGCCCCCCCTTCCGCCGGCTGGTGTACCCCGTGGGTCACGGTTCGTGGCTCGGGGTGCACGTCACCATCGACCTGGGAGGGCAGGTGCGCTTCGGCCCGGACATCGAGTGGGTGGACGCGGTCGACTACGCGTTCGATCACGCCCGTGAGCCTCTGTTCTACGAGGCCATCCGGCGCTACTACCCCAACCTTGCGGACGGCGCACTCCAGCCCGGCTACACCGGCATCCGGCCCAAGATTTCGCGCAAGGGCGAGCCACCCGCCGATTTCCGCATCGACGGCCCCGAGCGTCACGGCATCCGCGGGCTGGTGAACCTCTTCGGCATCGAATCGCCCGGCCTCACCGCCTCTCTCGCCATCGCCCGCGAGGTCGTCGACCGGTTGTCTGCGGGCACGGACTGATCCTTCGACCAACGCTGCCGCGCCGTCAGGATCCGGCTGCGGGGAGGGCGAACCGCCCTGCGCCCCGAGCTCGATGAAAACAGGCCCGAAAAAGGGCTTTTAAGCGCGAAAAACGGCCTGGAAATGGCGTTTTTTCCTTTCGAATCATGACCTCTTCGAGGTCCGACCCCGAGAGCGGCTAATTTCAAGCAGATCAAGGGTGTTCGACCATGGGACTTTCCGAACCCGCAGCCCGATTGAGTCACGAGGACTTCCTGGGGTGGGAGGCCATGCAGGCCGCCACGAAACATGAATTCGTGCGGGGCGAGGTGTTCGCGAAGGTGGGGGCGAGGAGGTCGCATGCGTCCGTGACCCTGAACGTCGGGGCAGAACTTCGCGCCCGCCTCATGGGAGGACCGTGTTTCGCGGCGGTCAGCGACGCAATGGTCCGCGTGGACGCCGCCGACTGCAACTTCTACCCGGACGTGGTGGTGACCTGCCACCATGCCGACCGCACGGCCGATCGCGTGCTCCAGCATCCGGTGCTCGTGGTCGAAGTACTGTCTGAATCCACCGAAGCCTACGACCGTGGCGGCAAGTTTGAAGCCTGTCGCAAGTTGCCGTCGCTGCGCGAATACGTCCTGATCGACCCGGACGAGAAGAAGATCGAGAGCTTCCGACTCAACAAAGCGGGGTTGTGGGAGTTGCACGAGTTTGCCGCGGGTGGCGACGTAACCTTTGCGTCAGTCGGGGCCCCCCACGTCAGACTAGTTGTCGCCTCTTTAGAATCCTGGAACCGGGGGTGATGACGAGAAGACGCGATGGCTCGATACGGACAAGCTTTCAAGAACAAGGTGGTGGCCAAGCTGTTGCCACCGAGCACGGCCAGCCTGGAGGAGGTATCCCGCGACAGCGGCGTGGCGCTCGATACGCTGGTGCGATGGCGGGCTGAAGGGTTGGGAGCGCCCAACGGCGCGGCGAAGTGGTCGGCGGCAGCGCGGTTCGACGCCGTGCTGGTGACCGCTGCGATGGACGAGACCACGCGCAATGCCTGGTGTCGGGAGCACGGGGTGTATCCGCAGGAGCTGGCCGCCTGGCAGGCCAGTGCCACGCAGGCCCTTGCGGGCCCCGATGAGCAGCGCGCAAGCCCACAGCAGACCGCCTCGGACCGACGGCGCATCAGGCAGCTCGAGCGCGAGTTGCGCCACAAGGAGAAAGCTCTTGCCGAGACCGCTGCGCTGCTGGTGCTGTCAAAAAAGCTCGAGGCGATCTTCCCCAGGGGCGAGGACGAATGATCGGACTGGAAGATCGCCAACGCATGGCCCGATGGATCGATGAGGCACACCGTGACGGAGCGCGCCTGGACAGGGCGTGCCGGATCGCCGGCATCGAGGTGCGCACGCTGCAGCGCTGGAAGGCCGGTGAAGGGCTTCGGATCGGCGACCGCCGACCAGCGGCCGTGCGCCCCAAGCCGCTGCACGCGCTCAGCGAGCAGGAGCGCGCCGCGGTGCTGCAGGTGGCCAACGAGCCCCGGTTTGCGGCCATGCCGCCCGCGCGCATCGTGCCCACGCTGGCCGACGAGGGCGTGTATCTGGCCAGCGAATCGAGCTTCAGCCGCATCCTGCGTGCCGCCGGGCAGAACCTGCACCGAGGGCGCGCCAAGGCACCTCATGCCAGGCGTGAGCCGCAGACGCACGTGGCCCGCGCACCGCGCCAGGTG
>JBEICA010000046.1:0-16617 GCA_040373665.1 Burkholderiales bacterium | reverse complement strand
TCGGACCACGCCGACTGGCCAGGGCTGCAGGAGGCGATCACCGCCAGCGGTGCCACGCGGGTGTTCGTCACCCACGGCCAGGTGCCGGTCATGGTGCGCTGGCTGACCGACCAGGGCCTGGAGGCGCGCGCCTTCGAGACCGAGTTCGGCGACGAACACGAAGCGGAGGGCGCATGAGGCGTTTCGTGGCCCTTTACGCGGCGCTCGACGCCACCACCTCCACCAACGCCAAGCTCGCGGCATTGCAGGAGTACTTCGCCGCCGCGGACGATGCCGACGCCGCCTGGGCGGTCCACTTCCTGATCGGTGCACGGCTGCCGCAGGCCGTGCCCACCCGTGTGCTGCGCGAGCTGGCCATGCAGGCCAGCGGCACGCCGGACTGGCTGTTCGAGGAGTGCTACCAGGCCGTGGGGGATCTGGCCGAGACCATCGCCCACCTTCTCCCGGATCCCGGTCCGGGCAGCGATGCACCGCTCGCCGAGTGGGTCACCGGGCGTCTCTTGCCGTTGCGCCGCCTGGAGGCCGGGGAGCGCGAGCAGTGCCTGCTGACGGCGTGGCGCGAACTCGACGAAGCCGGGCGCTTCGTCTGGAACAAGCTCATTACTGGAGGCTTCCGTGTCGGCGTGTCGCGGCTGCTGGTGACGCGTGCGCTGGCGACGGTCGCGGACATCGAACCCACCGTGCTGGCGGAACGGCTCGCGGGCGGATGGACACCCACTGCGGAGGCCTATCGTCTCCTGGTCTCACGGCACGAACGCGAGGCGCCTGCCGGGCGGCCGTATCCTTTTTTTCTCGCGCATCCGCTCGATCAACCGGTGCACCTGCTGGGGCCGGCGGCGCAGTGGCATGCCGAGTGGAAATGGGATGGCATCCGCGTGCAGCTGATCCGGCGCGGGGGGGGTGTGTTCCTGTGGTCGCGCGGGGAGGAACTGGTGACCGAGCGTTTTCCCGAGATCGCCGCCCTCGGACACCACCTGCCGGACGGCACCGTGCTGGATGGCGAACTGCTCGCATGGCGCGATGGTGCCCCGCTGCCGTTCGCCGTCCTGCAGCGCCGCATCGGGCGCAAGCGTCTGACGCCACGGCTGTTGAGCGAGATGCCCGTGGCGGTGGTGGCCTACGATCTGCTGGAGCATGGGAGCGAGGACCTGCGCAGCCACGTCCTGACGCGTCGGCGGGAGCGGCTGGCCGCTCTGGTGACCGCGGTCGCGGATGCGCGGCTGGTGCTGTCGCCCGCGCTGGAGTTCGCGGGTTGGGAGGATGCCGGGCGTCTTCGCGGGCAGGCCCGCGAGCGCTGCGTCGAAGGCCTGATGCTGAAGCGCCGTGATTCCGCCTACGGCAGCGGCCGCGTCAAGCTCGGGCCCGGTGGGGAGTGGTGGAAGTGGAAGGTCGATCCCTACAGCATCGACGCCGTGCTGGTGTACGCGCAGCGTGGCCACGGGCGACGCGCCAGCCTGTACACCGACTACACCTTTGCCGTGTGGCGGGGTGACGAACTGGTGCCGTTCGCCAAGGCCTATTCCGGCCTCACGGATGCGGAGATCCGCACCGTCGATGCCTTCGTGCGCCGGAACACCCTCGAGAAATTCGGACCGGTGCGCACCGTGACGCCAGCCCTGGTGATGGAGATCGGCTTCGAGGGCATCGCCCGCTCGCCGCGACACCGCAGCGGTGTGGCAGTGCGTTTTCCGCGCATCCTGCGCCTGCGCAGCGACAAGACCCCGGCCGACGCCGACCGCCTGGAGGCCCTGGAGGCCCTGGTGGCGCGCACGTGAACCCACGAAAGAAAAAAGCCGCCCGAGAGGGGCGGCTTCCAGAGCGCGTGCCGGTGTTTCATCCCGGCTTGTCCGGCAGGGGACGTGGCTTCGTTCGGCCGCGTTCCCAGGGGCAGGTCTCGTCCCCCGGCCAGGCTCCCGTCCACCTTGGCGCATGGGACGGGGCGAGGCATCGTGCTGTCGTCGGGTGCCCGGGTGATCCTCGGGAGGCGGGATCGGTGCGGGCATTCGGCGTTTCACCGCTCCATCAGCAAGCTCGGTGCCATGATCTCGTTCTCCCTCTGGAACAAGGGCTTGCTGCCGCGCTGCCAGATCGCTGCGGTGGGCGGTGTAAGTGATGCCGACGAGACGACGTCCGCGTGCCGGCGCCGCAGGTCCGTCCGGCGAGACCCTGACGGTCGAGACTCTCGAGGCCTGGTTCCGTTCAAGGGGCTGGAGCCCCTGGGAGTTCCAGCGCGAGGTCTGGGCCGCCATGTCGGCCGGGGAGTCCGGCCTGCTGCACGCCACCACCGGCGCCGGCAAGACCTACGCTGCCTGGCTGGGCGCGCTGCTGCGGGCGCGCGCCGCGACGGGGGGTCCGGACGGCGGCGGGAGGGTGCTGTGGATCACGCCCATGCGTGCGCTGGCGACGGACACGACACGTGCTCTCGCACAGGCCCTGGAGGCCTTGAGGCCCGGCTGGAGCGTCGGTGCGCGCACCTCCGACACTTCGTCCGCCGAGCGCGCGCGGCAGTCGCGCCGGCTGCCCGAGGCCCTAGTGACCACCCCGGAGAGCCTCACCCTGCTGCTCACGCGCGACGACGCACGGTCCGCGCTCTCCGGCGTGGCGGCGGTGGTGGTGGACGAGTGGCACGAACTCATGGGCGGCAAGCGTGGCGTCCAGACCCAGCTGGCCCTGGCGCGGCTGCGGGCCTGGAACCCTGGCCTGGTGGTCTGGGGGCTGTCGGCCACCCTCGGCAATCTGGAGCAGGCCCGCGATGTCCTCCTCAGCCCCGGCACCCGCGGACGGCTGGTGCGGGGCAGCCTGCCCAAGAAGCTGGTCGTCGACACCCTGGTGCCCGGGCGCATGGAGCGCTTTCCCTGGGCCGGACATCTGGGCCTGCGTCTGGTCGATGCCGTGGTGCGCGAGATCGATGGCTGCGGTACCACCCTGGTATTCACCAACACCCGGGCCCAGGCCGAACTCTGGTACCAGGCCATCCTGGAGGCGCGGCCCGACTGGGCCGGTCTACTCGCCCTCCACCACGGCTCACTGGACCGGGAACTGCGCGATTGGGTGGAGCTGGGGCTGAAGCAGGGGGCGCTCAAGGCCTGCGTCTGCACCTCCAGCCTCGACCTGGGTGTGGACTTCCTGCCGGTCGAGCGGGTGCTGCAGGTGGGCAGCCCCAAGGGCGTGGCCAGACTGCTGCAGCGCGCCGGTCGGTCCGGTCACGCGCCGGGGCAGGTATCGCGGGTGACCTGCGTTCCCACCCACGCGTTCGAACTGGTCGAGGCGGCCGCCGCCCGCCAGGCCTGTGCCGACGGTCGCATCGAATCGCGGCGTCCGCCGGAGGCGCCACTCGACGTTCTGGTGCAGCACCTCGTGAGCATCGGCCTCGGTGGCGGATTCCATCCGGCCGATCTGCTGGCGGAGGTGCGCACCACCCATTCGTACCGGGATCTCACCGACGCCCAGTGGGCGTGGGCGCTGGATTTCGCGACCCGGGGTGGGGGTTCGCTTCGTGCCTACCCCGAATACCACAAGCTCGAGGCGGATCAGGACGGCCGCCACGTGGTCCGCGATGCCGACATCGCGCGCCGCCATCGCATGTCGGTGGGTACCATCGTCGGCGATGCCTCGATGGAAGTCAGGTGGCTGTCCGGTGGCCGCATCGGCCACGTCGAGGAGTCGTTCATCGGAATGCTCGATCGCGGCGACTGCTTCTGGTTCGCCGGTCGTACCCTCGAACTGGTGCGTGTCCACCAGATGACGGCTCTGGTGCGCCGCGCGGCGTCCGGGCGGGCCGCGGTGCCACGCTGGACCGGCGGCAAGATGCCCTTGTCCACGGAACTGGCCGAGGCGGTGCTGTCGCTGGTCGAGCAGGCACGCGACGGCCACCTCGAAGGCCCGGAGATGGAGGCCCTGCGGCCGCTGTTCCGCATCCAGGCGCACTGGTCGCACATTCCGGGGCGTGACGAACTGCTCGTCGAGACGCTTGCGACGCGCGAGGGCTTTCACTTCTTCTGCTTTCCGTTCGCCGGGCGGCATGTCCACACGGGTCTGGCGAACCTGTGCGCCTGGCGCATCGCCCGGCACCGGCCGTCGAGCTTCTCGCTCAGCGTCAATGACTACGGCTTCGAACTGCTCTGCGCCGACCCCGTCGACTGGGAGGCCGAGCTCGCGCGCGGCCTGCTGGCGGTCGAGCAGCTGGAGGCGGATATCCTGCAGAGCCTGAACGCGGGGCAGCTGGCGCGCAGCCGCTTCCGGGAGATCGCGCGCATCGCCGGCCTGGTGTTCCAGGGGCATCCGGGCGCCGGCCGCAGCACCCGTCAGTTGCAGGCCTCCAGCGAGCTGTTCTTCGACGTGTTCCAGCGTCACGATCCGGACAACCTCCTGCTGCGCCAGGCCGGGCGCGAGGTGCTGGAGCAGGAACTCGAGTTCTCGCGCCTGGAAGCGACCCTCGGCCAGATCGCCGCCCGTCGGCTGGTGCTGGCGTGTCCGCCCAAGCCCACGCCGATGTCGTTTCCGCTCATGGTGGCGCGGATCCGGGAGAAACTCTCCACGGAGAAGCTGGAGGACCGCGTACGGCGCATGCTGGCGGACCTCGACCGTCACGCCGACGCCATACCAGGCTGAGCGGGGTGCGAAGGCCCGCCAGGCCCCGGCGCAGCGGGAACGGCGCGTCAGGTCTCGCGGCGCGTCAGAACGACCAGCCCAGGCCGGTGTAGACCACACCCTGCCAGGGCGTCTCGACGATAGGGCTGTCGGCAGCGGCTTCGCCGATGCGGTTCAGCACGGCCCCGAACAGCAGCGAGCCGCGGGCGGTGAGAGCGTAGGAACCGTTCACACCGGCCTGCGCGCTCACCGAGGCGCCGGGCGAGTAGGAAGGGCGGCCAGGGCGCGCTTCTCCCGGGCGTACGCCGAAGTAGTAGTCGTTCGAGCGCGCGCTGAACCACTGCAGCCCGATCAGACCGTTCAGGCGCAGCGGCTGGCGCCCGATGAGCACCCGGATGAACTGCACCTGGGCCGTGCTCGCGTCGCTGGCGCCGCCGAGGTCATGATAGAAGCTCGCGTAGAACACGCCTGCCGGTGTGCCCCACTGGATGTTGGGGCCGCCCTCGACGGAGAAGTCGCGCTTTTCCATGCCCTCCACCCGGGTGCCAGCCTCGCCCTCCCAGCCGAATCGCGGTTCGACCGCCAACCCGACCCGGAGGCTGCCGTCGGCGCTGTCCCACAGCCACGCTCCAGCCTGCAGCGCGTTCCAGTAGAGCTTGTCGCGCCAGCCCAGCCGCACCACCGGCAGGACCATGGAGCGGCTTTCGTTGGCGCCGGAGAAGCGCGGGATCAGACCGACCCCGACACCGACGAGATTGAAGGAGCGCGAAACGGGAATCGCCGTCAGGTCCTGACGCGGCGACTCCTGGGCCTGGGCCGTGCCGGCCACGTTCGCGAGCAAGGCGGCGAGCGCGAGGCGATGATGAAGGCGCATGGTGGTTCCGGGTAAAAAAGACCTGTGGTGGACCACACCTCGGCCGCCACGTTCCGGGTCCATCCGGCAGGCGAGGCGTCCGCCATGCAGGGCCACGCTCACGATGCGATGGCCACCTCGGGGGATGTGCAGGGCACACCGAGCTCCTCGGCCAGCGGCGCGTAGGTGATGGCGCCGTTCCAGACCTGCAGGCCCTGGCGCAGCCCCGCGTCACGGCGCATCGCCTCGCGCCAGCCAAGGTCAGCCAGCGCCAGCGCATGCGGCAGGGTGGACTGCGTCAGGGCCAGCGTCGAGGTGCGTGGCACCGCACCGGGCATGTTCGGCACGCAGTAGTGCAATACGCCCTCCTCGGCGTACAGCGGCTCCGCGTGCGAGGTGGGGCGGGAGGTCTCGGCGCAGCCCCCCTGGTCGATGCCGACGTCGACCAGCACCGACCCGGGCTGCATGCGCTTCAGCATCGCGCGCGTGACGAGTTTCGGTGCATGCCGGCCGCGCACCAGTACCGCGCCCACCACGAGGTCCGACTCCGCGACGTGGCGGGCGACAGCGGCGGGTTCGGAGACGCAGGTCTTGAGCCGGGCGCCGAAGATGTCGTCGAGTTCGCGCAGACGCCTCAGATTCACATCCATGATGGTGACCTCGGCCCCGAAGCCCGGCGCGGCCCGCGCCGCCTGGGTTCCGACCGTGCCGGCGCCGAGGATGGTGATCTTCGCCGGCGGCACGCCGGGCACACCCGGCAGCAGCACGCCGCTGCCCCCCTGGGGCAGCATCAGCGCCCAGGCGCCGGTCTGGATGGCCAGCCGGCCCGCCACCTCGGACATGGGAATGAGCAAGGGCAGGTCGCCATGGTCGTCCGTCACCGTCTCGTAGGCGATGCCGATGGCGCCCGAGCCTGTCATGGCCTCCAGGACCTCGGGGCAGGTCACCAGGTGGAGGTAGGTGAACAACACCTGGTCACGGCGGATGAACCCGAGCTCTGCCGGTTGCGGTTCCTTGACCTTGATGATCAGGTCCGCATCCCCGGCCTCTGCCGCCGTGGTCACGATGGTGGTGCCCGCCTGCATGTAGGCCTCGTCCGGGAAGCCGGCGCGGGCTCCAGCGCCCGCCTGCACCCGCACCTCGTGTCCGGCCTGCGTCAGCACAGACGCGCCGGCCGGGGTCAGGGAGACCCGGTATTCGTGGTTCTTGACTTCCTTGGGAATGCCGATGCGCATGAGTTTCTCCGGTCGACCGTGCATGACGCCATTCTGGCGCAAAAGCGCGCCGCGGGAATCAGGTCTGCCTGGATGCGTCCTCGGGGCGCGGGTTGAACGCAGGGCGTCCGCCAGGGGCGGCGGACCCACGCGCCCCCGTGGCGGACTCGCTCCAGACCCCATGGTGATGCTCGCGGTGCCCGTCTTCCGGGTCGACCGGGTGAAAGATCCGGTTAGAGCTTTCGTCTGATGCGGCGCACAGATGGATGTTCTACATTTGCCATTGCATAAACGCGCCCGCATCGGTACTCCGTAGCGTGCAGGGTGCGACACCCGGCGGGGGATGACATGACGGCTGGAAAAGGCCCGAAGGAACAACCATGGATCTGATGACGGAGGTTCAGGAACCGGTCACGACCGGTACGGCCCATGACGAACTGGGGCATGCGTACGACGCTCTGGATGTGCTCGGCTGGGCGGTTCTCGTGGTCACCCAGGACTCCAGGGTGCTGTATGCCAACCGTGAGGCCGGACGGCTGCTCGGGCGGGGTGAGGTGGTGCAATTGCGCGACGGCCTCGTGGTGGCCGGTGCGGACGACACCGCGGCCGCGCTGCGATCGGCCATCGAGGCGGTCGCGGACACGACGCGCTGCGCGACCCTTCGCCTCGGGGATGGTTATCTCGCGACACTCCAGCGCATGGCCTATCGCGTGTCCGGGGGTGGACGCTCGCCAACCGACGCGGCCCGCATTGCCGTGGTGCTCAAACACCCCGGCCGGGGCGTTGCCAGTCCGGCGCAGCTGACGGATGCGTTCGGCATGACGGCGGCGGAGGCGCGGCTCGCCAGTGCCATCGCCCAGGGCGCGAGCCTGGAACAGTACGGGGCCGAACATGACGTCCGGCCAGGGACGTTGCGCACCCAGCTCAGTTCCATTTTTCTCAAGACCGGTGTCGGTCGTCAGGTGGATCTGGTGGCGCTGGTTCACGCCATCCCGCGTTGCGAGGGGTGAGGCGGGACACGGCAGGTGGTTTCGCGTCCCGCGGGACGCGATCCCGACCCCATGTGAATGTGGTCCGGCATCGGGCGAGTGAGGGGGGGGCTGACGGCCCGGATCCTGACGGTAGAATTTCGCGAGCCGGGGCAAACGGGCGAGGACCTTGCCTGTCGCTCCGGTCTCCCGCGCAGGGCTGGCGGCTCAGGCGGCATCACCGGTTTCAGGAACAACATGGCAGACGGTTCATCGGAGGAGCGGGATTCCCGCTTCATCGTCCACTCCCGGCGCGAGATCGCGGCGATCTTCAAGAGTGTGATGGCGGAGCGGCAGATGGTCACGGCCCAGCCCGGTCACGGTCATGCCCTGTTCGTGACCCGGCTGCTGCTGGCGGATGCGGCCAGCAACGTCTGCGTGGTGGACGCTGCGCGAGACCCCGGCATGAACGACGCCCTGGTGGCTGCGCATGACGTGGTCTTCGTCAGCCGCCAGGACAAACTGCGGGTGCGCTGGACCGCGGCACGCCTCCGGCTGGCGCCTCTGGGTGATGGTCTTGCGCTGTATTGCCCCTACCCGGACCATGTGTTCCGCTTCCAGCGGCGGGAGTTCTTCCGGGTGCAACCGACGGACGCGGAGCCTGCGACCTGCTCCTTCGTGCTCGCCGGGCGCGGTCACGTTCCAGTGGAGCTCGTGGACATCAGCATCGGCGGTGTCGGTCTGGCGGGGATGCCCGCGGAGCTGGATGTGAGTCCCGGCAGCCGGATCGACATGTGCACGCTGGTGCTTCCCTCGATCGGGACCATCGGGGTGTCGCTGACGGTACGCTCGGTGGAGGACGTCGAGGAGCCGGGAAGGGGTGTGCGACGACGTGTGGGCTGTGGCTTCGTCGGCCTGCCGCCGCGCTACGAGGTGGCGCTGCAGCGCTACATCATGCGGCTGGAGCGCCTGGGGAAGGTCTGATCGAAGTCGGCACCACGCGGTTGAGGCGGCATGAGCCCGCACCGCCGCGTCGTTGTGCCGGAAACGAGCGCTGGCGGTGCTGGTCAGCGCGACGCGATACCCGATCCCGACTGCGCCTCCCGCGTGGCCTCTGCCGGGTTCGGACTGCCCGCGATCCTGGGGATTGAATCAAATCCTCCCTTGGCTCCGGGCGGGACTGAAGCCCCTGCACCCGTGTCAGTCGGGCTCGCCCCGGTTGCGCCGCGAGGTCTCCAGCGCGTCCAGTCGACGCTCGAGGCGACCGAGCAGGGTACGGATGGCGTGGATGTCGTCGCTCCCGCCGGCCTGCCCCTCTGCCGCTTCCGACGCCTCGCTCTCCGCCACTTCGCGATGGCTCTCCTCCAGGCTGTTGATGACCACGGCCACGAACAGGTTCACCACCACGAAGGTGCCCAGCAGCACGAAGCTCACGAAGTAGATCCAGTGCAGGCTGCCCAGCGCCATGGCGACCTTCATGATGTCGGTCCAGGCCTCCAGCGTGGCGATCTGGAACAGCGTGAGCAGGGCCCGGCCCAGGCTGCCCCAGTGCGCCGGGTCGTGCGCGCCGTAGAGGTGGTAGCCGGCCACCCCGTAGACGTAGAACAGGATCGCCATGAGCGAGAGCACGTGTCCCATGCCGGGGATGCAGCGCACCAGCGTGGCGACCATGAGCCTGAGCTTGGGCATGGCCGTGACCAGCCGGAGGACCCGCAGGATTCGCACGAGTCTGGCCACGGTGGCGAACTCGCCCGTGCCCGGGACCAGCGAAAGCACGATGATGCCGAAGTCGAACACGTTCCAGCCGCTGGCGAAGTAGGACAGCGGACGCGGCCAGGCGGCGATCATCCTGAGCGCCGCCTCGAGGATGAACACACCGAGGATGGCGAGGTTGAGGGTGGCGAGCAGCGGACCCGCGTCCTCGACCACGGCGGGCTGTGTCTCCAGCCCGACCACCACTGCTGCCGCGATGATGACGAGGACGATGAACCGCTCGAATCCGGCGGCGTCGGTCAACCGGCGGGCGAAACGGACCATGAGTCTCGGGGAAGGATGTTGCGGACGCCCGGCGACGGGGCGGGTCTTCGCGCAGTTGCGCGCCGGTGGCGGGGCCACCGGCGCTCGAGGCGGTCAGCCGCCGATGACTTCCTGACGCTGTTCGCCAAGACCATCGATGCCGACGCGCATGACGTCACCGGCACGCAGGAACACAGGGTTGGGCTTGATGCCCATGCCGACGCCGGGTGGCGTTCCCGTGGTGATGATGTCACCTGGCTTGAGGGTGAACAGGAAGCTCACGTAGGCCACCAGCTGCCGGATGTTGAAGATCATGGTGTTGGTGTTGCCGGTCTGCATGCGCTTGCCGTTGAGGTCGAGCCACATGGCGAGGTTCTGAGGGTCGGGGATCTCGTCGCGCGTGACCAGCCAGGGGCCCACCGGGCCAAAGGTGTCGAAACCCTTGCCCTTGTCCCAGGTCTGTCCGCGCTCGAGCTGCCACTCGCGCTCGGAGACGTCGTTGCAGATCATGTAACCGGCGACGTGGTCGAGGGCGTCGGCCTCGGACACTGCTTTTGCAGTCTTGCCGATGACGAAGGCGAGTTCCACCTCCCAGTCGCCCTTGACCGAACCCTTGGGCAGCACGATGGTGTCGTTCGGACCGGAGATGCAGGAGGTGGCCTTGCTGAACACCACCGGCTCCTTCGGAATCGGCATGTTCGATTCCTTGGCGTGGTCCGAGTAGTTCAGGCCGATGGCGATGAATTTGCTGCTGCCGGCCACGGGCGCACCGAAGCGCGGGCTGCCGTCGACGCGGGGCAGCGTCGACGGATCGATGGCGCGCAGCCGCGCGAGGCTCTCGTCGCTCAGCACGCTGCCGTCGATGTCGCGCACGACGCCTGACAGGTCGCGAATGGCGCCGGAGGCGTCGATCAGGCCGGGCTTCTCGCTGCCCGCTTCCCCGTAACGAACGAGTTTCATTGCACTTCCCCCCTCTGGATGATTCGAATCAGATGGTGATGCCGCCGTCCACGATCAGGCTCTGCCCGGTCATGAAGACGGATTCGTCCGACGCCAGATACACGGCGGCGCCGGTGATCTCGTCGGCGGTCGCCAGCCGCCCCATGGGCTGCCTGGCGATGAAATCCTTCCGGGCCTGGGCCGGATCGGCAAAGGCGTTGATGCGCTCGCCGAGGGACGGCGTGTCGACCGTGCCCGGACAGATGGCATTGCAGCGGATGCCGCGGCGCACGTAGTCGATGGCCACGGATTTGGTCAGGCCGATGACTGCCGCCTTGGTCGCGCCGTAGACGAAGCGGTTGGCGATGCCCTTGATGCTGCCGGCCACCGAGGCGACGTTGATGATGGAGCCACCGCCGCGTTCGAGCATGCCGGGCAGGAACTGGCGGATCATGACGTAATGACTGCGCACGTTCAGGTTGAAGGAGAAGTCCCAGTCGCGGTCGGAACACTCCAGGATCGTGCCGTGGTGCACGAAACCCGCGCAGTTGAACAGCACGTCCGGCGCCGGCATGGCGGCTGCGAAGGCGGCGATGGCCGCGTCATCGAGCACGTCGAGACGGCGTACCTGGATGCCGGGCGTCCCGGCGAGCGACCCGAGCTTCGCCTCGTCGATGTCGGTGGCCCACACCTGCGCGCCCTCGGCGGCAAAGGCCAGTGCCGTCGCCCGTCCAATGCCCTGCCCTGCGGCGGTCACCACCGCCGTCTTTCCGGCCAGTCTCGTGCCCACGTGCCCCCCGTGCGATCGGCGTCAACGAAGTCGCGGAGTATGCCACAGGGGCCTCTGCCAGCCCGCCGCCGGCAGCTCGTGGCGCCGCGTGCCGGGGGATGGGTCGGGCGGGTTCTTTTTGCAGGATAATCCGGTCAGAACGCCTGCCCGGTCCCGGCTCCGCCGGAATGGTCGGGAGCGATGGCGCCGCATCCAAGCATCCGGGAGGAAACATGCTGCAAACCGCCGATCTCACCATCCGCCTCAACGCCAACGACGACGTGGTCATCGCCCGCGTCGACCTGCCCGAGGGTACGGACATCATCAAGGAAAAGGTCCGCACCCTGGTGCGCGTGCCGGCGGGTCACAAGATCGCCACGCGGGACGTCGACACCGGGCAGCCGGTGCGTCGCTACAACCAGATCATCGGTTTCGCCACCCGGCCCATCAAGGCGGGTGAGCACGTCCACGTGCACAACATCGGCATGGGCAACTTCGAGCGCGATTACGCCTTCGGCGCCGACTGCCGGCCGACGGAGTTCCTGGCCGAGCCCGCCACCTTCATGGGTTACCACCGGGACGATGGGCGCGTTGCGACCCGCAACTACATCGGCGTGGTGTCGAGCGTGAACTGCTCGGCCCACGTCACGCGCATGATCGCGCGCCACTTCACGCCCGAGATGCTGGCCGACTACCCCAACGTCGACGGCATCGTGCCGATCACGCACGGCTCCGGTTGCGGCATGGGCTCCACCGGGGAACCGGTCGAACTGCTGCGCCGGGTCCTGGGCGGTTATGCCACCCACGCCAACTTCCACTCCACACTGCTGGTCGGCCTGGGCTGCGAGGCGAACCAGATCAACGACCTGCTGGCTTCCCAGGGTCTGAAGCGCTCCGACCAGCTGTCCACCTACACCATCCAGGAGTCGGGCGGCACGGGCAAGACCGTGCGCGAGGGCATCGCGCGCATCAAGGAGCTGCTGCCCGAGGCCAACAAGGTGGCCCGCAGTCCTGCGCCCGTCAGCCACATCACGCTCGGCCTGCAGTGCGGCGGCTCGGACGGCTATTCCGGCATCAGTGCCAACCCGGCGCTCGGCGCCGCGGTCGACCTCCTGGTACGCCACGGCGGCACCGCCATCCTGTCCGAGACGCCGGAGATCTATGGCGCGGAGCACCTGCTGACGCGGCGTGCGGTGTCGCGCGAGGTCGGCGAGAAGCTGGTGCGCCGGATCAAGTGGTGGGAGGAATACACCGAGCGCCTGGGCGGGGAGATGAACAACAACCCGTCGCCGGGCAACAAGGCCGGCGGGCTCACCACCATCCTGGAGAAATCGCTTGGGGCGGTTGCGAAGGGAGGCACCAGTGCACTGGTGGATGTCTATGAATACGCCCAGCGCGTCACCGCCAAGGGCTTCGTCTTCATGGATACCCCGGGCTACGATCCGGTGTCCGCCACCGGGCAGGTCGCCGGTGGCGCCAACATCATCTGCTTCACCACAGGCCGCGGCTCGGCCTATGGCTGCAAGCCGTCGCCCTCGCTCAAGCTGGCCACCAACTCCGCCCTGTTCCAGCGCCAGGAGGAGGACATGGACATCAACTGCGGCGTGATCGTCGACGGCAAGGCGAGCATCGAGGAGGTCGGTCAGCAGTTCTTCGATCTCATTGTCAAGACCGCTTCCGGCACGCCCACCAAGAGCGAGCAGTGGGGGTACGGCGAGGACGAGTTCGCGCCCTGGGTGCTGGGCCCCACCATGTGAGGCGAGAGGGGTGCGCGGGCGCCGCGAGCGGCCGTCCGGGCGCCTTGGTTCGATGCAGTCCCGACAGGAGGTGGCATGGCAGAAGGAACCGAGTCCGGAGATCCGATGGAGTTCTTCCGGAAGATGTGGAATCCCATGTCCTTTCCGCTGCCCGGCATGTTCCAGCCCACGCTGGATGCCGAGGAGATCGGGCGGAAGATCGCGGAGCTCCAGGCGGTGGAGAACTGGCTGAAGATGAATCTCACCTTCCTCCAGATGACCATCAAGACCCTCGAGATGCAGAAGAGCGCCCTGTCGGCGATGCATGACGCCGCCGGGGGGGGCAGGCCCGGGTCATGAGGATCAACGCCACGCCTCCGCTCGTGGTGATGGTGCCCGAGGTGGAGTTCCCCGCCGTGGTGGACGGCGTCAGGGCGGTCGGCCCGGTGTCGGCCCGTGGCGGGGGCGTCATGGGTCCCGGGGCGCAGGGGCCGGTCGGTGAGGTCGAGGCGGCCGCGCGCGACGCCACCGAGGAGGCGCGGCGCGCACGGTCGGACCGTCGCGGTGGCGAGCGGCGGCAGCGTCAGGTCCCGGTGCTGATCGACACCCGCACGGGACCGGACCGCCGGCAGCGTGCCCGCCGGGAGGAGGACGAGCCGCCGCCGCCGTCGGTCGACTACCGCGTCTGATCGCCGGCTCGCACCTTCGGACGCGGGGCGCTGCCATCGGCCTTGCGGCCGCTGGGCTGCAACGCGGAAAGGTTGCAGAAAGGCCGGGCAAAGATACTTCCCGGTGCAGGTGACGGCGCGTCCTCCGGTGCAAGCCGTTCTCCTGCGGGGCCGTATCCGCCCGGGGGCTCTTCCAGGGCTCTCACCAAACGCATGGTCTCCCTTGGATACGGCCCTCTTTTTTTCCGCCCGTGTCGGGGCCGCTCGGTACCGCCGCGCGGCCGTCCCGAGCCCGTGTCACAGAGGCGGACTCTCCACCCCGATCTGTTGCAGGATGCCGATTGGCGCCCCGCCCTCGATGGGTTCCGGCCGGATCACGCGGATGAGATCGTCCTCGATGCGGTAATGGAAGCGCTGCGGCGGGATGCGCACGAAGCGCCCCGTCGGCGATACCGGGTCGATGCCCGGCAGGGCGAAGGTGCCCAGGTGGGTGCCGCTCTGGCGCCACAGCACGACCCACCAGCCATCCTCATGGACTGGCGAGTCGTGGTCGTAGGTCCAGTCGGGAAAGCCGGTGTAGATCGCGGTGAGCATGGCGCCGAAGGTGGCGATGTCGAGCACCCGTCCCACCGACTCGAAGCGGATGTCCGGTGCCGCCGTTGCCAGGATGGCGCTCACATCGTGGGCCTTCAGGCCGTCCATGTAGCGCTGCAACACCGGAGGCAGGGGCTCGGTCATGTCGCCGTCCATTCGAGATTGCGTTTGAACTGCTCGGTGGCCTCCATCAGGGCCGCGCGGATGCCCGGCTCCCAGGCGGAATGGCCGGCGTCCGGCACGAGACGGAACTGCGCCTCCGGCCAGGCCGCCCGCAGGTCGAAGGCGGTGACCGCCGGGCACACCATGTCATAGCGGCCTTGCACGATCACGCAGGGATGGTGGCGTATCCTGTCCACGCCTCCGAGCAGGCTGTCCGGTGGCAGGAAGATGTCATGGGCGAAGTAGTGGGCCTCGATGCGTGCGAGGCCGAGTGCCACGACGTCGTCCCCGAAGTGCCGCAGCGCGTCGTCGCTGGGCAGCAGCGTGGAGCAGGCGCCTTCGTACAGGCTCCACTGCCGCGCCGCCGGCAGGTGCACGGCCGGGTCCGGGTCCAGCAGCCGCCGCCGGTATGCCGCCAGCAGGTCGCCCCGCTCCTCGGGCGGCAGATAGCCGGCGAATCGCTCCCAGACATCGGGAAACACGGAGCGCATCCCGTACAGGAACCACTCGATCTCGCTCTGGCGGCAAAGGAAGATGCCGCGCAGGATGAATCCGAGGCAGCGCTCCGGATGCGCCTCGCCATAGGCGAGCGCCAGCGTGGAGCCCCAGGATCCGCCGAACACCAGCCAGCGGTCGATGCCGAGCTGCACCCGCAGGCGCTCGATGTCCGCCACCAGCTGGGGCGTGGTGTTGTCCTCGATCGCGCCCAGTGGCGTGGAGCGTCCGGCACCGCGCTGGTCGAAGATGACGATGCGGTAATGGCCGGGGTCGAAGAATCGGCGATGCGCCGGGCTCGCGCCAGCACCGGGACCGCCGTGCAGGAACAGGACTGGCAGCCCCCGGGGATTGCCGCTTTCCTCCCAGTACATGACGTGCTGCCCGTCGAGCGCAAGGCGGCCGGTGCGGTGAGGTTGTATCTCCGGATAGAGCTCGGTGCGCACGAATCCGGGAAAACGGTGGTTTGCGGTGGTCACGCTGAATCTCCGGTCAGAGGGGCACGCCGGCATGGCAGGCGCATCGGAACCTGCCCGTGCCGCATTGTCTTACAAGCGGGCATTGCCCGCGACCGGGAGGCGCGTCGCCGGCACCGTCGGCGCAAGCCGTCCGCGTATACTTTGCTGCCTTCATGACAGACGAGCACAACGCGGCATGGACGAATCCCTCAAGAAGGCGGCTCTCGACTATCACCGGCTCCCCACGCCGGGGAAGCTCTCGATACTTCCCACCAAAGGCCTGATCAATCAGCGCGACCTCGCGCTCGCCTACTCGCCCGGCGTGGCGGCCGCCTGCGAGGAGATCGTCGCGGATCCCTCCACCGCCCAGCTCTACACCTCGCGCGCCAATCTCATCGGGGTCATCACCAACGGCACGGCCGTCCTCGGTCTTGGCGCCATCGGACCGCTGGCGGCCAAGCCGGTGATGGAGGGCAAGGCGGTGCTGTTCAAGAAGTTCGCCGGCATCGACGTCTTCGACATCGAGATCAACGAGACCGATCCGGACCGGCTGGTCGAGATCATCGCCGCGCTCGAGCCCACCTTCGGCGGCATCAACCTCGAAGACCTCAAGGCGCCCGAGTGCTTCCACGGCGAGCGCAAGCTGCGCGACCGCATGAAGATCCCGGTGTTTCACGACGATCAGCACGGCACTGCCATCATCGTCGGCGCGGCCCTGCGCAACGGTTTGAAGGTCGTGGGCAAGCGCATCGATGAGGTCAGGCTGGTGTGCTCCGGCGCCGGTGCGGCAGCGCTGGCCTGCCTGGACCTGATCGTCCAGATCGGCCTGCCCCGGGAGAACATCGTCGTCACCGACATCAAGGGCGTGGTCTACCGCGGCCGCACCGAGGAGATGGACGACAACAAGGCGCGCTACGCGCGCGACACCGACGCCAGGACCCTGGCCGAGGTGATCGGTGGCGCGGATATCTTCCTCGGCCTGTCCGCGGCGGGCGTGCTCAAGCCGGAGATGGTGGCGCGCATGGCGGATCGGCCGCTCATTCTTGCACTGGCCAATCCCACGCCGGAGATCATGCCGGACCTCGCGCGCGAAGTGCGCCCGGATGCGGTCATCGCCACCGGTCGGTCGGACTTCCCCAACCAGGTCAACAATGT
>JBEICA010000041.1:0-17433 GCA_040373665.1 Burkholderiales bacterium | reverse complement strand
CCAGCGCCTGCGCCTGGCGCGTCCCGTGGCATGCCCAAGCATCGAGGCGATGATCGAGGCGATCAAGCTTCAGCTCGACGACGTCGAGGCCGAGATGGCTCGCCACGTCGAGCGGCATCACGCCGCGCTGGCGAAGGTGTTGCAGGGCGTGGCCGGCATCGGCAAGGTCGCCGCTGCCACCCTGATCGCCGAGCTGCCCGAACTCGGACGGCTCAACCGGCGCCAGATCTGCGCGCTGGTCGGCGTGGCTCCCTACGCTAACGACTCCGGTTCGAGCCGGGGTCGAAGGCGAATCGCCGGCGGACGCTTCGAGGTGCGACGGGCTCTCTACATGGCCACCCTCTCGGCCGTGCGCTACAACCCGCCGATCCGCGACTTCTACGAACGCCTCGTGGCCGCCGGAAAGCTCAAGAAGGTGGCCCTGATCGCCTGCATGCGCAAGCTCATCACCCACCTCAACGCCGTTGCCCGAGACCACCTGAACGCTCACGATCGACTCGCTATCGCTTGACGGAGAACACGGTTACTCACTCGGGCGGCAGGGCATGCACCGTGTCGGCGACCAGCCGGTGCGGCTGGAAGCGTTTTCCGTCAGGGTCGACGCCGGTGCGCACGATGACGAGATCACGACCGGGAACGACCGTCACGTACTGGCCCTTGTTGCCTGCGGTCGTGAAGGTTCCCGCGGGTACCCCCGGCATCTGGTCGAGCAGCCAGAACTGGGCGCCGTAGCCCCACTGCCCGGCCTCGGGCGGTTTCGCGGGCGCAGGGGTCGCCAGGAAACTTACCCATCCCTCGGGCAGGATGCGCCGGCCGTTCCAGACACCATCGTTGGCCAGCAGCAATCCGAAGCGGGCCAGATCGCGGGCAGTGGTGTAGGTCTGGCTGGAGGCGATGAAATTCCCCTGATGATCGATCTCCATGCGGGTGTGGTACATGCCGATGGGGTGAAGCAACTCATCGTAGGGGAACCGCAGGTAGCGCAGATCGTCTCCCAACCGGTGGCGAAGGGCGCGCATCAGCAGCAGCGTGTCGTTGTTTGCATATTTCCAGCGCTTGCCGGGCTCAGCTTCCAGCGGGTTGGCAGTGGCCGTGGTGATGACGTCCTGACCGCCGAAGTAGAGGGCGTTGGTGTTCGCGCCACCGCTGAACAGTCCGCTGGACATCCACAGGAGGTGGCGATAGGTGATCCTCTGCCGGGGATCCCCGGGGTATGACCACTCGGGAATGGCCGCCGGGGCATCCGCATCGATCAGCCCCTGGCCGGCGGCAATGCCGACCAGCGCTGCGGTGATGCTCTTGGCGGTGGACCAGGTGCGATAGCCGCTGTGCACCCCGAACCCCGGGCGGTAGCGCTCGGCGACGATGCGGCCCCGGTGCACCACCAGAACCGACGTGGTGACCACACCCTCCGCCTCCGCGTAGCTCCGCCTGTCGAAGGCGCGCTCCAGGATCGCGCCGAGAGCGCCGTAGCGGGCGTCGATGCCCCCGGCCGGCAGATCGACATGGTCGCCTGCCGGGAACGGCACCGCGGAAAGGTCCGGGGCGCCGGGCAGATGGACGTAGGGGAGCCGCGGAACATCCGCGATCGACCAATGCGGGGGCAGCAACGTGCATCCCATGGCGTCGCGATAGGCGGCGGTCTGCACGACCGTGCCCGAGGGATCACTGGCGGTCACGAGCTTCCGCGCGGCATCGATGCGCGGCGCCGGGTAGCCGAGCCCGGACACGTCCACCAGTTCGACCCGTTCGATGTCCTCGAGCGGCCGGCCCATGAGGAAGTGCGCCGAACAGGTGAAGACGGCGCGATAGCCTGCGACGACGAGAGGCTCCTTGTCGTCCGCAATGCCGGCCGGCCGCTGGTAGGGCGGAGCCGCATGCGTCACCGCACCGGCTGCCATCAGCACCGCAGCAAGAATGCCTCTCGTGTTCACGTCGATCTCCTCACGCGGTGCGCTGGCCTCGCTCTGGGACGCGCCTCGCGCATTGGAGCGTCACGGTGGCTGCAACGGATCTCACGTTGCCAGCCGGCACCGGAAATCCTCGGCATCGAAACCGGTCCAGAGCTGGTCGCCCGCCTGCACCACAGGGCGGCGGATGGACGAGGGATGCGCCAGCATCAGGCGCACCGCGCCTTCAGCGCTGGCAGCATCGGCCTGGACTCCCGGAGGCAGCTTGCGCCAGGTGGTGCCCCGCCGGTTCAGCAGCTGCTCGACGCCGAGTCTGCGAACCCATTCACCCAGCAACTCGGCGGTGGGCGGCGTTTTCTTGAAGTCCAGGAATTCGTAGGCGACACCGTTGGCATCGAGCCAGGCGCGAGCCTTCTTGACCGTGTCGCAGTTGGGAATGCCGTGCAGCCGGATCATGCGCTCCACTCCTTCAGACGTCGCGACCGGCAGCGATCCGCCATCGGTGCACCGGGCCGATCCAATTGGCCTCACCGCTCCGGGGCTGCATGGATGTCATCCACCCAGTGGACGGTCTCTGGCTGCTCGACCACCGGAATGTCGAGATTCACCACCACCGGATCCTGACCGCTGCGGCACAGGACACAGGACAGCGGCTCGGTGTCCGACGCGTTGATCTCCTGGTGCGGCACGAAGGGGGGCACGTGGATGAAGTCCCCGGGACCGGCCTCGGCGGTGAACTCGAGCCTGTCCCCCCAGCGCATCCTGGCCCTGCCGCTGACGACGTAGATGACGCTTTCCACCGGCCCGTGGTGATGGGCTCCGGTTTTCGCTTTCGCGTGGATCACGACGGTGCCGGCCCAGAGTTTTTCAGCGCCGCAACGGGCGTTGGTGATGGCGGCGGCGCGATTCATGCCGGGTGTCTGCGGCGTGTTGACGTCGAGCTCGGTGCCCTTGACGACGCGCACGCCGTGGAATTTCCAGTCGGTGGGGGAGGTGTCTTCCATGGTGTCTCCTGGACTGCGGTGATCAAGATCAGGCCGTCGCGGGCAAAGCCAGTTCGAGCACGCGCGCGACATGCAGGGCCGCGCGACCGGTGCCGTCACTGATCTGGTGGCGACAGCTGGTGCCGTCCGCGATCACCAGCGCATCCTCTGCGCTGGCGCGTACCGCGGGCAAAAGTGAAAGCTCACCCATCGCCCGTGAAACCGCGACATGCTCGGCCTCGTAACCGAAACTGCCCGCCATGCCGCAGCAGCCCGACTCCACCACCGACACCTGCAATTGCGGCACGAGGCCGAGGACGTCACGCACCGCCTCGAAAGCGCCGAAGGCTTTCTGATGACAATGCCCATGCAGGACAGCAGGCTGCGGCAGAGCCTGGAATGCGGCCTTCAACTTGCCGCTCTTGGCTTCGGCCGAAAGAAATTCCTCGAAAGTGAGTGCTCGTTTAGCCAGTGCATCGGCGGCAGCCCCGAGACCCAGTACCCGGTATTCGTCACGCAACGTGAACAGGCAAGAAGGCTCCAGACCCACCACCGGGAGACCACGCTCGATGGCAGGCTGCAGCGCCCGCAGCAGCCGGCGCGCCTCGGCCCTGGCCTCGTCCACCATGCCGACCGCAAGATAAGTCCTGCCACAGCAAAGCGGCCGGCCGCCCTCGGCGTCGCGCGCGGGCTCGACGGCATAGGACAGCGCATCCAGCACCCGGACCGCGGCGCGCAGGTTCTCGGGTTCGAAGTAGCGGTTGAACGTGTCGGCCAGCAGGATCACCGGCGTCCGGTCGCCGGACGCGTCCCGGCCCGGTATCTCGTGGTCACGAAAGACGTCCGCGCGCCAGCGTGGAAGCGGGCGCTGCGCCGACAACCCGGTGAGGCGCTCGAGCAGTGTGGCCGCGCCGGGTAACCAGCTCGGCGTGTTGGCCAGCCAGGACAGACGCGCCGCCAGGGGGGCATATCGGGGCAGGTGCGCGACGAGGCGATCGCGTAACCCCGCTCCCTGCGCAAGGTGCTGCCAGTGGCGCCACTCGAGCTTGAGCCGGGCCATGTCCACCCCGGTGGGGCATTCCCGTTTGCATCCCTTGCAGCCCACACAAAGGGACATCGCCTCTGCCAGGGCACCGGCAGATTCGCTGTCGCTCCCGAGCTGGCCGGAGAGGGCCAGCCGGAGGGTATTGGCCCTGCCACGGGTGAGGTGCCGCTCCTCACGCGTCACCCGGTACGACGGACACATCGTCCCGGCGTCGAACTTGCGGCAGTGACCATTGTTGTTGCACATCTCCACCGCACCGGCGATCCCACCCCATTCCGACCAGTCCAGCGCGGTGGGCGGAGACCTCAACGCGTATCCCGGCTTGTAGCGGAACAGGCGGCGGTCGTCCATGCGCGGCGGGCGCACGATCTTGCCGGGATTGAACAGGTTCCCCGGGTCGAACTGGTCCTTGATCTCCGCGAGTGCGCGCGTGAGCCTCTGACCGAGGATGGGCTCGATCCATTCGGAGCGCACCAGACCATCGCCGTGCTCGCCCGAGTAGGCCCCCTTGAAGCGGCGCACCAGGGCGCAGGCTTCCTCGGCGATGGCCCGCATCTTCTGCGCGCCGTCACGCCGCATGTCCAGCACGGGACGGACGTGCAGCGTCCCAACAGAGGCATGGGCGTACCAGGTGCCACGGGTACCGTGGCGGGCGAACACCTCATCGATGGCGCGCGTGTACTCGGCCAGATGTTCCAGCGGCACGGCGCAGTCCTCGATGAAGGACACCGGTTTGCCGTCGCCCTTCATGGACATCATGATGTTCAGCCCGGCCTTGCGCACCTCCCACAGACTGCGCTGCTGGGCCGCATCCCTGACCTGGACCAGCGCGCCGGGAAGACCGAGATCCCCGAGCAACTCGTCCAGTCGCGCAAGCCTGGCGACCAGAGCGTCGCGATCCTCGCCTGCGAACTCGACCAGCAGGATCGCATCCGGCTGGCCCACGAAGAACCGCTCGACCACCGGCCGGAACTCTTCGTGCTCCCGAGCCAGCGAGATCATGGTGCGGTCCACGAGCTCCACCGCGTCCGGATCGAGCCGGACGATCTCCTGGGTGAGCTCCATGGCGCGGTGAAAGCTGGGGAAGTGCGCGACCCCCAGAACCTTGTGTCTGGGCAGCGGGGCAAGCTTCAGGTGCAGGCGGCGAAACCAGGCCAGCGTCCCCTCGGAACCGACGAGGAGATGCGCGAGATTGTGCGGCAGATGCGGCTGCACCATATCGAGGTTGTAGCCCTGCACCCGCCGCAGCACCCGCGGCCAACGCGCCTCGATCTCTGCGGCCTCCCGCTGCGCGATGGCGTGGATGGCATGGACGATTTCGCGGTACCGGAACGATCCGGACGCGACCTGCTCCGCAGAACCGAAGTGGCACTCGCTGCCATCGGCCAGCCAGGCATCGATGCCCAGAACGTTGTGCACCATGTTGCCGTAACGGATGGAACGGGCACCGCAGGAATTGTTACCCGCCATGCCGCCCAGCGTGGCCTGCGCCGAGGTCGATACATCAACCGGATACCAGAGGCCGCTGCGCCTGAGCGCAGCGTTCAGGTGGTCCAGAACGATGCCGGGTTCCACGACCGCGGTGCGCGCCTCCTCGTCCAGCTGGACGAGACGGTTCAGGTGACGGGAGGTATCGATCACGATCGCCTCACCCACCGTCTGTCCGCACTGGGAGGTGCCCGCTCCCCGCGGCAACACGGGCACTCCCTGATCGCGGGCGATCTCCAGCACCGCTTCGACATCCGCATCGGTTCGCGGAATCACGACCCCGAGGGGCTCCACCTGATAGATCGAGGCGTCGGTCGAATAGCGTCCACGGCTGGACGCATCGAACAGCACATCACCCTCGATGGCACGGCGCAGGCGTCCGGCCAGGGCGGGATCGCCGGGTCGCCGCGTGCGGACGATGGGGTGCGGTGCGTTCATGGCTGGGGGAATGATACTCTGCAGGCGTTCCCCGGACTCGTTTGAGGAGTAACCCATGGCACATCGCGCAGGCCGCCATTTCCTGCAGATTCCAGGGCCGACCAACGTGCCCGACCGGGTCCTGCGTGCCATGGACCGGCCGACCATCGACCACCGCGGCCCGGAATTCAATCGCCTCGCACGCGAGGTCCTCGACGGACTCAAGCCCATCTTCGGGACCCGCGGCCCCGTGGTGATCTACCCTGCCTCCGGAACCGGTGCCTGGGAGGCCGCCCTGGTGAACACCCTGTCGCCAGGAGACAGGGTGCTGATGGTCGAGACCGGACACTTCGCCAGCCTGTGGCGGAAGCTCGCGGCCCGGCTCGGTCTCGAGGTGGAGTTCCTGCCGGGCGACTGGCGGCATGGTGCAGACCCCGAGGCCATCGGTGCACGGCTGTCCGAGGATGCCGCGCACGCCATCAGGGCCGTGTGCGTGGTGCACAACGAAACCTCCACGGGTGCGACCTCCCGCATCCCGGACATTCGCCGTGCCATCGACGCCACCGGCCACCCGGCTCTCTTCATGGCCGACACCATCTCATCGCTCGGCTCGATCGACTACCGACACGATGAGTGGGGCGTGGACGTCACCGTGGCCGGTTCCCAGAAGGGCCTCATGCTCCCCCCGGGGCTGTCCTTCAATGCCATCAGCCGCAAGGCACTGGCCGCTTCCGCAACGGCGCGGCTGCCTCGGTCGTATTGGTCATGGGAGGAGATGCTCGCCTCCAATCAGTCGGGTTGGTTCCCATACACGCCCGCCACCAATCTCCTCTACGGACTGCGGGAGGCCATCGTCATGCTGATGGAGGAAGGACTGGAGAACGTGTTTGCGCGCCACGACCGCCATGCCGAGGCGACACGGCGCGCCGTCCGGGCATGGGGTCTCGAGGTGTTGTGTGCCAACCCGGCGGAGTACAGCAGTTCACTGACGGCGGTCGTGCTTCCGGCAGGGCACGATGCCGATCGGGTGCGGGCCCTGATCCTCGACCACTTCGACCTCTCTCTGGGCACCGGACTGGGCAGACTCGCCGGCAATGTGTTCCGCATCGGACATCTGGGCGACTTCAATGACCTGACCCTGGCCGGCACCCTGGCGGGGGTGGAAATGGGTCTCGTTCTGGGCGGCGTGCCAATCGTCCGGGAAGGTGTCCGAGCCGCACTGGATTTCCTGACCGAGTCGAAGCGCCCCTCGGCGCTGCCGCGAGCCGTAGCGTGACGATGCCTCGGATGAGCACACTGCGACGGTACGCGCTGGGAGCGATGCTGCTCTGCCTCACCCCATCGGCATGGACTGCCGAACCGATGCCTCCACCTTTGACACGGGAGGAGGCGGTCCACGCGCTGCGCACGGCCGAGTCGGCGACGCGCCGTATCGCCGCCATGCGTCTCGAGCGCCTGGGCACCATGGCCGATGTCCCGGCTCTTCTGTCAGCGCTGCATGACCCCGACGATCTGGTCAGATCATTGGCGCAGAACGCCGTCTGGGCGGTGTGGGGTCGTTCCGGCAACGAACGGATTGATCAATTGATGGAGAACGGGAAGCGGCAGATGGCGGAAGGGCGCCTCACCGAAAGCATCGAGACTTTCAGCAGCGTAATCCGGCTGGCACCGGATTACGCCGAGGCCTGGAACAAGCGTGCGACCGCCTGGTTCCTGGCTGGCGACCTGGACGCCTCGGCAGCGGATTGCGATCAGGTACTGACTCTCAATCCGGCGCATTTCGGTGCGCTTTCCGGCTACGGCATGATCGAGACCGGGCGCGGAAACATGGAACGCGCACTCGCCTTCTATGAGCAGGCCCTGGACATCAACCCGAATCTCCCTGGCATACGTGCCGCCGTCGGAGATCTCCGTCGCGCCATCGCCGGTCGCGCCCGCGGCCGGATCTGAGCCACGGAGCAGGCATGTCGCCCGGTCATGACAGATGACTGGCGGCGCCGCGGCGAATGCACAGGCCCGGGGGCCGGAACCCGACGATGCATTCGACGGTGCAGCGCGCCTTGCCTGCGCGCCATCGGTCGCCTGACTTGCCGGTTCGACAGCCGTTCGCGCGTCCTGCCCTTCCTAAGGCGCGAAGCGCTCCCGCAACACGTTCTTCTGGACCTTGCCCATGGCATTCCGCGGAAGGTCCGGAACCACGTGTATGCGTTTGGGGACCTTGTAATTGGCGAGGCGCGCTCGAAGCGAGGCGAGGACCTCTGCTTCGTTCAGGGTCGCGCCTGCCGTCAGTACCAGCACCGCCGTCACCGCCTCGCCGAAATCAGGGTGAGGCACGCCAATGACGGCGGACTCGACGACCCCGGGCCAGGCGTCGAGTTCGAGCTCGATCTCCTTGGGATAGACGTTGTAGCCACCACTGATGATCAGATCCTTGGCCCGTCCGACGATGGACAGGTAGCCCGCCTCATCGAACACGCCGACATCCCCGGTCCGGAACCAGCCGTCGCTGGTGAATTCCTCCTGCGTCTTCTCCGGCATGCGCCAGTACCCCTTGAAGACGCTCTCGCCACGGATCTGTACCCCGCCCGGTTCGCCTGGCGGCAGGGGCACGTCCCCGGGTGACGTCACGCGGACTTCCATCCCCTCGAGTGGCTGGCCCACCGTTCCGCCCCTGCGGTCCCCGTCCAGGGGATTGGTCGTGATGACTCCGGCCTCGCTCATGCCGTAGCGCTCCAGGATGCGCTGCCCGGTGCGCGCCTCGAACTCGCGGAAGGTCTCGAGCAGCAAAGGGGCGGAGCCCGAGACGAAAAGACGGATGCTGCTTGCGCTGTCCCGGGTGAATGCGGGTTCCGCCAGAAGGCGCGTGTAATAGGTTGGCACACCCATCATGACGCTGCAGCGCGGCAGGTTCGCCACGGCCAGAGCGGCATCGAACCTGCGATGAAACAACATGCGGGCACCGCTCAGGAGGACGCAGTGTGTCGAGATGAACAGCCCGTGCACGTGGAAAAGGGGCAACTGGTGGAGCAGCACGTCACCGGTCTCGAAGGCCCAGGCTCTACGGAGGGCCTCACCATTGGCAGCGAGATTGCCGTGGGTCAGCATGGCCCCTTTGGATCGTCCCGTCGTACCCGAGGTGTAGATGATGATGGCCAGGTCGTCCGCTTCGGCCAGATGGATTGACTGGTTGTCTGGCGCGGCCCGCGCTTCGTCGGCCAGGGTACCTCCACCGGTCGCGTCAAGGGTCAGAACGGTTGCGACACCAGACTCCCGCGCATGCGGCGCAAGCGTCTCGACGCTCTCCGGACGACATACGAAGACGCTGGGTTCGGCATCGGCAAGGAAGTACGACACTTCGGGTGGCTGGTAGGCGGTGTTCAACGGCAGATAGACGAAGCCTCCGCGCAGGCAGGCGAGATACAGAGCCAGCGCCGCCGGGGATTTCTCCACCTGCGCGGCGATGCGGTCGCCGGGAACGGCACCGCGGGCGGACAGGGCTGCGGCCATCCTCGCCGACAGGCTGGCCAGATCGCCGTAGGTATGGACAACCCCGTCCTCCGTCTCCAGCAGGGGCATGTCCAGGGAGGGGAAACGACTCTCCAGCAAAGCGTAGAGATTGTGGTTCACGGGGTCGCCATCCAAATGTCGGTTACCGATATCAGTCGGGTTCGGGTAGCCGGGGTTCATGGTCGCTGCGGGGGGCCGTCGCCCAGCCATCGATCACCCTCGCCTCGAGCAGATCTTCGAGGGTCGCACTCGCAGCCTGACGCTGCCCCAGGACCCCATCCACGACACGGGGCGGAAGGGTCTGGATGTGCATTCCCGGCGAGGCTGTGACGCGTGTCGCCGCAGCAGCGAGGGCCAGATAGATCGCGCCCCCCGCCTGGCCCACCAGCCAAAGGTCGACAAGTCGCCCCTCCGCACCAAGCCCATGGACGAGATCGGCCACGCGCGCAACAAACTCGCTTAGCAGGATCTGCTCGTTGTCCACGTCGGCCATCTGCCCGGGGCTGTCCAGCAGCAGGGTGATTGCCAGTATCGGTGGTTCTCCGGCGAACCCGCGCAGGATTTCCATCATCCTGACACAGGCAAAAGCGCCAACGGGACGCCCGGCCACGAAACCGGCGAAACAGGCCTCACGGCCATCCGCCCACCACTCGCCCCAGACCACGCCGTCGCTGTATGCGGCAGTCCAACCCCCGGGAAACCATTGATCCAACCGAGCTGCAACGTCCGGCGGAGGACTCGTGCTTGACAGGCTGCTCGGATCACCCCTGTAGAGACTGAGGCGACGGGCAAGACGACTCGCGGCGGCTGCCGTCGATGCAGCCGGTCTGTTCACAGCTTCCGCGAGCCACGCCCTTACCACGGCAGAGACTGCGGCAAAGTCATCACTCACGATCACGCCGTCTTCGTCATGTCGGCATCGACTTTCGGCGCCATAGAGCGCGAGGACCGCCGGCTCGGCCTCCGGGCCGGCACCCAGGGAGCGCAACGCACGGGGCCCGGACAGTCCGAGATGACAGCCCTGCGGGTAGATCCTGGTGTCCGCCGCAAACGCCAGAAGGCTGGCACCGCCGTAACAATTGCGCCCGAGTACCGCGAGCATGGGCAAACCCTGGCTGCGCGCGACCAGCATGCAGCGGTGCAACCGGCGGAAGGCACCCAATACCACCACCCCCTCGGTGAGCAGGGCACCAGCCGAGTCGATGAGCAGGATCAGGGGCAGGCGGTGCTCCATCGCCTCGGCCACGGCGACGCAGAGGACATCAGCCTCGGCGCCACCTATCGCGCCCGATGCAATGGTCGGGTCGGTTGCCGCCAGAACAACACGATGCCCATGCAAGAGGCCGCATACCGCGCTGGCCGCCGCAGGCCGCGAGGTCGGGGTGGTGGAAAGGGGGAACGTCTCGCCTGCAAGATCCGACAGGCGCTGCCCTGAAGGGCGGGCGAGGAAGGATCGGGACACGGTCCAGGGCCTGTTCACACCACGGAGCCGACCGCGCCAGGGTGCTCCGGGAATACTGCGCAAAGCACAAGCGCCCGCACGGGGTCAGCCCCGCAAGAGGGCCGCAACACCCTGATGCACCACGGGGCCCGTCGACCCGAAGCGTGAACCTTTGGCGATCATGACAATCCGGAGGTCGACGATCATCGTGTCGGATCGGTCTGCCCGGGTCCTGAAGCCTTTGACCGGAATGCCCGACATCGTGGACATCGCGTTCCGTCGGGCGCGAGGCCGGAAGCGCCGGGCCTCAGGCGCGACACCAGTCCTGCATGATGCGCAGGAACGCCTGGGTCGCGGCCTTCACCCGCTCGGTCTCGCAGTATTCGTCCGTCTGATGCGCCATGTGCGGCTCACCCGGCCCGAGGATCAAGGTCGGCGGGTTGCCAAGAGCCGGCTTCAGGGCCGCAGCGTCGGTGAAATAGGTCGCTGTCCGAGGCTCGGGACGGCTGCCGAGATAAGGGGTCATCACATCGAATACGCTCTGCACCCAGGCGTCCTGCGGCTCCGTGTAGACCGCGGCAACGTCCAGCAGCGTCTCGAGCTGCACCTCCTGGCCCAAAGCATGCCCGAGTTCCTCCCGGATATGGGCATGACTCTGCGTCGGGACGGTGCGCATATCGATGCCGATGATCGCCTGATCGGGAACGGAGTTGATGTTGAGACCCCCGCTGAAGGTACCGACATTCAGCGTACCCTGGCCCATCATGGCATGCGGCGGCGTGGAGAAATGGAAATGCTCCAGGCAGGTGACGGCCCGGGCGGCCTTGTACACGGCATTGACGCCTTTTTCGGGCATCGAGCCATGCGCGGTGATGCCAGCGGTGCGGGCCTGCAGCCAGTAGGCACCCCGATGGCCGACATATGGAAAATTGCCGGTAGGCTCGGCCACCACGATCGCTCCGGCGCGGCCCAGTGCACCGGGCTTGGATATGAGGTCGAACGCTCCCTGGCAGCCGGTCTCCTCGCCAGCGGTTATCACGATGGACACCCCCGGGGTACGCGCCAGATGAGGCGCCAGTTCGACCGCCGCCGCCACGAAGGCGGCCACCCCCGCCTTCATGTCGCTCGATCCGCGCCCGTACATCCTCCCGCCATCGGTCTCTCCGGCGAAGGGGTCGTGACGCCAGGGTTTAGCCCCGAGGGGGACGATGTCAATGTGCCCGGTAAAACAGATCGGGGCGATCTCGTCGTTGCCGCCGATGGTCGCGACCAGATTGGCTCGGCCTGAACCGAAGCCGTGATACGTCACCCGATATCCGACCGCCTCGAGCAAGGCGCCGATGTGCCGCGCGCAGGGTTCCTCTGCGCCGGGCGGGTTGATCGTATTGAAGCGAAGCAGCTCCTGGGTGAGCCTGAGGGCATCGATGGCAGCCATGGATGTGGGGTCCTGGAAAGATCCGTCGAGTATAGCGGCCCACCGGTACCGGATAACGCGCAACCTGCGCAGAGGCGGGAAGTCAGTGCACGGGAGCCTGACCGTCTCCGAAATACGCCGCCACGAGCTCCGGATGGCGCTTCAGCTCAGCCGCCGTGCCCGAGGCCACGACCCGTCCCCCGGAGAGCAGATAACCCCGATGGGATACCTCCAGGGTCTGGTGCACGTTCTGCTCGACCAACAGGACCGTTACACCAGACTCGTTGATGCGGCGTATAACCTCGAAATTCTCCTTAACGAACTTCGGAGACAGTCCGAGCGAGGGTTCGTCGATGATCAGCAGCCCGGGCGACCCCATCAACCCGCGTCCGATGGACAGCATCGCCTGCTCCCCCCCGGACAAGGTGCCCGCAAGCTGCAACGCCCGCTCTCGCAGGCGGGGGAAGGTCTCGTACACGCTCGCCATGCGCTGGCCGACAAGCGTCCGATCAGCGACAAGATAGGCGCCGGTACGCAGGTTCTCCTCGACCGTAAGCTTCGGAAAAACCCGCCGTCCCTCTGGAATGGCTCCGATGCCGAGTCCCACGATCTGATGGGTGGGCATGCCCGAGATCCTGGTGCCCCCCAGCAGGATTTCACCTTCGCGGGGCGGCGTCAGGCCGAGAACAGCCCGCACAAGGGTACTTTTGCCGGATCCATTGGCACCCAGCAGGCACGTGATCTCTCCAGGGGGGGCCGAGAGCGAGACGTCCTGGAGCACGTCGACCCGGTCGTAGCCGACTCGGATGCCGCGGACCTCGAGTCCGAGCGCTGAGGTCATTCCTCGAGCCCCAGGTAGGCGCGTCGCACTTCCGGATCTGCAGTCACCTGGGCATAGCTGCCCTCACAGACCTTGCGCCCGTAGTCCAGCACGGCACAGCGCTGGGTGACACTCTCGATGACGGTCATGTCGTGCTCGATGAGGACCACCGCCAAGGCTGGCCGGCCAGCCTTCACTCGCAGCAGATCACGCATGAGTTCGTGGGTCTCGTCGGGAGTCATGCCCGCCGAGGGCTCATCCAGAAGCAACAGCTTCGGCTCGCGGATCAGCGCCCGGCAGACCTCGACCCGGCGACGATCGATCATGGTCAGGGTACCCGCCGGCTCGAACAAGCGATCGGGGAGGGCCGGGCTGAACTGGGCCAGGAGTTCCCGGGCGATCGTGGCATACCGCTCGATGCTCTGGCGCAGCCCTCTGCGCATCACCAGATTGCTCCAGACGCCGTGATTCAGCGAGAGATGCAGACCGAGCATGAGATTGTCGAACACCGACAGTTCCAGCAGCAACCGCAGGCGCTGAAAGGTGCGCGCTATCCCACGTCGCGCCACCTTGCGCGGGATCATGCCCGTCAGATCCTCTCCGGCGAAGCGGATGCTGCCCCCGGCCGGGACAACGAAGCCGGTCACGGTGTTGAAGAAAGTGGTTTTCCCGGAACCATTCGGCCCGATCAGGCCGAGCATTTCGCCTTCGTCGATGCTCAGGTTCAGACCATCGAGGGCGCGGACGCCTCCGAACCTGACGGATAGCTCCGTCGCGACGAGAAGTGGCTCTGCGCTCATCCCTGGGCCCTGAAGTACTGGCGGGGACGGCGCGGCAGCAGGCCGCCGGGTCTCAGCAGGAGGATGCCAATCACGAGCGCCGCAAACAGCAGAAAGCGGTACTCCTGGATCACCTGCAACTTCTCGGGGAGGACGACGACGATAAGCGCAGCCGGCAGCAGGCCCAGGGGATTGCCGAGCCCGCCAAGTATCACGATGGACACCAGGATCAGCGAGTCGCCGAAGGTGAAGCTCGCCGGAGCGATGAAGCCCGAGAGCATGGCATACAGTCCCCCTGCGATACCGGCGAGGAAATTCCCGGCCGAAAAGGCGACGATCTTCCAGGCGGCGGCATTGAGCCCGAAAGCGGAGGCCGCCGTCTCGTCAAGACGGACCGCGTCAAGAGACAGCCCCAGCCAGGAACGCTCGAGACGACGCACCAGCGTCGTCGCAAGGCACAACACCGCGAGGCACAGACCGGCGTAGTGGAGATAGAACGACCACTCGGTTTCGTCGTCGATCTCGATGGCGTTGTTGAAGTCCATTCCCAGCAGTCGCATGCCGGGCACCTTCAGACCTTGGGGCCCACCGAGGGCGTCGTTGACCTCAAGGAAGGTGCGGAACAGGATGCCGAAGGCGATCGTGATAAGGGCGGCGTAGTGCCCGCGCGTACGCAGGAGTGGCAGCAGCAGGACCGATCCGACCAGCGCACTCACCAGACCAGCGAGCAGTACGACGACCAACGGGGGCAGGGAACTGGATGTCAGCATCACTGCCGTGAGGTAGGCCCCGACACCGAGAAATGCAGCCGCAGCAAAGTTGACGACGCCGGCAAAGCCGAACTGCACCGTGAGCCCCAGACCAGCCACCATGTAGAGCATCACTGTGCACAGCATCAGCAATTCGAAGTTATGTTCACGCAGCAGGAAGATGACGACCGCAGCGGTGGCCCACGCCAGCACGTTTGCGACGAGACCGTGTCGGTCAACGGATTGATGCACGCGCTCCGCCCAACCCAGGCGTCCAGCCATCAGGACCACGGCGACGCAGGCGACGGCCACCGCGGCGACTTCCCACTGCTTGTCCGCGAGCATGAGCCCGAGCACCGCGAGGGCGGTTCCGACGATGGCGGCGAGTGCGGGGAGCAGAGAACTCATGGCACGCGATGCCGCTCAGACTCGCTCGGCCGAGCGTTCGACCAGCAGGCCGCCAGGCTTCAGGGCCATCAGAACGATCACGGCACCGAAAGCGAACACGTCTTTGTAGGCACTGGCAATGGGCAGCGCAACCGCCCCAAAAGTCTGCAGTCCGGCGAAAATGAATCCACCCAGAATGGCGCCATAGACATTGCCCAGACCGCCGATCACCGCAGCCGAGAAACCGATGGCACCCAGCAGCAGACCCATATTGAAACTCACCTCGCTGTAGTAGAGGCCGTTGACGACGCCGGCGAGCGCAGCGAGGGCTGAGCCGATGGCGAAGGTGGCGAGAACAGTGCGCTGGAACGGGATTCCCATGGTCGACGCGGTCTCCGCGTCCTGGGCGACGGCCCGGATCGCGAGGCCTAGTCGGGTGTGACGGATCAGGACGTGCACGACGACGATCGCGGCCACACCCAGCACGAGCAGGATGGCACTGTCGTGTCTCAATGTGAACTGCCCGAATTCCCACGCGCCATCCGGCAGGAGGCGGGGAAAAGGCTTGGGATTGGAACCCTGCGGATAGAACAGCCGCACAGCCTCGCGGATGACTGTGCCGGCCATCAACGTGATGAGAAGCACGTTGAGGGTGGGGGCCTTGCGCAGAGGGAGAACAAGGAAACGGGCCAGCAGGGCGCCCACCGCGGCCATGGCGATCAACGAGACCAACAGCATCACGGCAAGCATGAGCGCTGGGGGGAGGTCCTGTGCGGACAGACCCACGGAGGTGCCCAGGGCAACGAAAGCACCCAGCATGACCACATCGCCGTGGGAGAACTTTATGACATCGAGCACGCCGAAGAAGAGCGTGAAACCAACGGCCACAAGCGCGTAGATCACCCCCAGCATCGCGCCATTGAGGGCATGCTGTGCGATCAGCGCGATGTCCATGGCGTCAGCTTACTTGCGGACCAGGGCGCGCTTGCCCTTGGCGTAGTCACTGTCCTCCCACACCATCCACCGGCCATCCTGGACGACGAACTTGCTGATCACGGGCACGGCGTTTTGGCGGTGGTCGTCGAAAGTGATGCGCCCGACCACGGATTCGTAATCACGGGTCTTGTTGAGTTCGGCACGCACTTTCTTGCGATCAGGGCCGACCTTCTCGATCGCATCCATCAGGAGGTTTGCAGCAACGAAGGCGAAGGGGCCGTATGCCTCCGGGTCATCGCTGTATTTGGCCTTCGCATATTGCTCCAGGAAGGCCTTCCCGCCAGGCAGCTTCTCCGCCGGAGCACCTTCACGAAATGCCACAACCCCTTCGGCGAGCGGACCCAGGCCCTCGACGAAGGCATCGGAGATGACGCCAGAGGTACCCTGGAAAACGGCCTTCACCCCGAACTTGTCCATCTGGCTTCGCAGGCGCACCCCCAGCGGGGTGATCCCGCCGAAATAGATAACCTCGGGCTTGAGCTCTTTGATCCGGGTGAGCTCGGCGGAGAAATCCTGCTGGTCCGCGGTGACTCCAAAAGTGCCGAGTATCTGGCCGCCGTTCTTCTGGAGGTATTCGGCGAAATACCTGTTGTGACCTTTACCGTAGTCGGTGGTGTCATGCACGATCGCCCAGCGCTTGAACTTCTGAGCCGTCATGAACTGCGCGGCCGTTTCGTTCTGGTTGATCATGGTTCCATTGACGCGGTGGATCTCGCGGTAGTCGTTGGCGTAGGTGACGTCCGGGAGGACGGCACCCCAGACAATGACGGGAAGCGCGAACCGGTGGTAGACGTCGACGGTGCCCATGGCCACGGTGGAGCAATAATGCGTCACCCCCCCGATGATGCTGTTGTCGGATGCCGCCTTCGTCGCCACCTGGACCCCGACATTCGGCTTGCACTCGTCATCCAGCACGACCAACTCGTAGGAAAAGCGGGCTTTCGGATCGGAATTGCGCAGCTTGACGGCCAGGTCCACCGAGTTCCGCCCACCGAGGCCATTCGCCGCCACACCCCCTGTGAGCGGGCCGATGAAAGCGATTCTGACGGTCTCCTTGGCGGCAGCCCACGACGGGACGGACAACAACGTGGCCGCGGCAAATGCGGCGACAAGACGTTTGATCATGCCTGCTCCCCCTCTTTGGTTTCTTGTGGCCTGTTGTTGGCGCGCAGCCTATTGGGCACCCGGGTGACTGTCAAACGCTGTTCGCAACCGGCTCGTCCCGCAGGCGGGCACCATGCCGAAAAACCGCGAGTTCGCCTTTGGTCAGGGGCGTCCAGGTCTCATTGTCGGTGAGCGGAGCGGTGGCGATCACGGCCACCTGATCGCGTGGCGTGGTCACCTCGGCGAAATCCACGCTGACATCCTCGTCCACCAGATGCGCTACCGGAAAAGGCGCTTTGCGTTCGACGTAGCAAAGCTTGTCGGAACAACGGGCAAGCAGCAGTTCACCGTCGGAAAGCAGAAAATTCAGCGTGCCGTGGACAGCGGTCTGGT
>JBEICA010000243.1:0-5541 GCA_040373665.1 Burkholderiales bacterium | reverse complement strand
GTTGCGTCTGGCGCGCGCATTCGACCTGACGCTGCTGGGCTGCGACCCCCGTGTGCCGCAGTCGGCCGTAGCGGACCTGGGTGTGACCATGACCGATCTGGACACCCTGCTGACCTGCTCGGACTTCGTGTCGGTGAACTGCCTGCTCGACGCGGGCACGCGTGGCCTCATCGGCGATGCGCAGTTCGCGCGGATGAAGACCTCGGCCTACTTCATCAACACCGCGCGCGGGCCGGTGGTGCAGGAGGCTGCGCTGGTGCGGGCCCTGCGGGATGGGCGCATCGCGGGCGCCGCCATCGACGTCTTCGAGCAGGAGCCCACGCCCGTGGAAAATCCGTTGCTGGCCTTCGACAACGTCATCGTCGCGCCGCACGCCATCTGCCACACCGACGAATGCATGCGCATGCTGGGCGCGGGCGCCTTCCGCGCGGCGGTGGATCTGGCACACCGCCGCCGGCCCGCCACGATCGTCGATCCGGCGGCGCTGACGCACCCGTCCCTGGCGGGTGTTTTCCACGCTTGAGGAGCAGACCATGCGCGACAATCCGGTGAAGGAAAAGCTGCTGCGCGGCGAGCCTGCTTTCGGCAGCTTCGGCTGGGAGTTCCTGGTGCCTGGCCTGCCCCAGATCGTGAAGGCCTGCGGCGCCGAGTTCCTGTTGCTGGACATGGAACATGCAGGCGCCGGCTACGACCAGATCAAGACCCAGGCGGCTCTGTGCCGGGGCATCGGCATCGTGCCCATGGCGCGCGTACCCTCCGGCCGCTACGACCAGATCGCCCGTGCCCTCGATGCCGGGGTGATGGGCATCATGGTCCCGATGGTGGGCTCGGCCGAGGAGGCTGCGCACATCGTCTCCTGCACGCGCTATCCGCCGGTGGGCCGCCGGGGTGCCGCATTCGGTTTCGCCGCCGACGACTACGAGGGCGGGAAGGTTGAGGACATCGTGCGCATCGCCAACGAGCGTACGCTGGTGATGTGCCTGATCGAAACCGCCGAGGGCATCCGCAACGTCGACGCCATCGCCGCGGTGCCGGGCGTGGACGTGCTCTGGCTGGGTCACTTCGACCTCACGAACTTCCTCGGCATCCCGGCAGCATTCGATCATCCGCTGTACGTCGAGGCGGTGGACCGCATGTGCGAGGCGGCGAAGCGACACGGCAAGGTGCTGGGCGTGATGACCGGCAACGACGCCTGGAGTCGCGAGTACTGGGCGCGCGGCTTCCGCCTTTTCGCGGCGGGAGTGGACGTGCATCTGCTGCAATCCGCCCTGCGCGGCCAGATCGGCGCGCTGCGGGACCTCTCCAACCGCGGCTGATGACGCCGCACATGTTTCGACCCGGAGTGCCATGAGCGAGCGCTATACCCTGGGCTACAGCGACGCCGCCATGCGATTCCTGCTGCGCCGCAGCCTCGAATCGCACGGCGCCTTCTACCTCCCTCACCTCACGCCCGGTCTGCGGGTGCTGGACTGCGGCTGCGGCCCAGGGAGCATCACTGCGGGCATCGCCCGGCGTGTGCACCCGGGTCATGTGGACGCCATCGACATGGACGCCTCGCAGATCGCGCTCGCGCAGGAGCGTGCCCGGGAGGCCGGTCTCGACAACGTCACCTATCAGGTTGCAAGCGTCTACGCGCTGCCCTACCCGGACGGGTACTTCGACGCGATCTTCTCGCACGCGTTGTTCGAGCATCTGGCCGACACCGGTCTGGCCGCCCGTGAGTGCTTCCGGGTGCTCAAGCCCGGGGGGCGCATCGGTGTCGCCACGCCCGACTGGGAGGCCTTCATCGTGGCGCCACCCACGCCGGCGCGCCGGGCGGCGATCCAGGCCTACGCCGAGCGCCAGAATGCCAACGGCGGCGATGCCGGGACCGGCCGAAAGCTGGCCGACATCCTGGCGGCGGCGGGTTTTGTCGATGCCCGCCTGCATGCCCGCTTCGAGGTCTACGATCCCATCGGCGCCATCACCGAGGTCATGGCCGTGCAGTTCGAACGCGACGGCATGCCGGAGCACGCGCGCACCATGCGCGAGCTCGAGGCCGACCCGCAGGGGATGTGGGCCCAGGCCTGGGTGTCGTGCACGGCGGTGAAGGCGGGGTAGGTCACGGGCAATAGGCTATAGGCATCAGGGGCGGCGTTTCGGTGCTGGCGTCGCCGAGTCAATCCGGCCGCCAAAGGGGCGACGGATCTGGCCTCATGTGACGGACCCATTACGCATCGCCCATCCCCTATTCCCGGTTACCAATCACTGCTGAACGCACGAATGATCACGCCACCGGATTTCTCATCGTGTTCCAGGGTGAGCAGCCGCCGCGCCTCGGCCTCGTCGAGCAGGCGGGAGAAGGAACTGAAGCCGTAGTAGTTCTCGCTGAAGCCCGGCCGCCGGCGCTTCAGCGCCTGCTTCACCATGGAGCCCCAGATCTTGTCTTCGGAGCCCCGCTCGGCGGCCATCGCCTCGATGGTCTCCATCACCAGGTCGATGGCCTCCTGCTTCTTCTGCTCCTCGCTGCGCTGGCCGTTATCCGCGGCTTCCTGAGCCTGTCCGTTGCCGTTGTCGGCTTCCGCGATGACGGCGGTCTCCGCGGGTGGCGCCTGCTCCGCCGCTGCCTCCACTGCTGCCGCCTTGGTGCTGCGGCGGCTGCGCGCCGGCGACTTCCGCGGCGCCTTGGCGGGTTTGGTGGCGGCGGCTGGCGCCTCGACCGGCTGAGTTTCGGGCGGTGTGGTCTCGGCCGCAACGGGCGGCGCTTCAGGTACCGTGGCCTGCGGCTCGGCGCTGACGGTCGGGGCGGCTGGCTCGGCGACATCCCGGCCACCGGTGCGGCCCGTCCCGCGGGCGCGCGTGGTCGTGCGCTTGGGCTTCTCGCGCACCAGGTCGTCGTAGTAGATGAACTCGTCGCAGTTGGCGATCAGCAGGTCCGAGGTGGACTTCTTCACGCCCACGCCGATGACGGTCTTGTTGTTCTCGCGCAGCTTGGACACCAGGGGCGAGAAGTCCGAGTCGCCGGTGATGAGCACGAAGGTGTCCACGTGTGACTTGGTGTAGCAGAGGTCGAGCGCATCCACCACCATGCGGATGTCGGCCGAGTTCTTGCCCGACTGGCGCACATGCGGGATCTCGATCAGCTCGAACGAAGCCTCGTGCATGGGGGCCTTGAAGCCCTTGTAGCGATCCCAGTCGCAGTAGGCCTTCTTCACCACGATGCTGCCCTTGAGCAGGAGGCGCTCGAGCACCTTCTTGATGTCGAACTTCTCGTACTTGGCATCTCGCACGCCGAGGGCGACGTTCTCGAAGTCGCAGTACAGCGCCATGCTCTGGGTTTCCTGTGCCATGTCGTCTCTGGTGTCAGCGGTGTCAGGTGGTGGCGAAGGGTCTGGTGGTGCGCTGGCCGACCCCGATGGCGGTCAGCAGGGCGGCGGCCTGGAACAGGCCGACCAGCACGAATACCCAGCCCGGATGGTGGGCGTCCATCAGGGCGCCGAACATGAAGGGGCCGATCGAGATGCCGATGTCCAGACCGGAATACACCACGCCGTAGACGCGACCGGTGGCGTTGCGCGGCGCCGCGGCCCGCACCAGCAGGTCCCGCGACGGCCCTGCGACCCCGGAGGCGAAGCCCATCACCCCGATCGGCAGCCAGATCGCCATGGCGGGGGTTGCCCCCGTGCCAAGCGCCACGGCGCACGCTGCCGCCACCAGGAAGGCCACGGCGATGACGCGCTCGTGGTGGCTGGCCCGCGCCGCGATGAAACCACCCACCACCATGCCCACCGCGCTGAACACCATGAACACGGTGATCGCGGCGGTCGCCAGGGTCAGCGGGGTCTCGTAGATCTCGTGCAGGGCCGCCGGGGCGAACACCTGGACGCCGGACAGCGACCCCGCGGTGATCATGAAAAAGGCGAAGCACATCCACACCGCCGGCAGCCGCATGAAGCCGAGCAGCGGCTCCGCGCGCCCGCCGGCGGTCTTTGCCGGAGCGGCAGCGTGCGCATGCACCGGCCGGTCCAGCACCCGCCGGAATGCCAGGAGCACGGCGATCACCACCACCGGGATGAGCGCGGCGCAGAACAGGGCGGTCCGCCAGTCGAAGGCGCTGGTCAGACCCACCATGAACAGCGGCGCGGCGCCCCAGCCGATGTTGCCCGAGATGCCGTGCACGCTGAAGGCGTGCGCCACGCGGGCGGGACTGACCTGACGGCTGAGCAGGGTGAAGTCGGCCGGATGGAACACGGCGTTCCCCGCACCGGCGACCGCGGCGCCCAGAAGCAGCATCGGATAGCTCCCGGCGACGCCGAGCAGCAGGGCAGCCACCGTGCAGAGAGCCAGGCCGGCCATCAGCACGGGAAAGGCGCCGATGCGATCCACCACGAAGCCGGACAGGGCCTGACCGATGCCGGAGACCACGAAGAACGCCGTCATCACCAGACCGAGCTCGGCGTAGCTCAGGCCGAAGGCGAGCTTCAGCCAGGGAAACAGCGGCGCGATGATGAGATGGAAGAAATGCGAGGTGGCGTGGGCGGCGCCCACCAGGGCGATGACCTGGGTGTCGTGACGGACGGAATGGGGCGCCGCGGCGGTGGCGGAGGATGTCATGAGCGCGCGCTTGCGAGTGAGAGCCCAGTATACGCCGGCGTGTCTGCCGGGGCGCCGCAGACTGCTATCCTCCACCCCGTGGCGTCCGGCGGCTCGGACGGGTATGACAACGCGAGGAGAACTCCATGGATCTTGGCATTGCGGGCAGGAAGGCGATCGTGTGTGCGTCGAGTCAGGGCCTCGGGCGCGGTTGCGCCATGGCGCTGGCGCAGGCCGGTGTTTCGGTGGTGATCAACGGGCGTGACGCCGCCCTGCTGGAGGCCACCGCGGCCGACATCCGCGCCGCCACCGGCGCCGATGTCACGCCGGTGCTGGCCGATGTGAACACCGCCGAGGGGCAGGCGGCGCTGCTGGCGGCCTGCCCGGCGCCGGACATCCTGGTGAACAACAACGGTGGCCCGCCCTTCCGCGATTTCCGACAGCTCGACCGCGAGGCCATCCTCGCCGGGGTGAGCATGAACATGGTGGTGCCCATCGAACTGATCCAGCGCGTGCTCGACGGCATGACCGGGCGCGGTTTTGGTCGCATCGTCAACATCACGTCCCTGAGCGTGAAGATGCCGGTGCCCGGACTGGACCTGTCCAGCGGCGCGCGCGCCGGCCTCACCGCTTTCGTGTCGGGCATCGCCCGGACCGTGGCCGACCGCAACGTCACCATCAACAACCTGCTGCCCGGCTACTTCGACACCAAGCGCATGCGTGGCGGCATCACCGCCGCCAGCCAGCGCGGCGGCATCAGCGAGACCGAGGCCGAGGAGCAGCTGCGCACCAAGGTGCCGGCGAAACGCTTCGGGTCGCCCGAGGAGTTCGGGAATGCCTGCGCCTTCCTGTGCAGCGCCCACGCCGGCTACATCACCGGCCAGAGCCTGCTGCTCGACGGCGGGCTCTACCCCGCGGCGTTCTGATGCGGGTGAGGGGGGCCGCGCAGCGGCTCCCCGACAGACAGGG
>JBEICA010000232.1:0-5801 GCA_040373665.1 Burkholderiales bacterium | reverse complement strand
TCAGTCCCTTGCGTTACCGATGAGGGAAGGCAGGTCGGCCGGAGCCACTCTTGCCTGTTCCCGTTGATCGCGCAGCGGCTTGAGCGTCACCTGCCCCGCCGCCACCTCGTCCTCGCCCACTATGATCGCAAAGCGCGCCCCGCTCGCGTCGGCGCGCTTCATCTGCGATTTGAAACTGCCGCCACCCATGTGCATGGCCACCGAAAGTCCCGTGCCACGCAGCGTCTCCGCCACCGTCCAGGCGTGCAACTCCGCAGCCTCGCCGGCCCAGACCAGGTAGGCATCCGGTGCCCCCGACGGAATTTCCTGACCGCTCGCCGCCAGCAACGCGAGCAGCCGTTCCACCCCCATCGCGAACCCCGCCGCCGGGGCTGCCTTGCCCCCGACCTGTGCCACCAGCCCGTCATAGCGCCCGCCGGCGCAGACCGTGCCCTGGGCGCCGAGTTCGGTGGTGACCCACTCGAACACTGTCCGATTGTAGTAGTCGAGGCCCCGGACCAGCCGGGTGTTGATGCGGTATTCGATCCCGGCGTGCCGCAGCAAGCGCTGGACCGCCTCGAAATGCCGCAGCGATTCCTCATCCAGGTCGTCCATCAACCTCGGGGCCGCCTCGATCAGCGCCTGCATCGCCGGGTTCTTGCTGTCGAGGATGCGCAGCGGATTGGTGTGGAGCCGGCGCCGAGCGTCCTGGTCGAGTTCGTCCTGCCGCTGCTCCAGGTAGGACACGAGCCGGGCACGGTAGCGGGCACGGGACTCGGGCTCTCCCAGGGTGTTCAGTTCCAGTGCGATCCCGCTGAGACCGAGATCTCGCCACAGGCGCGCGCCCATCACGATCAGTTCGGCATCGACGTCGGGGCCGGCGAGCCCCAGGGCCTCGACGCCCACCTGGTGGAACTGGCGGTAACGGCCCTTCTGCGGGCGCTCGTGTCTGAACATCGGACCGGCGTACCAGACCCGCTGCGGCCCGCCGTAGAGCAGGTTGTGCTGAACCGCGGCCCGGACACAGGATGCCGTGCCCTCGGGCCGCAGCGTCAGCACGTCGCCGTTGAGCCGATCGGTGAAGGTGAACATCTCCTTCTCGACGATGTCGGTGACCTCGCCGATGGAGCGCACGAACAGATCCGTGCGCTCCAGGATGGGCATGCGCACCTGCCGGTAGCCATAGCTGCGCAGCCACCGGCGCACGGTTTCCTCGAACAATTCCCACAGCGGCGCCTCCTCGGGGAGAACGTCGTTCATGCCCTTCACGGACTGGATCGGTTCAGTCATCACGGTTTCCGCAGGTCGGCGCCCGGAACGCCGCCGCTCCGCTGCCGCCAGCCGGCCCCAGGGCCGGCAGTGCGGCGCGGGGTCGCAGCCATCGTCGCCTTCAAGATTGGTCAGCTCCGGCTGTCCGCGCCGGCGGAGGCGGCCGAGGCCGGCAGCCCGTAGCGGTCACGCACGTACTGCTCGACGATCACCTGGAACTCCTCGGCAATGCGCTCGCCCTTCAGCGTCACGGTCTTGCGGCCGTCGACGAACACCGGGGCCACGGGCGTTTCCCCCGAGCCCGGCAGGCTGATGCCGATGTTCGCGTGCTTGCTCTCCCCCGGCCCGTTGACCACGCACCCCATGACCGCCACGTGCATGTTCTCCACCCCCGGGTGACGATCGCGCCAGACCGGCATCTGCGCACGCAGGAAGGTCTGGATGCGAGAGGCCAGTTCCTGGAAGTAGGTGCTGGTGGTGCGGCCGCAGCCGGGGCAGGCGATGACCATCGGCGCAAAACTGCGCAGCCCCATGGTCTGCAGGATCTCCTGGGCCACCACCACCTCGCGGGTGCGATCACCGCCCGGCTCGGGTGTCAGCGACACGCGGATGGTGTCACCGATGCCCTCCTGCAGCAGCACCGCCATGGCGGCCGTCGACGCCACGATGCCCTTCGAACCCATCCCTGCCTCGGTCAGACCGAGGTGGAGCGGGTAGTCGCAACGCGCTGCCAGATCCCGGTAGACGCGGATCAGGTCCTGCACGCCGCTGACCTTTGCCGACAGGACAATACGGTCGCCGGGCAGGCCCCAGGTCTCGGCCTGGGCGGCGCTCTCCAGCGCGGAGACGATCAACGCCTCCCGCGTGACCTCCGGCGCGGTGCGCGGCTCCGGCAGGCGCGCGTTGTCGTCCATCAGTCTGGCGAGCACGGCCTGGTCCAGGCTGCCCCAGTTGACGCCGATGCGCACCGGTTTGCCGTAGCGGCAGGCCATTTCGATCATGGTGGCGAATTGCTCGTCGCGCTTCGAGCCCTTGCCGACATTGCCGGGGTTGATGCGGTACTTGTCCAGCACCAGGGCACAGTCCGGCACCTCGGTAAGCAGCCGGTGACCGTTGAAATGGAAGTCCCCCACCAGTGGCACGTCGCAGCCCATCGCGTCGAGCCGGGTGCGAATCAGCGGTACGGCGGCGGCAGCCTCCAGGCTGTTGACCGTGACACGGACCACCTCGGATCCCGCCTGCGCCAGCTCGGCGACCTGCCTGACGGTTGCCTCGACATCCGCCGTGTCGGTATTCGTCATGGACTGCACCCGCACCGGCGCATCGCCACCGACCAGCACATGTCCGACGCGGACCTGACGGGACCGCCGCCGCATCACCGTATTCGCTTCCATGCTCACTCCAGCGTCACGTGCGCCACCTCGCTCTGCGTGTGGGGCGCGAGATCGACATCGCGGGAACGGAAGTTCACCCGCACCCCCGAGGCATTGCCTACGGTGAGGCGAAGCGGCGGCTGACCACGCACCGTGCGTTCGCTGCCGGCCGTCCCCATCTGCGAGAACACCACGGCGCCGGAACCGTCGCGCACCTCGACCCATGAGTCCTGTGTGAAGGAAAGCCGCAGGAGCTGGCCGGCGCCGGCGGCGGCATCCCCGGCGCGTGGAGCCGGCGCGGCACCGCCGGTGGCGAGGGCCGGCACCGACTCGGGGGCAGAGGTGCGTGCGGCAACCTCGGGCTCCTTCGAAGCGGGGACGGGATTCGCCACGGCGCCACCGGAAACCGGTGAGACCTCGGCCTGTGCGACATCCGCCCGGGCCGGTTCCGATGTCGCCGGGGGCGCGGTGGCGGGATCGCCCTGCGCCCCGGTCGTCGCCTCACCCGTGTCCGCTCCAGACGGGGCGCCCCGCGTCTGCTCTCCCGTCGCCTCACCCGCGGGCACCATCGCACCCTCTCCGGGTGCGTCCGGGTAGATGCGCTCGCGACCGAGGTAGAGCAGCACGGCAGCGAACATGATGAGCCCCACCGTGACCGGCCACCAACGCTTCCTGGCGCGCGCCGCGCCCTCCTCGAATACCGGCCCCTGTGTCCCCGAAGTCCAGACAGCGGCACGCCGCTTCACCGCCTCCGCCACCTCCGCACCCGATGTCGCGGACCGCGCTGCAGCCCCCACCAGCATGTCGGGTTCCAGCCCGACGAGACGGGCATAGTTGCGCATGAAACCGCGCACGAAGACCTGACCGGGAAGCGCCTGATGATCGCCGCGTTCCAGAGCCTCCACCTGTCGCGGCTGCAGCTTGAGATGGCGAGCCACATCTGCCACCGACATGCCCATGCCGAGCCGCGCTGCCTTCAGCCGCTCGCCCGGATCTGCGTTTGCCGCGGCGGCGGGCATCGCCCCATCCACGGCAGCCCGTGCGTCATCCAGGGGACGTTCCGGGTCCGGCACCTCCTGCCGTTCGGTCGTCACGACATCCTGATTCACTTGAAGCGACCCTCGTTGAACAGGCTGGTCTCGCGGGCCTCGGGAAATCGGGCGCGCAATTGCGCTCCGTAGGACGCGACGGCGGCGCGATCGCCGAGCGCGTGCTCGATGCGCGCCGCCAGCCACAGCGACGCCGCGTCGGGGGCCGGAGTGGCCTTGATGAAACGGTTCATGTAGGACCTGGCCGCCGACGGCTGCCCCCGATCCAGCTGCAGCGACGCCAGGTTGACCAGAGCCCGTGGCTCGCCGGGACGCGCCTGCAGGGCGCGCTCGAAGAAATCGAGTGCGGCCGCATCGTCGCCTGTGCGCCTGGAGCAGATGCCCGCGTTGACGTACGCATCCTCCGGCGTCTCGTAGAGCGGATTGCGCAGCGCGGCCAGGAAATAGCGGATGCCCTCGCGCTGGAGCTTGCGATCGCAGAGAAACAGGCCGTAGTTGTTGTTCGCGTCGGGATTCTTCGGATCCAGCTTGAGAGCACGCTCGAAGCTGGCCTTCGCCTTGGTGTCCTCGCGCAGCTGCATGTGCACCAGACCCAGCGTGGTGTGGGCCGGGACGTAGGTGGGATCGGCCTTGATGGCTTCCTCGAGTTCCTGCAGGGCCACACCGAGCCGCCCGATCTGAAGGTAGCTCGCACCCAGTTCAGTGTGCGCTCGGGCCCGCTCGAGTGGTGTGCCGGGCTGCGGCCCGGCCTCCGGGGCGCGCGCCGCTTCTGCCCCCCCCCCTTCCGCGGGGGCGGGACCACGGCAGGCCGGCAGCAGCGCCGCCGCCAGCAACAGAGCCAGCACCGGACGCGTCATCACGAGCGCACCGTCGCCTGCTCGCGGCGCTGTGCGCGCCGCGTCCGATCCTGCACCTGTCCGGCGAGCTGACCGCAGGCCCCGTCGATCTCCTGACCGCGGGTCTTGCGCACGGTCGTCACGAAACCGGCCTCCATGAGGATGCCCTGGAAGCGCAGGATCGCGTCCGGCGTCGAGCGCTCGAAGCCCGCATCGGGAAACGGATTGAAGGGAATGAGGTTGAACTTGCACGCCAGATCACCGACCAGATCGACCAGCTGGCGGGCATGCGTGGGCGTGTCGTTGACGCCGCGGAGCATGACGTATTCGAAGGTGACGAAGTTACGCGGCGCCCCCTGACGTTGCCACTTCACGTGACGCAGGGGCGGCGCCGGCTCCTGCTCGGCGCCGGCGTCTCCGTCGTCCGGGGCCGCCGCAGCCACCTCGACATAGCGGCGACAGGCCGCGAGCAAGTCCTTCAGCGGCCACTTGCGGTTTATCGGCACCAGCCGGTCACGCAACTCGTCATTTGGCGCGTGCAGCGACACGGCCAGAGACACGGGCAGGGCGTCGCGCAGACGGTCCATCCAGGGCACCATGCCCGAGGTCGACAGGGTCACGCGCCGCCGCGACATGCCGTAGGCGTGGTCGTCGAGCATGATGCGCATGGCCGAGACCACCGCATCGAAGTTGGCGAGCGGCTCGCCCATGCCCATCATCACCACATTGGTGACCGGACGATGACCTGCGGCGTGATTTGCACCGAGCGCCCGATTCGCGAGCCACAACTGGCCGATGATCTCCGCCACCGACAGATTGCGGCTGAACCCCTGTCGGCCCGTGGAACAGAAGGCGCATTCGAGCGCGCACCCCACCTGGCTCGAGATGCACAGCGTGCCGCGCGTCGTCTCCGGAATGAAGACGGTCTCGATGCCGTTGCCGGCACCGACGTCGAACAGCCACTTGCGGGTGCCATCCGGCGCCACGGAATCCAGCCTCACCGCCGGCGGCAGGATCTGCGCGGACGCCTCCAGGGACTCGCGCAGCCCGCGCGACAGGTCGGTCATCTGCCCGATCCCGGTGACCCCGGCCCGATGCACCCAGCGCATGACCTGACGGGCGCGGAAGGGCTTCTCGCCGATGGAGGCGAACCACGCCTCCAGGGACGGGAGGTCGAAATCGAGCAGATTGACAGTCATCAGCGGGCGAAGACGTCCAGCGTCGGGAAGAAGTAGGCGATCTCCTGAGCAGCCGTTTCGGGCGCGTCGGAGCCGTGCACGGCGTTGGCGTCGATG
>JBEICA010000280.1:0-4792 GCA_040373665.1 Burkholderiales bacterium | reverse complement strand
TCCACGCCGCGGTCGGCAGCCTGCGACAGCGCCAGGGCGAGCGCCCCCGACTGGCTGACCAGCGCGATGCGGAGCCGGACGGCCTCCGTCCGGGCCTGGACGTCGCAATCCGGCCCGGACGCCGACGTCGACCGGGCTGATTGCGCACCGAACTCCGCGAAGGCAGCGCGCAGCCTGCGGTCATGGCTGGCAATCCCCACACAGTTCGGTCCGACCAAGTGCATTCCACCCGATGCCGCGATAGCCGCCAGCCGATGCTGAGCGGCCAACCCGTCTTCGGTACCTGTCTCGGCATAGCCCGCCGCAAACACGATGACCGCCCCGAACCCCCTGTCGGCGCACTGGCGGACACGTGGTCATCGAGCTGGAACAGGGCTAGGCGGCTGCCTGGCCGCCCGAACGCGCTATGAGGGGCTGCCTGCGGGCATCGCCCCCCGGGCGAAGATGTCGAGGAAGTGCTGTGACAGTTGCTCGGCATTCATGGGCCCGTCCGGCCGGAACCAGAAGGTCATCCAGTTGAAGGCGCCGAAGAGCGCGAACGACAGGGCAATCGGATCGCAAGGCCTGATCGAGTGGTCGGCAATGCCTTGGGCGATGATCTGCTCGACCTCGCGATTGAGCCGGCGGCGCCCGACCCACAGTCGCTCGCGACCGCGCTCGCTCAGCGAGCCGGGAGCGGTGTTGCGGATCAGGCAAATCCCGAACTCGGTCGTCATGACCCGCGCATAGCCGCGGAACAGCAAGACCAGGCGGTCCCAGCCCGACACCTGGGCGCGGCGCACCTCGTCGAGCATGGTGTGCAGTTCCTCTGTCGCGATGCGGGAGCACTCGAAGAGCATGTCCTCCTTGTTCTTGAGGTAGTAGTACAGGTAGGGCTTGCTCACGCCGAGTGCCTTCGCCACGTCACTCATCGAGGTCTCGTGGTAGCCGCGCTCATTGAAGATGCGGGCCGCAGCCAGCAGGATCGTCCTGGCCTTGGCGCTGTGCTTCTCTTCAGTGGACTGTCCCTCAGGGGCTGACCTGCGGGCCGCGGGTGCGACTGGATCGGATTGAAGGGGACGCGCTCGCGGCATCGACCAAGCTCTCGGAAATCAGTCACCTGATGATATCCCGCGAGCCAGGCATGGCCTTTCATCGACGCTGCGGGCGATCTGAGCCTGGCACTGCGATCGCGCGATCAAGGGTAATCCCTTGTCGCAAGGACTTCCCTATCCTGGGTGACGGCCATAGACTACCGGCGAGTAGGATTTTTGCCGGCGGCCAAACCCACTAGGAGCATGGAGATGAACGCACCACGGATTGCACACACCACCGCAGGAACGTCTCTGCCCGCGAACCGGCGTCGAGCCTTGCTCGGCGCATTGGCAGCGTTCGTCTCGGGTTCCGGCGCCCTCCTGGCGCAACCGGTGCTCGCCCAGGGTAGCTTTCCGAGCAAGCCCGTCACGATCGTGGTCGGCTACCCACCCGGAGGGCCGACCGACATCTACGCCCGCGCCTTGGGTGAGGGGCTGTCAGCGCTGTGGAAGCAGTCCGTCGTGATCGAGAACAAGGCCGGCGCCTCGGGGACGATCGGTGCGATGCAGGTGCTGCGCGCGCCTGCTGATGGCTACACGCTGTCCTTCACCAACAACGCCACCAACGGCGCTTACGAGCAACTCAACACAAAATTCACTGGCTTCAAGACGCTCAAGGATTTCGCGCCCGTCGGGCTGTTCGGAGTGGTGCCGACGGTACTGGTGGTGCGCGGAAACCTGCCAGCGAGGAACATGAGCGAGTTCGTCACGTACGCCAAGGCCAATCGCGTGACCTACGGCAGTTCGGCCACGGGCAGCGCGCCCCACCTGGCCAGCGAGTTGCTGGCCTCGGCCACCAACATCGAGATGACGCTTGTGCCCTACAGGGGCGCCGCGCCCTTGATAACGGACCTGATCGGTGGCCAGATCGACATGTACGTGGGGGGTCCGTCGACGGTGATGGATCACGTCAGGTCGGGCCGAATAAGAGCGCTTGCCGTGCTTCACCCCACCCGCCTGCAGGCGGCGCCTGGCGTGCCGACGCTGGCAGAGCAGGGCATACGCGGCGCGGACTACTCCTCCTGGTTCGGGGTCGTGGCTTCGGCGGCCACCCCGGCGGCGGTGCTCGATGCGATCAACGCCGACATGCGAAAGGTGATGGACAGTCCGGCCATGAAGGCAAAGCTTGAGCAGTTCGGCGTGGAGTACACCTCGTCAGACCGTGCGCAGTTCTGGAAGGTGGTGCAGGAGGAGATCGAACGCTCCGGCAAGGTCATCCGCGAGAAGAAACTCGTCGCCGAATGAACTTCGACCGCACCACCACCGCCACCGAGGTGGTGCGCGGGCTCGATCTCTCGGGCCGCACCATCCTCGTCACAGGCGGTGGTGCCGGCATCGGAGCGGCCACCGCGGGTGCGCTTGCGGGAGCCGGCGCGCGGGTGATCGTCGCCGACATCAATGACGTGGCCAGCCGCGAGACGATCGCGGAGCATCTGCGTCGGAACCCCGGCGCCCGGATCGATTTCTTGCAACTCGACCTGGGCTCGCTCGATTCTGTTCGCCGGGTCGCGTCTGATCTCCGCGAGCAGATCGACACCTTGGACGTGTTGGTATGCAATGCCGGACTCATGGCTTGCCCGCTGGCCCACACCGTGGACGGCCATGAGCGGCAGTTCGCCGTGAATTTTCTGGGCCACTACCTGCTCGCGCGCCTTCTCGAGCCCAGCCTTGCCCGTGCCAGTGCTGCACGGGTGGTGTCGGTGAGTTCCATCGGTCACCGCCGCAGCGACATCGTCTGGGACGACATCGACTTCCGCCGGCGCGAGTACGACCGCTGGAGTGCCTACGGACAGTCCAAGACCGCTTGCTCGCTCCTGGCCGTGGCCATCGATCACCTCTGGAGACCGAAAGGGATCCGCGCGAACACGATGAACCCGGGAGGCTCGAACACTGGCTTGCACCAGTTCCTTACCGACGACGAGCGGCGCCGACAGGGCTTCCTGGACAACGCCAACAAGGTGCCCGACCGCTGGCGCAGCCCCGAGCAATGCGCGGCGACGAGCGTGTGGCTCGCCGTCGGGACGGAACTCGAGGGTGTTGGCGGACGGTATTTCGAAGGCTTCGCCGAAGCACCGGCATGGGACGAGCGCGATCCGATGAAGGGAGTTCGACCTTACGCGCTCTCCCAGGACAACTCGATGCGCCTGTGGCGCGTAGCGGCCGGCATGGTCGGACTCGAGCCGTGAGACCCTCTGACGGTCTTCCCGATCCCCTGGAGGCGCACTGCATCGCCGTCGTCATGCGTTCAAAGCGCCGGATTCGCGATTTTGGCCAAGGCAGCAAGAGCTCATGTCTGGCCCCCTGACGGGTGTACGTGTCGTCGAGATCGCCGGCATCGGCCCAGGGCCTTTCTGCTCGATGATGCTCGCCGACATGGGCGCGCAGGTGCTTCGCGTGCAGCGGCATGAACGGACGGTCCGCGCGATCAGGCCCAATCCGGTGGCCGGACGCGGCATGCAGGCGATCACACTCGACCTGAAGTCCCCCGTGGCGCGCGATGCCGTGCTTCGCATCGTCGAGAGTTCCGACGTTCTCGTCGAGGGCTTCCGCCCCGGCGTGATGGAACGCCTCGGACTCGGCCCCGAGGACTGCATGTCCCGAAATCCGCGGCTGATCTACGGGCGGATGACGGGATGGGGACAACATGGCCCGCTCTCGCAACGCGCCGGCCACGACATCAACTACATCGCGCTCACCGGCGTCCTGGCCGCCATCGGCACCGCGCAGAGCGGACCGGTGCCCCCCCTGAACCTGGTGGGCGACTTCGGTGGCGGCGGAATGATGCTGGCATTCGGCATCGCTTGTGCATTGTTCGAGACCGAGCGTTCCGGCAAGGGACAGGTCATCGATGCCGCGATGACCGACGGAGCCTCGTTGCTGATGGCCACGACCTTCGGTCAGTACGCGGCCGGCCGATGGTCCCTGGAGCGAGAGAACAACCTGCTGGACGGGGCTGCACCCTTCTACACGACCTATCGCTGCGCGGACGGGAAATGGATTGCCGTAGGTGCCATAGAACCACAGTTCTACGCAGCGCTCATCAGGGGACTGGGCCTGGAACTTGGTCCTTTCGAGCCACAGCATGACCGGAGCCAATGGGCCCAGCGCAAGCAGCGGCTTGCCGACTCATTCGCCACTCGCACTCGAGACGAATGGTGCGCCGTGTTCGACGGTACCGATGCCTGCGTTGACCCGGTGCTCGACATGGCGGAAGCGCTGCAGCATCCCCACCATGCTGCGCGAGGTACATTCCCGGAGCTCGAGGGCACTCGGCAGCCTGCTCCAGCGCCGCGGTTCTCTCGAACGGTGTCACACCTGCGCCCGCGGGGCAAAGCTGCGCCGCATGAGGTTCTGGCCGCCTTCGGCTTCAGCGACGAGGATATTGCCACGCTCCTCGAGCGTGCAGGCGAGTAGTCGGGCATGTGCTGCGAGGCCGGAGTGTGTTGTCCTCTTGGATTTGCATCAATCAAGGCATTTCGGTGACCGAAGTCGATTTCGAGATCATCACCGCCTACCAGCGCTACAAGCTGATGGCCAGCCTGATCGTGCCGCGCCCGATCGCGCTGGTCACCACCGTCGGGCCGACGGGTGTGGTCAACGCCGCGCCCTTCTCCATGTTCAACATGGTCGGCGAGGACCCGCCTGTTTTGATGATCAGCATCAACCGCCTGAAGGACGGGCGGCTGAAGGACACGGCGGCCAACATCCTGCGCACTGGC
>JBEICA010000166.1:0-7569 GCA_040373665.1 Burkholderiales bacterium | reverse complement strand
GCAGCCAGCGCGGCGATTCACCCGCCAGCATCCTCAACGCCCTGCGGGTGTCCAGAACCAGTTTCGCGCTGCGCGGGTCCGATTTTGCGCGCCTGCGGGCGGCCGGCGTCAGTGACGCCGTGCTCGATCACCTCCAGCAGGGCTTCCTGGACGACGTGACCCTGATCATCCGCCGTGGCATGGCGGCCTACGGCCGCTGCGGCCCCTGCTATCCCCAGCAGGTCGACCTCGGTTCGCTGGAGACCAACGGCTCGGTGGTGCAGACTTCCCCGGACACCTCGCTACGGACCGACCGGCCGGTCGGCCTGCCGGAGTGGTACCGCTCGACAGCGGGATTCAACCCCCGGTCCGCCATCACCATCGAGGAGTTGCGCGTCCTGCATCGCACCGGACAGACCGAAGAGGCGTTGCTGCAGCAACTGGCCACCCGCCCACTCTCCGGCGTCATCGGCATCGGCCTGCGCTCGGGGGTGCATTCGACTCTGGCAGCCGGCGTCTCCGGGTCCACGTTCGCCGACCTCCACAAGGAAGGACTCCCCGACAGCGTCCTCGATGCCCTGCAGGCCAACTATCTGGCGGTGTTCGTGGACCATCTGGCGCGTCGCACCGGGGGCGCCGGGCTGGGGCCATAGCCGGGCATTCTCATCCGTGGGTCTCGGGGTGGTGACGTTCACTGCCAGAGGGTGTGCCCGCCCCCTGCCCCGCAGGGCGCTCCCTCTCGATGGCATGCCCGCGCGGTTGCCACGACGGGCCGGAACATGAAAAAAGCCGCGCACGCGCGGCTTTTTTCATCGGGCGATCCTGCGACCGCCGTCGATCGCCCGCCTCAGAACTGCCTGGAGACGGACGCGCCGAACAGGAAGTTGCGCTCTGGCGCGGGAGCATAGAAGTAACCGTTGCCGTCGTTCACGGCCACCGCCCCGATGTACTTCTCACCCAGCAGGTTGTTGGCGCGCATGAAGGCCTGCACCGCGAAGCCCTCGATGTTGCGGTTCACACCCAGACGCAGGTCCATGGTCTGGTAGCTGTCGGCCCAGTTGGCGTTGGTATCGTTGGCGAACACCTTCGACACCCAGCGGTTCTCCACCGCCGAGAAGAACCCCGATTCGGCGTGGCGCCAGCCAAGATCCACGTACAGCGAGGAGCGTGGCACACCTGGAATCTGATTGCCCTTGGCCACGGCATTGCCGTTGCTGACGAAGGCGTCCTCGAAAGTCGCCCGCAGGTAGGTGTACGAAGCGTAGGCGAAGAAACCTTTGGTGAGGTCGCCCTCGGCCGCGAGTTCCACACCGTTGCGCTGTGTCGCGCCGGCGTTCTTGAACACCGACCGACCCGCCACGTTCGTATCCACCACGATTTCCCGGTTGGAATAGACCTGGAACAGGGCAGCGTTGAGGCGCAGGTTGTCGTTCACCAGCATCTTGGTACCGATCTCGTAGTGATTGCTGGTGCTGGGCTGCAGGCCGAAGTTCAGGCCGCTGCCGTTGTTGCGGTAGGCGAGTTCGATGAGTGTGGGGGTCTCGAAGCTTCTGCCAGCGTTGGCGTAGACATTGATGAGAGGAGTGACCCGCACCATCGCACCGACGACCGGCGTCCAGGCGTCGTAACGCGCCGAACCACTGTCGTCAGGATTGGCACCGACGATGTAGTAATCCTTCGAGCGGAACGACACCTGGGTGTAGCGCAGACCGAGAAAGGTCGACAGCCTGGGCAGCGGCTGCCACTCCGCCTGCCCGTAGGCACCCCAGCTCTGGGTGCGGTTGTCCTCATTGCGCTTCAGCGCGCCCGCCACACCGGAATTGTTGACATATCCCTTGCGCGCCTCGAGCGCGACGTCGTAATCCATGCCGGCGGTGATCGTGAAGGGCTGTCCGGCGAAAAGCTCGGTTTTCCGCGTCCAGCGGCCGGACATGCCGCCATAGTCCCGTGACAACTCCGACACACCACCGGAGCTCAGTGCGCCAGTGCCCGCGAGCGCAAGATAGCCGATGTTGTTGCGTTGGCCACCGTAGACCATGAGGCGCACGTTGTCGGCAGCGTTCAGGTTCAGGTCGTAGACGGCTCCGATCTGTTTCTGGTCGAGGCTTCTCCGCGTGTTGAACTGCTGCGAGCCGCCCGCATTGGGGTTCGTGGTGTTGGGGCGCGCCTGCCGCCGGTTTGCCGCCACCTGGGCCGCGTTCAGGGTCAGCGGATCCAGATCCTCCGGCTGGTCGAGGTAGTTGGCCACCAGGGTGAGCTTGGCGTTGTCGCCGACCGGGGCGTCGAACTTGGCGTTGAACAGGTGGCGCGAGGAGGAGCTGCGCTGCCGGTAGCCCTCGGTGCTCAGGTAGCTTCCGCTGGCCACGGCGCCTGCGTTGCCGTATCGACCGCCGAACTTGGCACCGATGCGCATGGTGTCGTAGCTGCCGAAGCTGGCGAAGCCGGTGACGGTCGGGTCCTTGGGCGCGTCTTCGGTGAAGATCTGCACCACGCCGCCGGTGTGGTTGCCATAAAGCGCCGAGAACGGACCGCGCAGCACCTCGATGCGCGAGGCCGAGGCGAAATCGAAATTGGCGCTGCCACCCTGACCATCCGGGGTGCTGGCCGGGATGCCGTCGGCGAACAGGCGGATGCCTCGTGTTCCGAAGCCCGACCGTGCGCCGAAGCCGCGAACCGTGATCTGCTGTTCCTGCGCGTAGGTCTCGCGGTTCTGCACGTAGGTACCGGGGATGCGCGGCAACGTCTCGGCCACGTTCGCCCCCAGCCGGGCCTCGTTCAGGTCACGGCTGTCGAGGGTGTCGATGGCCGCGGGCACATCGAGGCTCGATCGCTCGCCGCGGGTGGCCGTCACCACCACGGGAGCGGAGCGTACGGAGCTCTGGGCCTGCGCTTCGGCCACGGCACACAGGGCCAGAGTGAGGGCGGCGCAGAGAGGGCGGACCTGCCGGTGGCAGGCAACGGACGTGCGACGGGCAGACATGCGGTTCTCCAGGGCTTTTCGCGAAACGTTATTCTGGGTCGGGAGTGGGGTTTCCCGATGAGGCGCCGGATTCTACCGACGTCCAGGGGTCCGACCAAGCAGGCGGGGCGTCGTCCTCCCCACGCCGCCGGCCACACAAAAGAAAAGAGCCGCCGATGGCGGCCCTTCTCGACATCACCTGCCGCTCGATTCAGCGGTTGGCGATGTACATGGTCACTTCAAAGCCGAAGCGCATTTCGGTGTAGGCGGGCTTGGTCCACATGGCGTTTTCCTCGATCTCTGGTTCAGCGGTTGGCGATGTACATCGTCACTTCGAAGCCGAAACGCATTTCGGTGTACTCGGGCTTGTTCCACATGGCGTGCTCCTTGACTCGGTGGTTTCGTGAAACTGCATTCATCGAACACCCCGGATTCTCCGGATGCCGGCCACCTCAGGCGTCGTCAAATCACTGAAAACCGCCTCATGATTTTCATGAGCTTCCGGCCCCGGCCGGCGCCCGTCGGCCAGAGGCTGGTCTCAGGGCTCCAGCAGCCCGTGGCGCATCGCGACCAGGGCCAGTTCCGCCGAATTGGAAGCGCCGAGCTTCTGCTTGATGTTGTAGAGATGCGTGCCGATGGTACGCGGGCTGAGCGACATCACCTGGGCGATGTCGGCCACGCTCTGGCCCTTCGCCAGGGCCAGGAAGACCTTGAATTCCTTCTCCGACAGCATGTCGACGGGACTGCGGTCGCCGGTGAGCTGCTGGACCGCAATGGCCTGGGCGATGGCAGGCTCGAGGAAGGTGCGCCGCTGGTGAACCATCCGGATGGCCTGGATCAGGGCCTCGGGCGCCGTGCGCTTGGACAGGTAGCCCAGGGCACCCGCCTTGAGCACACGCTTGGCGTGCATCGCGTCCTCGTGCGCGGTGAGTACCAGCACCCGCGCCCCCGGCTCGCGGGCGAGGATGCGCGACAAGGCCTCGAGCCCGCCGATGCCCGGCATCGACAGGTCGAGCACCAGGACGTCCGGCCGCACCTCCTGGAAGCGCCGAACCGCCTCCTCGCCGCTCTCCGCTTCCGCCACCACCCGGATATCGGGCGCACCCTCGAGCAACAGGCGGAAACCCATGCGGACCACGGCGTGGTCGTCGGCCAGCATCACGTTGATGATCAGGTCGCTCATGGCGGACTCACTCCCCTCTGGCAGTGGCCGCTTCGACAGGCGGCCTGCCCGATGATTCCACCAGCGGGATGACGACACCCACGGTCAGCCCGCCGCCCTCCCCGCCCGTGACCTCCAGCCGGCCACCAAGCGCCTCGGCGCGTTCACGCATGCCGAGCATGCCGAAGCGGGTGGCGCGGACGGCAGCAGGATCGACCAGTCCGCGACCGTTGTCCCGCACGGTCACGCGCAGGCTGTCGCGCCCGTGCTCGTCCACGCGGCTGACGCTCACCTCGGCCACGGAGGCTGCGGCATGCTTGACGATGTTGTTCAGACACTCCTGCACGATGCGGTAGACGGTGATGTTGACCCGCTCCCCGAGCCCTTCCAGCCCCCCCTCCACGGCAAGGCGGAAATCGATCTCCGGGTGCATGCTGCGCCACTGCACGACGGCCTCCTCCAGGGTGTCTCGCAGGCCGAGGTGGTCGAGGGCGCTGGGCCGCAACTGGCGGATGATGCCGTGCAGGGTGTCGTAGATGCGCCCGGCGGTGTCCACGATCATGCGGGCGCTGCGGTGGAGGTCGGGCTGGGTGCCCTCGGTGCGCGTCGCAATGACGGTGCCGATGGTGCGCACAGCCGTGGCCCACTGCCCGAGTTCATCGTGCAGCTCGCGCGCGATGCTGCGCCGCTCCTCTTCCAGGCTGGCCTGGATCAGCTGCGTCAGCCGGCGATTCTGGGCCAGCTCGAGTTCCGCCTCCCGCGCCCGCTTGAGCTCGGTGACGTCGCGCAGGGAACAGATCTCGCCGATGACCTGATCCGACGCGGGGTCGACCAGCGGCGCCGCCGCCAGGGCCACGTCGATCTCGCGGCCATCCCGCGTCAGGCGCCGCGTCTCCACCGGATCGATGCTGGAACGCGCCCGCAGGGCGGCGGACTGGCGCGCCAGCTCCGGCTGCAGATCCGCCGGCACGATGAGCGCCCCGGGCTTCCCGACGATCTCGGCGGAGGAATAGCCGAACAGGCGCTCCGCGGCGGGGTTCCAGTACGACACCCTGCCCTCCAGATCCTGGATCAGAATGGCATCGCTCGACTGCTGGGCCACCAGGGCCAGACGCCGGTTCTCGGCGAGACTGCGCTCGAGGGCGTCGGCCATGCCGTTGAAGGTCTGGCTGATGGCCGCGAACTCGGGGGTCCGGAACACCGGCAGCCGGGCACCGAGGTCGCCGCGGGCCATGCGCTGAAGGCCGGCCAGTATCGCCTCCACCGGCTGCAGCGAGCGGCCGAGCAGGAAGAACACGAGCACGTTGACTGCCACCAGGAAGACGGCGATCACCGCCACCAGACTCCCGAGATCGTCCCAGGCGTCGAGCACCGAGCGGGACGGATCGACCGTGACGGTGAGATTGCCGCGACTGACCGGCAGGTTGATGACCGCGAGCTCCGGGCGTACCAGCCGGACGAACCACTCCGGCGCAGAGCGCCCCGCCTTGTAGGCCGAGGGTGGCGAGGCGTAGAGCAGCGTGTCGTCGACGTCACGCAGGACGATGTCGTGGGCGCGCACCCGTCCGAGCTCGCGCAGAAAACCCAGCAGGACGGCATGCCCCCCGGCCTGTGGCCCCGAAACGATCTGCGCGTCGCGGATGACGGTGGACAGCAGCTGCAGGGTGACCCGGTTGGCTCCCTCCATCTCCTCCCGGATGGCGCGCCGGGTGTCGTCCACCGCGATCTTCAGCACGGCTGCGGTGAACAGCACCGTCAGCACCGTGATCAGCAGGTTGATGCGGACGCGCAGGCTCACGCCGTTCTCATTCGGCTGCGGCCAGCCGCTGGAGCATCTCGTCCGCCGCGGCGACGAGGGCACGCTCGAGGGCGGGATGGGATGCGGCGTGCCGCGCCTGCTCGACGAAGCTCAGTCGGGCGCGCGGCCAGCGGCGTGCGAGTTCCCAGGCGGTGACAGGCGGGCAGACGAAATCCTGCCGCCCGTGCAGCAGGATGGCGGGGAGGTGCGCGATGCGCGGCAGGTTGTCCAGCAGTTCGCCGTCGCGCAGGAAGCAGGCGCGCGCGAGGTAGTGGATCTGCACGCGCGCCCGCGCGAGCGCGGCCTCATCGGCCACACCAGACATGGGTGCCGCGTTGTCGCCGATGGCCATGATCGCCGACTCGTAGGCGTTCCAGTCCGCCGCGGCCCGCCGCGCCTGCTCCTGATCGGCGCTGTTGAGCAGCGTCTCGTAGCAGGCCACCAGCCGCTCCCAGGAGTGACCGGGGGCAACCCGGAACAAGGCCTCCCGGGCCTCGGGCAGGAACTGCCTCAACCCGGTGAAGTACCAGTCCAGCTCGGCGCGCGAGGCCAGGAAGATGCCCCTCAGGATGAGTGCACGCACCCGATCGGGGTGGGCCTGAGCATAGGCGAGAGCCAGGGTGCTGCCCCAGGATCCGCCGAACAGCACCCAGCGCGACACCCCCAGATGGTTGCGGATGCGCTCGATGTCGTCGATAAGATGAGCCGTCGTGTTGCAGTCGACACCGCCGAGCGGCGTGCTGCGACCGCAGCCGCGCTGGTCGAACAGGACCACGCGGTAGTGGCGGGGATCGAAATAGCGCCGGTGATCCGGCTTGGTGGCGCTGCCCGGCCCGCCGTGCAGAAACAGCACGGGCACGCCCTCCGGGTGACCGCAGTCCTCGACGTGCAGGCGGTGACCGCCCGGGACCGGCAGCGACAGGACCTGTCGCGGCTCGATGGGGGGATACAGGGAAGTGGGCTCGGGCAGGGTCACGGTTCGACGAGTTTGAAGGAAATGGGGACCTGGATGCTGAACTCGCGGCCACGCAGGTCGGGGGGGGCCTTTGGCAGGGGCAGGACACTGCGCACGCGTTCGACGGCCTCCTCGTCCAGCAGACGGTGGCCGCTGGATCGAGTCACGGTGATGTCCTTCACCTTGCCATCCGCCCCGACCTTCACCACCACCTCGGCCGTGCCCTCCTGACGCAGGCGCCGGGCGCGCAACGGGTAGTCCCTGCGGCTCTCACCGATGTGTCGCGCGACGCCCAGGCCAAAGGCATCGAGCGCCGCCTGGTCGATGCCAGCGCCCGAGGGCAGCCCGGGAAAGGATATGCGGGGCGCCCGCGCGCCGCCAGTTCCGGGCGCAGCCGGCCTGGGCCGCCCGGCGTCGGACCTGGGCAGCGTCGGGGCGGCGGTGGGGGCGGCCACCTGCGCCGCCACGGAAGGTGCCGCGACGACGGTGACGGCCGGCGCCGCGGGCCGGGATGCAGCCGGAGCCGGCAGATCGCGGCGCACCGCGGACTCGGCGCGGGGCGCAGTGGCGACGCGAGGACCGGCGCCCTCGTCGGGCACCACCTCCGCGGACGAGAGCGCATCGGGCACCCCGGCGGACAGGGTCGGCCGCGACGGCGGTGCAGGCACGCCGCGCGCGACAGGCCGCGGGGGAACTGCGGCCGCCTGCGTGGATGG
>JBEICA010000195.1:0-6667 GCA_040373665.1 Burkholderiales bacterium | reverse complement strand
CGTGCGCCTCGGACTGCCCGTGGTCCTGGTCGTCGGCCTGCGCCTGGGCTGCATCAACCACGCCCTGCTCACCCACGAAGCCATTCTGCGCCGTGGCCTGACCCTGGCCGGCTGGATCGCCAACCGCATCGACCCCGCCATGTCCGCTGCCGAGGAGAACCTCGACACGCTGCGTCGCTGCCTGCAGGCGCCGCTGCTGGCGGACATGCCGTGGATGCAAGACCCGCAGCCCCAGAAAATAGCCGTGACCTCATGACCTTCGCGTCAGGCCTCGCCTTCTGCCCCCCAGCAGGACACAGACTCTGGAAGCCGACCGTCCCTGCTCAGTGACGGCCGGGGCTGGCCATCGGGATGGAACCGCAGGACAGACCGCCTCGGACGGCGCACCCCGATGAGTCCGCAAGCCTGGGAGCGACGCAGGGGTGGCCACGACACCGCCAGGATGCGCGCGGCCATCGGTCACCAGACCTTGCTGCCCCAGGTCCGACGCCCGGCCGAGTCGATTGTCAGGTTGCCATCACCTGACTGGATGCTGTTCGACACCGGGGTGGCAGTCAAGGTGAAGGCTGCGCCGTTGACAGTGACCGAAAGGCCGTACCGACCATCCCGGGTTGTGCCGCTGCTGACCCCCAGGCCACCCGTCGCCGTGCCGTTGTACGCATCGGTCATTTTCGATGAGTAGGCATTGGCGTTGAGGAAGATCCTCTCCTGAAGGCCAGCCAGTTCAATGAGTTCCGCCTTCGCGCCCTCGCGCGATGTCCGCACGACGTAAGATCTGTAGCTGGGGATCGCCACGGACATGAGTATCGCGAAGATGGCGATGGCGGCGACCAGTTCGATCAGTGTGAAGCCACCGTCTTGGGCGACCCCGACCCGGCGCCGTGATGGAGAACGCCAACACTCCCGCCTCATCGCACGATCTCCTTCCATCCCAGACGACCGAGTCGCGCGCGCTCGGCAGACTGCACGGGCGCGCCGGACGCGGTTCCGAATTTCGAGACCACCCTGCTGACTTCAACGCCGCTCGCGGTCATGGTCTGCGTCACGCCGTTGCCATCGAAGATGCGGCTCACCACTACTTTGGTACCGTTGTATGTGTATTCGGTCGTCCCACCGCTGACGCCGGTTCCGACACCGGTGCCGAAAACGCCCCAGTAGAAGGTGCCCTTGGGGTCGTCCGATCCGGGGGCCGGGGTCGACGATTTTCCCGACGCACCGGCATCCACCGCCGGGCTGGGATCCCAGCCTGCGTCCGTCTTGCAGAACCCGTTGCCGTGGTGCCAGAAGGTCGTGTACTGGGCCAGCAGTTTGGCTCGGGCGGTCGAAGTATCCTTCAGCCGATAGCCTCCCGCATCGGCAGGTGCATTCGCCTGCACATCAGCCGCCCCGGCGCTCGCATCGACCACCTGGATTGTCAAGGCACCATCCATCCAGGCCTGCGTGGGCTTCTTGTTGTCCCGCACACACCCGGTCTGCGTCGGGATCAGGCCGGCCCGCACGATGCCGGTGCCCCAGTCGGCATTCGAAAAGCCGTCGGGCGGCAGCGCGTAGACGAAGTCCGTGAGCGTCGCTCGCGTGAACACCTTCGCGGCGCCGCCTGGCGTCTCGGAAAGAAATCCCTCGGGCGATACCGCCAGCTTCCATGCCGCGCCGGAGATCGTGGTACCGGCCTTCAACCCCGCCGCCGGAGACCACTTCGCATTGGCCACGAGGATCTTGAAGCTCGTGCCGGTGGGAGAAGTGATCGCCCGGGAAAGGTTGTAGTCGACCTGGCTGGGGTTCAGCATGTTGACGCCGACGACGTTGTATTTGTCGTCGTATTCATGCGTGTGTGTATTGGTGCCGCTGGTGCCGCAGTTGGTCTTGCTGATCTCCTTGGTGGAGGGACACCCATAAAAGATGTCGAAGTCGAAGTGTCCTCCGGCGACGCCGCCGCTCGGCGGCGTGTAGACCGTTGCGTAGTCGGGAAGCGCCTGATTCGCATTGTGGTTGAGGAAAGGTCTGTCCAGGGCACGACTCAACTGGGCCAGCACCGGCTGGCTCCAGGCTCCGGTGCCGAGAAACAAGGCCACCGGCACCAGAGATGTCGTCGCCCCCCCGGAGATGACCGAGATCTGATCACCACCGGCAGCCTCCACGATGCCGTCACCGTCGAGATCGAAGACGGGCTTGGGTGGCGCGGTGCCGTAGACCGCGCCTACCTGCACGAGCCAGCCTCCCTGGGCCGAGCCGCTGTTCGGGATCGACGTGGTGACCAGGAATCGGCCGCTGTCGGTGATCAGGTCGCTGCCCAGAACGCGCTCGCCGCCCGCAAGGGCGATCCGCCAGCCCTTTTTGCCATTCGCGTAGTTCGCTGCCGTGCCGGCCAAGGTGCGCACCTTCGTGACGCCATCGGGAGCGGTGCGTTCGGTCAGGGTGAGCGTGGTGAGATCTGTGGGCGTCGACGCACTCTTGGCCCAGACGCCGTAGAGGTATTCCGTCGCCGTGCTGCTGAGATCGGCCCGGGTCAAGACCTTCCCGGTGCCGAAGTTCACCATCAATCCGCCAAGCGGATGCAGGGACACGCTGGGCGCGGCAGTGATCGGTCGCGCGTCGGTCGAATCGGGCGTGAAGACCGCCGTGGCGCTCGACGGGTAACTCGCACCGCCCACATCGAACTGCCAGAGCGTGCCCTTCAGGTCGCCTGCATACACGACGTCGACCCTCCCGTCGCCATTGCTGTCGACGGCGGCGAGGCCGCCCAACCCGTTGGCGCTGCCATCGGCGAGTGCAGTACCCGCCTTGATCTCGGCGAGCTTCGTCCCGTCCGAGGGCTTGATCACGAACAGCGAGGAGACCTTCCCTGCGCTGTTCGTGCCGTTCGGCGACAGCACCACCGTGGCGCCGCTGTCGAGAGTGACCAACTGCGGAGCCGTGATGACATTGCCCAGGTTGGCGTAGCCTGTGGTGGCTTCAGTGATCTCCCACTCGGCCATTTTCGCAGCGTCGCCTTCGGTCGAGGGAGAAGGCGAAGTGACATCGAGGCAGTACAGACCCTTGGCGCCATCGCCCAGAGCGCCGACAAGCAGGTCCTTTCCACCCACCGAACCAATGGTCATCGAGCCGTCGACGAGATAGGGAAAATCCGTGGACAAGGGCGAACTCAGGGAGGCGAGTTTCCCGTTCGCGAACAGCATGGATGGGATGTAGGCCCAGCGCTCGACACCCGTTTCGGCATCGAAGGCGTGCATCATGCCGTCGTTTGCTCCGACGTAGACGGTGTTGCCCCGAACGTACGGACGGCTGTGGATGATCGCGCCCAGCGTCGAAAACCTCTGCCGGAACAGTCCGCCGGGGTAGGGTTTGGCGCTGCTCACCTCGTTGGTCTTGTCGCCCCGCAGGTAGTCGAGGACCTGCGGCCCGGACGTTGCGTTACCGAGCAGCGCCTGCTGCTGTGCGGTGATGGCCGATGTGCCACTCCAGCGGAATGCGACACCGGAGCCGCTGGCCGAGGAGGTGAAGATCTTCCTGGAAGCATGCGCAGGCACTTTCTCCCGCGCTTTCCATTTGACGGTGGAGCTTCCTGTGGCGCTCACGTTGTAGGCCACGAGATCCCCATCCCAGGTGCCTCGGATGTAGTCGCCCCTGACGGCCACGGACTTGCCGCCCGCGAGGTCGTAGTCGGTGAAATCGAGTTGAGCCTGCCATGCGACCGGCTGCTTGTCGGCGGCGAACTCCCCGTGGGACTGGGGCCCGAGGAGGGTTGCTCCCGCGAACACGACAGAAGCGACGAACGCAGCCAGCGCCCCCCTCTGGCGGCTCACAGTGCGGACCCGTCTGGTCAGGGCTTGCATCGCATCTCCCTCGATCCTTCAGTAGCATCCATTGGAGGCGGCCATGGTCTCGATCATCCGCGTGGCACCACGCGTCGAGGACGACTGCGCCACCACCCGAAAGATGTCCACCTGGTTGCATGACCCCGTGGCGCGCTGGCCCACCTGCAGACTGGCGCCTGGGACCTTCACGGCGCGCGCGATCCGTTCCACCAGATAGCGACCCGCGCCGGCGCTGACGGAGTTGCTCGTACCCCAGGTCATGGTGGCCGGGTCGAGCCCGAGTTCTCGCAGCTTTCCCGCCGGGTAGAGGCCGGCGGCACTGGCATCGTAGGTAGAGAAAACCGCCGATCGTGCATTGCTCCCAGTGGCCAGCCACAATTCCGCAACGACCGCTGAGGCTTCCGCCTCGTTGAACGCGCCCTCCTGATGCTGGATGTTTCCCACCAACTGACCCTGCCCTCGGGCGAGAAACAGGCCGGTCAGGGAAACAAGGCAGGCGCCCAGGATCAGCGCCACCACGACGATGAGCGTCCCACCCCGTTGCCGTAATCCGGTCCGGCCGGTGCGCATGCGCTGGATCGTCATTCCGGAATCGCCCGAGACTGCCGCGGGCTGTCGTGCCGAGCAGGCGGGCATCCCGTCACCGACTTCTCAGATGGACGACCGTGCTCAACACGGTGCGACGGTAACTGTCATCCGGGCCGTAGGTCACATCGCCCAGGCTGTAGCTGGCTTTGGGCAGACCGCTCTCGGGCTGGGTTCCCCGGAGAAGCAGCCAGACCTGCGCGGAGCGCACGGCCGACCAATCGGTCACGGCCCCCGGTGAGACGAGGCGCACGTTGCCGCTGCCGTCATCGACACCCAAGCGCAACTGGAGGTGCTCGACGTTTGACGCCACCAGTTCCGGAGTCATCCTCGGTGTGCCGCCCGCCGAGAGACGCAGCCGGTACAGAGCCGGCACGAGCGGCTTTTCGTCCTTGCTGTAGGTGAAGGCGTTGACGTAGTAGACGTCCGTGAGCACGGCGTGGTCGTAGACGGGGCTGGGCAGGGCCGCCGGGGTCTGTTCACCCAGAAACATGTTCCCGGCACCGTACGAGATCCTCAGATACGGCGCCTTCGCCGCAAACGCCGACACCGGCTGGTTCGACAGTTTCCTCACGACCATGACATCCCCGCGCTGGTACTGCCGGTCGGTGCCAGTCGCCAGACATGTGCTCGAAAAAGGGTTGGTGTCGTTCGCTGCCCAGAGGCCGGCATCGATCACCGTGGTGTCGAACCCGGCGCCGCAGCCGTAGTTCTGCGCTGACACGGCGCCATTCACCTGGACCTGCGCGCCCTCCCAAATCAGAGGGCTCATGGCTGCGTGACGCAAGTCGCGCCGGATGACTTCGAGCGCGTACCGACCGTTGGTGAGGTACTCGGCGAGGACGGAGTTGACGGCCGCATGAGTCGAGGACGCGGCGGTTCCCCGCAGCATGACAGTCACCAGGACCATGCCCACCGTCATCGCGATGACCAGTTCCACCAGCGAGGTGCCAGCCTGACGACGGGAGTGCGCGGCGCAGGTAGGCATCTCAGGTCCCCGCTCGGGGAATCACCTTGACCAGCGTATGGCTGAGTGTCTCGGAGGTGCCCTCGCTCGAGTAGGTCTGCCGTCCGCGTGGCTCGTCCCATCGGATGCGGATCGTGTAGTCGATGGGCGCACCGGCGCCCCCACCCTGCGTGACGGTGACATCCTTCAGAGGGAGGGTCGACACGGCACGGGCGGTCCACTGCGCAAGGTCGTATCGGGCCAGATCTGAAGGCTTGCAGTTGGCCTGGCTGCAGTCGGCGCTGGCAGTGACGGCTGAAGCCGTTGAGGCCAGAGCGTAGTTGCCCGCGTTCGCCCCGTCCGCATTGGCGTTCATCCGCTCGCCGAGTTCGGCGGCCAGGGACACGGCTGCGAAACGGTATCCGGCGCTTCGCTGATATTTCGACGTGGTCGCCTCGGCGCCGGCGATGGCGAGCATCCAGAGTGCGATCAACAGGATCGCCACCAGGGACTCGATCATCGCGTACCCACGGCTCGATCCTGAACCGGTCTGCCCCGGCCCTGTCATGCTGCGGCGGACGATCGGGGCACTCATGAGCCTGGCCTGCGCAGGCTGACGGCCCCGGAGGCGGCAAACCGAACCCGCCAACTGGCCACGGCCGACCGGGTGCTGTCGACGGTGTAGTCGGAATAAGACCCGGATGTCGTCGTGCCATCCGGGTTGAACCGGACCTCGCTCAGCGGGCCGGTCACCGAAACGGCTGCATCCAGGGCGCCCCGGACCCGGATGGGGTTCGGATCCGTGGCAGTGGCAGGGTCACATTCCCCGTCGGCGCCGGCATCCTGGCAGACCCGCCATCCCTTGGTCCAGTCCGTCGCAGCTTGCGGAGCGGTGCACGCACTACCGCTGGCGCCTGGACACACCAACACCCGCGTGTTGCGCTTGACCGCCTCCTGGCGGGCCAGCGCCATGTCATCTGCCAGCTGACGCGCAACGGACTCGACGTTTCGCGATGCAGTGAAAGAGGCCATGCTGGGCGCCCCCATCGCTGCGAGGATGATGAGAATGGCCAGAACGGCGAGGGCTTCAATGAGGGACCCGCCCCGTTGCCGGCATGGCCGGATGACAGCGAGGGGGCGATTCAACAGCAAGAAGACGTCTCGGGCAGGGAGCTTCACAACGGCGTTTGTTCTCGATATGGTCCGTACGACGTGCGCGCCACTCCCCGTTATCGTCCGTTTAACTGATAACTTTAGTCCTTACCGCTGACAGGCTCAGAACGGGGAGACAGCACGGGCAGGAGAAGCACCTTGCGCATCG
>JBEICA010000240.1:0-5570 GCA_040373665.1 Burkholderiales bacterium | reverse complement strand
GGGGGTGTCGCCCGCCCTGGTCGGGGCCGGTGGGTTCCCACCACCCCCGGCCGGGGCCAAAAAACTCCCCCCCCCCGCGGGGCCCCGTCCCTTCGGGTGGCGCCGGAAACGGGCGCTGGCGGCGTTGGTCGGCTCGACGAGATGTCCAATCTCGTCTTCGTCTCCCGCCTTGCCATCGCCCCTTGCCGACGGCCACGCGATCCGTGCACATCGACCAGACCTTCCCTCGGCGCGAAGCGCGGGCGCGGCATGACTGCAAGGCACCCGCCAGCGCCCGTGGAGGCCGACAGATCCACTTTGGCCCGCAGCCAGTTCGTTGCACATCCGGTAGGCGTCGATACGCTGCTCATTCTCGGGGCCGGCCTGGTGAAATTTCCGGGCTAAACTCCAGCGTCCGCAACACCATGACGGGAGGCCTGCCTCGCCCGTCCTCCATCCTGAGATGACGATACGATCTGTCTGCCTGATCGGCGGGAGCGGCTTCATCGGCCGGCACGTGGCCGAGTTGCTCTCCGCGCAGGGCATTTCCGTGCGCGTACCCTCGCGCATCCGCGAACGCGCCAAGCAAGCCCTCATCCTGCTCCCCACCGTCGAGGTGGTGCAGACCGACGTCCACGACCCCGCGGCCCTGTCGCGTGTGATCGCCGGCTGCGATGCGGTCATCAACTGCGTCGGCGTGCTGCACGATCACCCGCGCGGCGCCTTCCGCCGCAACCACGAGGAGCTTCCCGCGAAGATCGTGGCCGCCTGCCGCGAGGCCGGCGTATCCCGGCTGGTGCACATCAGCGCCCTCGGCGCCTCCACCCAGGGCCCCAGCGAATACCTGCGCTCCAAGGCGCGGGGCGAGGCCGAGATCATGAAGGCCCGGAGCCACGGCATCCGCACCACTGTCTTCCGCCCCTCGGTCGTGTTCGGTCGCGGCGACAGCTTCCTCACCCTGTTCGCCAGCCTGGTCACTCTCCCGACGCCGGTCATTCCCCTGGCCGGTGCCGGCGCCCGCTTCCAGCCGGTGTTCGTGGAGGACGTGGCACGGGCCGTCACCCGCCTGCTGGATGAACCCGCTGCGGATGGCCAGTGCCACGCGCTGTGCGGCCCCCGCGTCTACACCCTGCGCGAGCTGGTGGAAATCACCGCCGCCCTGGCCGGTGTGCGCCGCCGCATACTGCCCCTGCCCGGCCCGCTGGCCTGGCTGCAGGCCTTCGCGCTCGAGCACCTGCCGGGCAGGCTCATGTCGCGCGACAACCTCGACTCCATGCGCGTCGACAACGTCTGCGGCTGCGCCTTCCCGGAGATCCTGGGCTTCTCGCCCACGCCGCTGGAGGCCGTGGCACCCGCCTACCTCGGGCGGAGCGGCGAGCGCGTCCGCTACAACACCCTGCGCGAGCGCGCCGGCCGGTGAAGTCGTGAAGATCTACCGCGTCGGCGGGTCGGTGCGTGACGAGCTGCTCGACCGGCCGGTGCAGGACCACGACTACGTGGTGGTGGGTGCCACCCCGGAGCAGATGGTCGCGCTGGGCTACCAGCCCGTGGGCAAGGACTTCCCCGTGTTCCTCCACCCCACCACACGCGAGGAACACGCGCTGGCCCGCACCGAGCGCAAGAGCGGTCGCGGCTACAAGGGCTTCACCGTGCACACCTCGCCCGAGGTCACCCTGGAGGAGGACCTCGCCCGGCGCGATCTCACCATCAATGCGATGGCGCGCGACGCGTCGGGCACGCTGATCGACCCCTTCGGCGGCCTGGGTGACCTCGAGCGCCGCTGTCTCCGTCACGTCAGTCCCGCCTTCGTCGAGGACCCGGTGCGCATCCTGCGCGTGGCCCGCTTCGCCGCCCGCCTCGATTTCACCGTGGCCGAAGACACCCTGGCCCTGATGCGGCACATGGTCGACACCGGCGAGGCCGACCACCTCGTGCCCGAGCGCGTCTGGCAGGAGCTGGCCCGCGGGCTGATGGAAGCCCGTCCCTCGGTCATGTTCACGCTGCTCTGGGAGTGTGGCGCCATGCCGCGCATCGCACCCGAGTGGGCAGGTCTGCTGGACCCCGGGCGCACGACCGGGCGCCAGACCCTGGCGCGGCTGGACCGGGCGGCCGCCCTGGAGGCGTCGCTGCCGGTGCGCTTCTCCCTCGCCTCGCACCGCGCCGGGGACGCCCTGCCTGCCCTGGGTGTCCGCGTGCGCTGTCCCAACGACTGCCTCGAGCTCGCCACCCTGTGCGCACGCCACCTCACGGCCGTCCGCACCGCCCACCTGCTCGACGCCAGCGGACTGGTCGACCTGCTGGTGCGCGGCGACGCACTGCGCCGCCCCGGGCGATTCTTCGACATGCTGTGGATCGCCGCCCTCGAGGACGACATCGAGGCCCCGCACTTCGCGCCGCGGCAGGTGCTCGAGCGTGCACTGCGCGCCGCCCAGTCCGTGGATGCCCAGGCCGTGGCGAGCCGCCACGCCGGCCCCGCGGTGGCCGACCACATCCGCGCCGCCCGTATTGCGGCCGTGCAGGACGAACTGCAATCGTGAGTGCATCCGACAGGGCGGGCCGGGGGAATGCCGGCCCGCCGACGCCACCCCGGCGTGCCGGGGTATCGACAACGCCGGTGCAACCGGCAGCGGAGGAGAAGATGATCGATCTCTACACCTGGGGCACCCCGAACGGACGCAAGGTCTCCATCATGCTCGAGGAGTGCGGCCTGCCCTACCGCGTCCACGCCGTCGACATAGGCAAGGGCGAGCAATTCGCCCCGGCCTTCCAGGCCGTCTGCCCCAACGGGAAAATCCCGGCCATCGTAGACGAGCAGGGGCCTGAGGGCAGGCCCTTCGCGCTGTTCGAGTCCGGCGCCATCCTGGTCTATCTCGCCGGCAAGACCGGCCGCTTCCTGCCGGAGGGGCTGGAGCGCCGCTGGCAGGCGCTGCAGTGGCTCATGTTCCAGATGGCCGGCGTCGGGCCGATGTTCGGCCAGGTCCACCACTTCGTCCGCGCCGCGAAGGAGACGGTGCCCTACGCCATCGAGCGCTACAAGACCGAGACCCGGCGCCTCTACGGCGTGCTCGACCAGCACCTCGCCGGGCACGAATACCTCGCCGGCGAGTACTCCATCGCCGACATCGCGACCTATCCCTGGGTCGCGCGCCACGGCTGGCATCAGGTTGAACTCGCGGATTTCCCCCAGGTCAGGCGCTGGTTCGACGCCATCGGCGCGAGACCCGCGGTCCAGGCCGGCATGAAGGTGCCCTTCCTCAACTGACACCCCACCCCCGGCGTGCCCGGCCCGTCGGCGGCCGGACACGCCGGCTGCGTGTTGCGGGGACGCTCAAGTTGTGTGGGGCAGCGCCGTTAGGCTCCGGTACGACAACTTACGACCGGCCCACGCCACCCGCCCGCATGTCCGACAATCTGCCCGAGTCCATAGGCAAGTACCGCGTCATCCGGGAGATCGGACAGGGGGCGACCAGCAGCGTCTACCTCGCCGAGGATGCCTTCCACGACCGCCTCGTGGCCATCAAGGTGGTGCGCACCGCCGACACCGGCGACAGCGAGCTGAACCGCCGCTACCAGCGCGTGTTCATGAACGAGGCGGCGCTGGCGGGCAAGCTCAACCACCCGCACATCGTCTCCATCTACGATGCCGCCACCGACGACGACATGAGCTACGTCGTGATGGAGCACGTGGCCGGCGGCACGCTGGAGCAGTTCTGCGCGCCCGATGCCCTGCTGCCCTTCGACAGGCTGGTCGAGATCGTTTTCAAGGCTGGCGTCGCCCTCGAGTACGCGTACCGGCAGGGCGTGATCCACTGCGACATCAAGCCGGCCAACATCCTGATCCGCAAGGACAGCGAAAGCGACATCCGCATCTCGGACTTCGGCGCCTCGTTCTTCGGACATGCGGCCCACACCTTCCTGACCGGCATCGGGTCGCCAGCCTACATGTCGCCCGAGCAGGTGCAGGAAAAGCAGCTCACCCACCAGACCGACATCTACTCCCTCGGCGTGGTCATGTACCAGCTGCTCACGGGCAAGCTGCCGTTCCAGGGATCGAACCGCGCGAGCCTGCTCTACCAGGTGGTCAACATCGAGCCGCGGCCGCCCTCGTCGCTGCGGCCGGGCATCCCCAAGGCGCTGGACGCCATCGTGATGCGCACGCTGGCCAAGGCACGCGCCGACCGTTACGAGACCTGGAAGGCCTTCACCCAGGCACTGGCCACCGTGTTCCAGGAACTCACCCTCCCCCAGGAGGCCGTGTCCGACACCGAGAAATTCACCCTTGTGCGCGGGCTCGCCTTCTTCCGCGATTTCCGCGACGTCGATGTGTGGGAGGCCTTGCGCATGGCGCGCTGGCACCGGCTGGAAGCCGGCACCACCATTCTGCGCGAGGGGGACTGGGCCGAGGGCTTCTACGTCCTGGCCACCGGGCGCATAGAGGTGAGTCGTGGCGGCCGGGCGCTGGACACCCTGGGCGCAGGCCATTGCTTCGGCGAGATCCTCTACTTCGAGTCCGCGCCCTCGCGGCGCACCACCACTGTCCGCGCCCGCGAGACCTGCATCGCCATGGAGTTCGACGCCAAGGACCTGCAGCGCGCCTCGCCCAGCCTGCAGCTGCAGTTCAACCGCACCTTCATGCGCATCCTCATCGACCGGCTCGAGCGCCGCGAGTCCCGCCTCGCGCTCGATCTGTCGCAGGTCGCCTGAGACCGCTCGCGCCTGCCCGCCTCCCGCGGGGGCGGACGGGCACGTGCATGATCGATGGCCGACAGGGCGGGCCGATGGGGCGGCAGGGCGCCGCCCGCGTCACTTCACCAGCAGCACCGGCACGTCGGACAGGTGGATCACCTTGGTCGCGACCGAACCCAGCAGCATCCCGGTCACGGCGCCCAGGCCGCGTGTGCCCATCACCACCATGCCGCAGCCGGTGTCACGTGCCACCTTGACGATGGCTTCGGCGGCGTCGCCCACCAGAGTGTGGTGCTCGGCGGCCACCCCGGCCGCGGCGGCGATGTCGCGGGCCGGTGCCAGCGCCGCCTCCCCCTGCTCGGCGTAGAGGTCGTCCAGCTGCTGGCGGTCGACGAACATGCGCACGGCACCGGAGACGATGGGTGGCTGCACGTTCACCAGCACCAGCGACGCAGGCTCGCGGTAATCGCCCTGGGAGGCGATCACGTGCCGCAGCGCACGCAGCGCGTTCTCGGAGCCGTCGATGGGAACGAGGATCTTGCGCATGGCGGGCTGTTCCCCGGGCCTCAGAGCACGCTCTTCAGCAGCGAGCCCATCTCCGCAGGATTGCGCGTGACCTTGATGCCGCAGGATTCCATCACCTCCAGCTTCTCCTTCGCCGTGCCCTTGCCGCCGGAGATGATGGCGCCGGCGTGGCCCATGCGCTTGCCGGGGGGCGCCGTCACACCGGCGATGAAGCCCACCACAGGCTTCTTCATGTTGTCGCGGGCCCACAGGGCTGACGCCTCCTCGTCGGAACCGCCGATCTCGACGATCATCACCCCCGCGTCGGTGTCGGGGTCCTCGTTGAAGAGGCGCAGCACGTCGATGTGCTTGAGTCCGTTCACCGGGTCACCGCCGATGCC
>JBEICA010000003.1:0-41083 GCA_040373665.1 Burkholderiales bacterium | reverse complement strand
TGCGGCGGAACATAGGGGCACTTGGTCATGTAGCACAGGTCGCACAGGTAGCACTGGTCGACCACCTTCCAGTAATCCTCCTTCCTGACCCCCTCGACTTCCAAGGTCTCGTTGTTGTCGACGAGATCGAACAGCGTCGGAAACGCGTTGCACAGGCTGACGCAGCGGCGGCAGCCATGGCAAATGTCGTACACCCGCTCCAGTTCTTCGAACAGCTTCCCCTCGTCGTAGAAGTCGGGGTTCTTCCAGTCGATGGGATGGCGTGTGGGTGCTTCGAGACTGCCTTCGCGCATGGGTCGGTTTCGGGTGTGGTGGGAGGACGGCCACATTCGCGGCCACACCGCCGGCGACCGACACCTTGTCGGCGTCGGTCGCGGCGTTACAGCGAAACGCCTCAGTCCTGCAGGGCGTCCAGGGCCTTCTGGAAACGGTTTGCGTGCGAACGCTCCGCCTTGGCAAGGGTTTCGAACCAGTCGGCGACTTCGTCGAAGCCTTCGTCGCGGGCGGTCTTGGCCATGCCCGGATACATGTCCGTGTACTCGTGCGTCTCACCGGCCACGGCGGCCTTGAGGTTGTCACGCGAAGCGCCGATCGGCAGCCCGGTCGCCGGGTCGCCCACCTGCTCGAGATACTCGAGGTGACCGTGCGCGTGGCCGGTTTCACCCTCTGTGGTGGACCGGAACAGGGCCGCAACGTCGTTCTGACCTTCGACGTCGGCCTTGTTTGCGAAGTACAGGTAGCGGCGATTGGCCTGCGACTCGCCGGCGAACGCGGCCTTCAGGTTTTCTTCGGTCTTGGAACCCTTCAGTTGCATGTGAACCTCCAGAACGGTGGGCTGAACTGTCGCGTCGCCGGCGCAGCCGGCACTCGACCCATCCTGTTCAGACGATATTAGACTTCGTCTAAACGGTGAACGAAGTATAGCCGGGCCGTTTGTCCAATGTCAAAGCGTTTGTCCAACGTCAAAAAAGATTTTTGTCCACCCCCGGAAAGCCGACCCGCACCGCCTCCCCCGCCCGGAGAACGGCGCGCTCCACGACGGCCACCACCACCTCCCTGGCGCCTGCCGGTGTGCCCGCCTCGACCCGCACCACCCGCCCATGCAGCATCGCACCGTCGGCATTTCGCTGGACGATGGCGCGCTGCCCTGGCCTGATCTCGCCGGAATCATCGCCGCGGACGCGGGCCACCACCTCGAGGAAGTCGTCGTCCTCGAGCACGAAGACACCTGCCCCCGCAGTCACCGGCCGACCTTCCACGACCTCGACCGCAACGACGCGCCCCCGCGCCCTTGCACGCAGGCGGGCCCGCTCGCTGGACAGACGGGCGTGCCAGACTCGTGTCATCGCCGTCGCACGGGCGATCTCTGCATCCAGGACGGCCGCCCGCAGGGAATCTCCGGCGCCGCTCCCGCCGGCGAGCCCTGGCGAGAACAGCCGTACATCCTCCGGGCGCATGTAGTTGCCCAGATCCTCAAGACGGGACCGGGCCTGCTGCAGCGACGCCATTTCACCCCCCTCCACTTGGGCGAAGGGCTGGTCATCCAGTTCAGCCAGCAACTGGCCGGCTGCGACGCGCTCGCCAGGGAGCACGTGGACCGTCCGCACGCTGCCATCGACATCGAACCCCTGCACCCAGCGCACGGCAGGCCGGATCCGGCCTGCACAGCAGGGGCGCGCCTCGGCGCTCTCGGCGCCCGTCGCTGCCGGAATCCCCGGAGGCGTGGCACAACCCGCGAGAGACAGCACGGCCGACAGACACAGGAGCAGCGACAGGGGTTTGATCATGGACGTGTCAGGTGGGCATTCTCGTGGACAGGGAACGGCAATCTGGTTCCGACCTGCACCCGCCAGCGCATCCGAGCCTCCTGCACGGTACCGGCATGGAGGGTGGTGCCGGTGACAGGCTGAATCGGAGGAAAGCGGGTCGACCCCTCGTAATCCACCCAGCCCCCGTCAAGTCGGCCACGGTAGCCAAAGATCAGACCGGACTCGCGCGGCACGGTGTAGTCCACGGACAGCTGAGTCAGGGTCCCGGTCTTCCGCACGGTGGGCGAGGTGTCTTCCTTCCAGGAAAAACAATCGGACCAGCGGCCGATGCGCCATTGCGCGAGGGCCCCTGGAGTGGTCAGGATGCCGGCACACCCCAGCAGCCAGCCGACCAGGCGCAGGACGATGCGCACCCACATGGGATCAGGCGCCAGGCGCGAGGACCGCGAAACCGGCGGACACCAGGGCGGCGCGCAGGGCCAGGGCGAGCCCGACAGCGCCTGGCGAATCACCGTGCACGCAGATGGTCTCGACGTCCAGCGGCACCCAGGCCCCTTCGACACTCTCCACGCCGCCGTCGCGCACCATTGCCACTGCCCTGGCGGACACCTGCCCGGGGTCGTGCAGGAGCGCACCCGGCTCGGAACGTGGCACGAGCGTGCCGTCGGCACGGTAGCCCCGGTCCGCGAAGACCTCGGACACGACGGTCAGACCCGCCCGCCGCCCGGCCTCCAGCAGCTGGCTGCCGGCCAGTCCGTAGAGCATGAGCCGCGGATCGAAGTCCCGCACCGCGTCGGCGATCGCACTGGCGAGGGAAAGATCCACTGCAGCCATGTTGTACAAGGCCCCATGCGGCTTTACGTGCCTGAGCGTCGAACCGGCCCGCCGGGCGAACGCGGCCAGGGCGGCGACCTGATAGAGCACCATGTCGTGGACCTGCCCGGCCGTGACTGCCATGGCACGGCGCCCGAAGCCGGCGAGATCGGGAAGTGACGGGTGCGCGCCCAACGCCACGCCGAGACCTGCCGCCCGCTCGGTGGTGCGCCGCATGATGCCCGGATCGCCCGCGTGGAATCCGCATGCGATGTTGGCGGACGAGACGACACGCAGCATCGCCTCGTCGTCGCCCATGCTCCACGCGCCGAAACCCTCACCGAGGTCGGCATTGATGTCGATGACCTTCACCCTCGCCTCCTTCAACTTCCCAGTCTCGCCGACAGCGCCTGCCGGATGCGCCCGAGGAGGAATTCGCGCTGCGCCGAGGCGCCGTGGCTCTCCTCCAGCGAAATGAAACGGAACTGCACGTCGTCCCCGGGCGCGACCTGACCCAACACAGGCAGGTCCGCGTGCGAGACGACGGCGATCACCGGATATCCGCCGGCCGTCTGCCGGTCCGCCATCAGCACGATCGGGTTGCCGTCGGGAGGAACCTGGATCGCTCCCATGACCATGCCCTCGGACAGACCGTCCCCTCCCTGGACGCCGGGCAGGGGTGCCCCCTCGAGACGGTAGCCCATGCGATTCGAGTCCCTCGCGACCCGGTACAGGGCCTGGGTCAGCTGCACCCGGGCGCCCTCCGAAAAGCTCTCGTGGTGAAGACCCGGCACCAGGCGCACCGTCTGCGGGCACTGCGGATAGGGCATGCCCGCCCGGCTGACGGACCAATTGGGATGCGCGAGCCCCTGCCCGACGCGCGCCAGCAACCGGACCCAGCGCGACGTGTGGGCATGTTCAGGCGTCCGCAGTGGCAGCACGTCGCCCTTCCTCAGGGCCCGCCCGCGATATCCGCCATAGCCGCCCATGAGTGCCGTCGAGCGACTTCCGAAAACCGGCGGGACGTCGAAACCGCCAGCCACCGAGAGGTAGGTCCGCGCCCCCTGGGCCGCGCGCCCGAAATCCAGCACCGTGCCCCGAGGTACACGCACCGGTCGCCACCCGGGCAGGCGTTGCGCTCCGACGCGGGCCTCCATGTCAGCGCCGCAGACGGCGATCACGGCGTCCTCACCGAACCGCAGCCGCGGCCCGGTGAGGGTCATCTCCAGGGTTGCCTCGCCTTCGTCGTTGCCCACCAGAAGGTTGGCCAGACGGTGCGCGACCTCATCCATCACGCCGTTCACGGGCACGCCGAGGTGCTGCAGCCCGGCCCGGCCGAGGTCCTGCAGCGTGCTGAGCAGTCCGGGACGCTCGACGTGGAGACTCATGGCCGCGACGCCGCGAGGCGCGCGAACTCTGCGGCATCGACGGGCACGAAACGGACGCGGTCGCCGGGCACCAGCAGGGTCGGCGCGTCGGCGTTCGTGAAGTCCACCATGGGCCGGGGCGTCCGGCCGATGATGTTCCACCCACCTGGCGTGTCGAGCGGATAGACCCCGGTCTGTTGGCCGCCGATGCCGACGCTGCCCGCCGGAACCCGCTTGCGCGGACTCGCCCGCCGCGGAATCCCGAGGCGCGGATCCAGACCGCCGAGGTAGCCAAACCCCGGCACGAAACCCAGCATGCAGACGCGATACACCCCCGCAGCGTGCAGACGCACCACCTCGCCCGCATCGAGCCCGCAATGGCGCGCCACCTCCTCCAGATCGGGACCGTGCTCGCCGCCGTAACTCACCGGCAGTTCCACCATGCGCGCGCGGCGGCGCACCGTCGCCGGCGCAGCGGCACAGGCGGCCTGCAGCAACCCGGCCAGGGTGGTGGCCGGCGCAGCGCTGTGCAACAGCTCGCAGGAGCGCAGTGGATCGTAGTGGACGGTGACGCTGGCGGTGCAGGGCACCACATCCGTGACGCCGGGAGGCGGATCGGCGCGCAGGGTTTCGGCCAGCGCCAGCGCGCGGAGATTCACCTCCGGGTCCGCCGTGGCCGCGAGTTCGACCACGAGGGCACGATCGCCCATCGGAACCACGCGCGGGAACGGCCTCACCATGGCGCACGCACCAGGGATGACGGGGGGGGTGAAGACGACACGCCGGTCGCGCCCTCGCCGTCTGCCTGCCCGGCGCCGCAGGCGGACCGCATCGCATTCATGGGTCTCCCCGCATGCGGCGGCTCGATGACGCGTGGGAGAGGATCGCGCTCTCCCGGTTGCCCCGCTTCACGGCAGCGTTGTTCGGCGATGAAGTCCAGCATGAGGTCAACTCGAGCGGCACATGACCGGATCGTCGCATGATAGCCGCGATCCCGGTACGAGGCGATAATCCTGCTCGTCTGCCAATGGAGGGTCCGATGGAAATCCTGCGCCGGGTGCTGGCCGCCCTGTGGTTCATCCTCGCCACCGCAATGCTGGCTCCGGCATTCGCTGCAACGCCCCTGCCGGTCGCCGCTCCGGGAGAGGTCGGGCTGTCTGAGGAACGACTGCGGCTGATCGCGGACAACGTCAGGAACTGGATCGATCGCAAGGAACTGCCTGGAGCGGTCGTCATGGTGGCGCGCCATGGCCGGTTGGCCTACGTCACCACCCAGGGCATGCGAGACGCCGCAGCCGGCGATCCGTTGCGGGAGGACAGCATCTTCCGCCTCTACTCCATGACCAAGCCGGTCACCACCGTGGCCGCCATGACGCTGGTCGAGGAGGGGCGTCTGGCGCTCAACGATCCGGTTCACCGCTACATCCCCGAGTTCAAGGACATGCGTGTGGGCACGGAATCGTTCGACCCGCGCACCGGTGGCGCGACCTTCTCCACCGCGCCGGCGAAACGCGCCATGACCGTGGGCGACCTGATGAGGCACACCGCCGGCTTCACCTACGGACCGCCCTTGTCGACGCGCACGCACATCCAGCGCATGTACCAGGAGGCAGGCATCTGGTCGCAGGGCTGGGTGCTTGCCGACTTTGCTCGGGCCCTGGCGAAACTGCCTCTGGCGCACGAGCCCGGTACCGCCTGGGAGTACGGCCACTCCACCGACGTCCTCGGCCGGGTGGTGGAAGTGGCGGCGGGCAAGACGCTCGACCACGTATTCCAGGAACGGATCTTCGCCCCGGTCGCCATGCGCGACACTGCGTTCAGCCTGTCCGCTGCCCACGTCGCGCGCCTCGCCCAGCCGCAGCCCGATCCGGTCACGGGGAAGACGCCCGAGCTCATCGACTTCACCCAGCCGCAGGGGTTCTTCGCCGGCGGCCACGGCCTGGTGGGAACGGCGGCCGACTACCTGCGCTTCGCCCAGATGCTGCTGGAAGGCGGCACCCTCGACGGACGCCGCGTGCTCGGTCCGCGCACGGTCGAGTACATGGCGTCCAACCACATGCATGCCGGCATTGCGCCAGGAGGTGCCTTTCTGCCGGGGCCGGGTTACGGCTTCGGACTGGGATTCGCGGTACGCACCGATCGCGGCGCGGCCGACTACAACGGCTCCGTGGGCGACTATTTCTGGGGTGGGTACGCCGGCACCTATTTCTGGATCGACCCGAAGGAGGGGCTTGCCGTGGTGTTCCTGACCACCGAGCCGGTGCGCCGCGCCCAATACCGCACCGCCCTGCGGCAGCTGGTCTACCAGGCCATCGTCCGTTGAGTACCGGGGCGCGTCTGTTCCGGCATCTGGCCCTTGCCGCGACGCTGCTCTTCTGCGGCCACGCGGCCGCCGGAGTGGAGGCGGATGCCGTTCCGGTGCTTCTCGTGGCGAGCCAGGAGATGACCGACTCGGGTTTCGCCGGCACGGTCGTCGCGGTCGCCTTTCCCCAGGACACGGGCCCCATGGGCGTGGTGCTCAACCGCCCCTCCGGACTGACTCTCGGTGCCCTGTTCGGGACCGACCGCCCCGAACTGGCGGAGCTGGCCGACCCGATCGGCCTGGGGGGGCCGGTGGAGCCGGATGGCCTGCTGTTCCTGTTCCGCGCGCCCGAGCACCCGGTCAAAGCCCTGCCTGTGGTGACGGACATCTATCTCAGCGGCGACGGCACCATCTTCGAACAGATCGTGGCGCGACGCGATCCGGCAGACCGGCGACGCTTCTTCGCGGGACACGCCAGCTGGTCCGAGGGGCAGCTCGACCGGGAAATCCGCCGCGGCATGTGGCATGTGCTGCCCATGGACGCAGAGACGCTTCTCGCCGAGCCGGACCCCGGTCTCTGGCGCAGGCTGTTGCTGCAGGCCACCTCGCCTTCTGCGCGCGCGACAGGCCGTGCGGCTGTGCCACTGGCCGTCGTGGCACCCTCGCCCCCCTGATCTCGGCATGCGGGCACAGCGCCAGGATCCCGATGACGAGCTGCCGACCGACTCGGGCCGGGATCCGGTCCGGGGCCGGCTTCCGAGCGGCCGCGTGGCCGCCTGCGTGCTGGCGGCAGCGGCGCTCGCGGCTACTGTGCCGTGCGTGACACCGCTCACCGCCGACCCCGGCCCTGCCGGGGTCGCGACCAACGACGAGACCGGCGCCTCGGCCTACGCCATGGCCCTGCCGGGGATGGAGACGTCGTTGCGCGAGGGCTTCACCAGGGGCCGGCAGGCCATGCAGCAGGTCTGGGCAGTCATGCCATCGCCCTTCGGCTTGTGGAGCCGCGGTCCGACCTCCAACGCGGAGAGCTGTGCCGAATGCCACGCCGGCAACGGCCGCGGCGCCCCTCCGGAGTCGGCGGACGAAGACGCGACCTCGACCGTGCTCCATCTGTCGCTGCCCGGCAGCGGTGCACCCATCCCGCACCCCGCCTACGGCCTGCAGTTGCAGACGCAGGGCATCCTGGGCGAGGTGCCGGCCGAGGGGGCATTCCAGGTCGAATGGGTGACGTCGATACAGCGCTACGCCGACGGCGAGACGGTCGAGCTGCGCGCACCCGTCCTGCGGCTGCGACGACTGTCCTTCGGCCCGGTCGGTGACCAGACCCTGATGTCGATGCGCGTGGCGCCGCCTCTGGTGGGCATGGGGCTGCTGGAGAGCATCCCGGAATCCGCCCTGCTGGCGGCAGCCGCGGCGGGAGGACGGATCAACCGCGTCCCGGACCCCGCCAGCGGGGAGCTTCGGGTCGGTCGCTTCGGCTGGAAGGCCGGTCAGGCGGGACTCACGCAACAGGTGGCCAAGGCGTTCCACGAGGACCTCGGTGTGACCACCGACCTGCATCCGCGGGAGAACTGCCCGTCGGTCCAGACCGCCTGCGCCGCGGCACCCAGCGGCGGCGCTCCGGAGGCCGGTCGTGCCCACCTCGAGGCCCTGGTGACCTACCTGCGCCACCTCGCACCACCGGCGGCGCGGTATCGTTACGATCCCCGTGTGCTGCGCGGCGAGCTCCTGTTCCGTGCCGTCGGCTGCGCCGCGTGTCACGTGCCTGCCTGGACACTGGACTCGGAGGCCACCGTGGCCGGCGCCGCGGGGCGGGTGATCCACCCCTACACCGACCTGCTGCTGCACGACATGGGCCCCGGACTGGCGGACGGGCGGCCGGAGTTCGCCGCCGGCGCCACGGAGTGGCGCACCCCGCCGCTGTGGGGGATCGGTCTGTCTGCAGCGGTCAACGGCAACGCCCGCCTGCTGCACGATGGCCGGGCGCGGGACATCGAGGAGGCCGTGGCCTGGCATGGTGGTGAGGCGGAGGCCGTACGCGCCCGTTTCAGCGCCCTTTCACGCATCGATCGGGAAGCGCTGCTGCGCTTCGTATCCTCTCTGTGACCGGACCCTCCGGCCTCCGGGTTTCCCGTGACCGGCACGTCGCGCCCGCAGGCCGGCGCTCCCGCGCCAGCGGCTGGTGCGGACTGTTCCTCGCAGCCACCGCGGCGCTGCTCGCGCCCGATCTGCGCGCGAACGACACCATCGCCGATACCGACTGGTACTTCGCGACCACCCTGGGTACCGGGGTCTACCGCTTCGGCGACCGCACCGTCACCGTGGCGCGCCTGCCCTTCGGCCGCACGCTGCGGCAGCCGGATGAGGATCGCTGGGGCGTCCGCCTGAAGCTGCCGGTCTCGGTCGGGCTCTACAACCTGGACAACCCGGTCAACGACGTGCTCGACCGCAACTTCGCCACCCTCGCCGTCATGCCGGGGATCGAGCTGGAACGCGAGGTTGCCCGCAACTGGGTGCTCAAACCGACCGCTTCGGTGGGTTATGCCCAGGACGTCGTGCGCGGCAACCGGTCGACGCTGTACGAGGTCGGTACGCGCAGCGCCTGGCGCCATTCCTTCGAGCGCGTGGACTTCATCCTCGGCAACGCCCTGCTCTACGCCGGCAACGTCGCCCAGGACGGCATGAGCCAGAACTTCGGCGTGCTGTCCACCGGACTGAACTTCATCATCCCCACCGGGGGGCTGCTGATGAACCGGGCCTCCAATTTCGGTGTGCATTTCGTGCATTACCTTTATTTCGATCATCTCGCTTTCGCGCTCTCCGAGGACCGGAGGCGCATGGTGACCCAGCAGTACGAACTGGCGTTCACCTTCGGCACCTATCTGCCGGCGGAGGTGTTCGGGTTCACGCTGGACCGCATCGGCATCGCCTTCCGGGGTGGCCAGGACTTCCTGGCATTCCGGCTGGTCACCGGATTCATGTACTGAGGAGGCTCATTGGAAATGAAGATCGCCAGGCTGGACACCATCGTGCTCAGCATCCCCTACTCCACCGGCGGCTCCGACCAGGCCTCGGCCGGGGGTGGGCGCGCCTGGACCACCGCTGACGCCCTGCTGGTGCGGGTCGAGACCGACCAGGGCATCGTCGGCTGGGGCGAGGCCTTCGGCTACAACGTCATCCCGGCGACCCAGGCAGTGCTGGAGCGGATCATCGCCCCGCTGGTGGTGGGCACCAGCGCCTTGTCGCCCGAGGCCACGATGCGGGCCCTGGAGGAAAAACTCCACATCTTCGGCCGCGGCGGCCCGGTCATCTATGCCCTGTCCGGCCTCGACATCGCGCTGTGGGACATCGCGGGCAAGGCGGCCGGCCAGCCGCTGCACCGCCTGCTCGGCGGTAGCGCGCACGACACCATGCCCTGCTACGCCAGCCTGATCCGCTACGCCACGCCGGACGTCGTGGCGCGCAATGTCGAGCGTGCCCGTCGCGACGGCTTCGAGGGCATCAAGCTGCACGAGATCGATCTGGACTGCATCCGTGCGGCCCGCGCTGCGGCGGGACCGCAGACCCGGCTGATGCTGGACGTGAACTGCCCCTGGACCCTGGGCGAGGCGCTGGCGCTCGCGCGCCAGCTGCGCGAGGTCGACCCGCACTGGCTCGAGGAACCGGTGTGGCCGCCCGAGGATGCCGCGGCGCTGGCGCGCATGCGACGCGAGTGCGGCATCCCGATCGCGGCTGGCGAGAACGCCGCCACCCTGCATCAGTTCGGCGACCTGCTGAAGGCCGGTGCCGTGGACATCCTCCAGCCCAGTCCGGCCAAAAGCGGCGGCATCAGCACCCTGCGACAGGTGTTCGCCCTGGCAGCCTTCCACAACGCGCGGGTGGTGCCCCACACCTTCTACGACGGCCCGGGATTGCTCGCCGGCCTGCACTGCAGCGCGGTGTTCCAGCGCGACCCTCTGGTCGAGTGGCGCTACTTCGACCTGGAGGCGCCACTTTATGGCGAGCGCTGCCGTCCGGTGAACGGCAACATCGCCGTCCCGGACGGTCCGGGCCTGGGTGCGGACCCGGATCCCGAGGTATTGAAGGACTACTGCGCGACCTGAGCCGGGCCGCGCAGGCCGCCGGCCGGATCACGCGGCCGCGGTGGGGCGGCGCCACCGCGCGGGACGGCCTCATGCCGGCCCTGAGCGCCCCTCCCTGACGGCACCGTACATCCGCAACGCCGCCTCTCGCGCGGTGGCGTGATCCACCACCGGTGCAGGATAGTCCCGTCCCGGCTCGAAACGCGCCGCCTGGCGTTCCAGCGGCGGCATGGTCCAGGGCGCATGGATGTAGCGATCCGGGACTGCGGCGAGTTCGGGTACGTACTGGCGGATGAAGCGGCCCGCAGCGTCGAACTTCTCCGACTGCGTGATCGGGTTGAAGATGCGGAAGTAGGGCTGGGCATCGCAGCCGGTCGAGGCCGCCCACTGCCAGCCTCCGTTGTTGGCCGCGAGGTCGAAATCGTTCAGGTGCGCGGCGAAATAGCGCTCTCCCCAACGCCAGTCCACGCGCAGATGCTTGACCAGGAAAGACGCCGCGACCATGCGCAGACGGTTGTGCATGTAGCCGGTCGTGTTGAGCTGGCGCATGGCGGCATCCACCAGCGGATAGCCGGTTCGCGCCTCGCACCACGCGGCGAACAGATCGTGGCGATTCTCGAAGGCGAGAGCGTCGAACTCCGGCTTGAAACTTCGCTCCACCACGTGCGGGAAGTGCCACAGGATCTGGAAATAGAACTCGCGCCAGATCAGTTCCGACAGCCAGCCCTGCGCCCCCTCGGAGGTGCGCCCATGGGCCAGCGCGGCCAATTCCCGGATCGACACCGTCCCGAAGCGCAGGTGTGCCGACAGGTAGGAGGGGCCGCGCACCGCCGGGAAGTCGCGGCGCTCGCGATAGTGGTCCATGCGACCGGCGAAATCCTGCACCAGGCCACGCGCGCCCGACGCCCCGAGCGGCAGGCGCAATTGCGTCAGATTGGTTGTCCGGAAGCCGAGCGCCTCGAGCGTGGGCAGGGGCGATCCGTCGCCGCGCACCAGGGAGCCGGCATGGGGCGCCACCGGGTGAGGCTGCAGACGCTCCGGCGTCAGTGCCCGCAGCCACGCGTTGCGGTAGGGCGTGAACACCGTGAAGGGCCGCCCGGCCTGTGTGAGGATCTCGTCCTTCTCGAAGATGCACTGGTCCCTGAATGTGACCAGACGGCGGCCGTCCCGGGCGAGCGCCTGGGCCACCGCGGCATCGCGCGCGATCGCCTGGGGCTCGTAGTCGTGGTTGGCGAACACTGCGTCCACGCCGAGACGGCTGGCCAGTGCGGGCAGCACATCTCCGGCCGCGCCGTGGAGCACGTGCAGAGCACCGCCCAGAGCCCCGAGAGTCGCCGCCAGTTCCGCCACCGCGTGCCAGATGAACTCGACACGCCGGTCCTCGCGTGACTCCAGCGCATCCAGGATCGCCGTGTCGAAAACAAACACGCAGTGCACCGCCCGCGCCTGACGCAGGGCGTGATGCAGGGCGGCATGATCCTCGGCACGGAGGTCGCGCCGGAACCACACCAGTGCACGGTCGAATCCACTCATGCCATCCTCCGCCGGAGAAATCGGACCACCGCGCCGATGCCGGGAAGCCGCGCGTAGAGTTCCTCACCGGTGTCCCAGAAGTCACGGTGATGACAGACCCGTCCATCCGCCGACAGGCGCAGGTGGCTCACGCCGTGTATGCACCAGGCGTGCGAGGGGCGGAAGCTGCGGATGCGGAAGTGGAAGTCCCATTCCAGCATGGCCTGGTCGCCCTCGCAGATGCGGTTGATGACCACGAATCGCGGGCCCTCCAGCGCCTCGAACATTCGGGTGAAGATGGCCTGGATGTCCTCCACCCGGCACACTTCGTTGAAGGGATCCTTGAAGTACGCATCCTCGGTGTAGATCGTGGCCATGGCGGCGACCGACGCCGGTTCGAGGGTCTCGAAGAAACTCACGATCCGGTCGACGCTCACAGCCCTGTCGCCCTGTGCACCAGAGGGAAATACCAGCGGTACGGCAGCACCCGCATCAGCTTGAGCCACCGCGTGAAGCGCTTGGGGTAGTGGATCTCGAACTCGCCTCGTGCCAGGCCTTGCAGGGTCTCGCGCGCCGCCTGCTCCGCATCGATCAGCGCCGGCATGCGGAACTCGTTGCCGGCGGTTGCCGGCGTGCGAACGAAGCCCGGGTTGACCACGCTGACGCCCAGGCCCTCGGGCGCGAGGTCGAGATACAGCCCCTCGGCAAGGTGGATGAGGGCTGCCTTGGTTGCACCGTAGAACAGGGCCTTGGGCAGGGCGCGATAGCCGGCCACGGAGGCAACGATGACGACGTGCCCCCGGGTTGTGCGAAGACCTGGCAGCACCGCGTCGAGCACATGTGCCACCCCCATGACGTTGACGTCGAACAGGGTGCGTGCAACGCCGGCATCGAACTCCGTCGCCCGCTGGGGCATGTAGACCCCCGCAACGCAGAACACCACGTCGAGACCGTCCCAGGCGGCCTTGATGCGCTGCCAGGCTTCCCCCACCGCCACCGGATCGGTGACGTCCACGGCCAGCGGCAGCACCTGGTCGGGTCGCCGTGCTGCCAGCGCAGCCAGAGCCCCCTCGCGACGCGCCGACACCGCCACACGCGCGCCCGCCTCCACCAGCGCCTCCGCGAGCGCCGCTCCGATGCCCGAGGAGGCGCCGACCACCCAGACGCGACGCCCGGCCCAATCGCGGATGGGGCGGTTCATGGCCATGGATCAGCGCTTCCTGAAGCTGATGAACACCTGTGCGATCTCGACGCCGAGTTTGCTGATGCTCGAGCGGTTGAGCAGCACGGCATCGTCCACCAGCCACATCCAGTCGTCCACATCCAGGTGTACGGTTGAATCCCCCCAGGGGAAATCGAGCACGTAACGCAGGCGGAAGGCGTTACCCGCGGTTTCGCCCATCGCCTCCCCGACGACGTCGGCCGCGGTGCCGATGTAGCGCGCGCCGTTGCGCTTCAGCGTCCATACGCGCCGCTGGGTGCGGCCGTCGGAGTAGCGGAAGGCCTCGTCCAGGGTCCCGATATCCCCCTCCCAGGAAGCCTTGATCTCCACCGTGAAGCGCTGCGAGATGCTGCCGTCGCGATTGCGCACCACACCCCAGGCGTCGACCACGCCATCGAAGTACTGGCGCAGGTCGAGCACTGGTTTCTCGGCGCGGAACTGCTCGATGCCGGGCGAGGAGCAGCCTGCCAGGGACAGCGCGGCGGTAGCGGACAGGAAATGTCGTCTGTTCATCATGAGGTCCTCCGATCCGTGTGAGGCGTCGCGGCGCGCCGGTCGAGCGGCGCACGCCACAGCGCCCAGAGGGCGATGGTCTTGAGCATGCAGGGCACCAGGGCATACATGGCAGAGAGGTCGCCTCCCTGGGCCTGCGGCGTGCCGGGCTGGTATCCGGCCCAGCCGAGCAGCGGCAGCGCGAGCCCCGCCGCCAGCGCGAGGTTGAGTTTCTCCACCAACTGCCAGAAACCGAAATAGGCGCCCTGCCGCCCGCCGGGTCCGCTGCCGTCCTCATCCGCCAGATCGGCCAGCAGGGAGGCGGGCAGAGCGAGTTCGGCGCCGTAGGCGATGCCGGACAGCGCGCACACCATGCCGAAGGCCACCACCTCACCCGGGCCCAGCAGGAACGCCCAGACGAAGGCGAGAATGCTCATCACCATGCCGGCCAGCCACGACGCCTTCTTGCCGACGCGGCGCGACAGCCCCACCCACACGGGCATGCCGAGCGCGCCGAAGGCGAAGTAAAGGGCGAGGAAGATCCCGTTCAGGTCCGGCCGGCCCAGAACGTCCTGCACGAAGAACAGCACCAGGGTGGCCGGTATGGCCGACGCGACACCACTGGCGAGGAACACGACCAGCAGTCGGCGAAAGCGCGCATTGCCGAGCGGAGTGAACACCTCCGCCAGCGTGTGGCCACGGGCCGGCGCCGCCTGTGGTGCGGGCCCCGCGAGCGTGGCCCAGGCGCACAGCAGCAGCACCGGCACGTACAGCAGCCCGAAATCCGCGAGGCCCTTCGCAAGACCACGGTCGCCCGCCAGCACCTCCGGCAGGGCGGCGGCCGTGAGGACGCCGACAATGCCGAGGGCGCTTCTCGCGGCCGTCACGCGTGTGCGCTCGTGGTAATCGACCGACAACTCGGCGCCGATGGCGAAGTAGTTGATCGAGCCCAGGCTGAACCCGAGGTAGGTCACGCTCAGGCACAGGGCCAGCCACGCCGCCAGCGCGCCGCCCGCCAGGTCGGGGGGGCGGAACACGCCGAGCACCCCGAGTCCGAGACAGGCCACGGCGGCGACGATGAACGCCTGGCGCCCGCGTGGACGCGTGGCCGCGCGGTCACTCCACCAACCCAGCAGCGGATCCTGCAGCGCATCCAGTGTCCGCACCGCGAGCAGGAGCAGTCCGACCGTGGCCAGGGCGAGGCCGCGCTCGTCCGCATAGAGCTTGGGCACGTAAACGTAGACCGGCAGGGCTGCCATGGTCAGCGGCAGGGCCAGCGCCGCGTAGGACAGCAAGGCCCGGGTGCCGACGTGCGTCGTGGCGGTGTCGCTCAACGCTGGCCCAGCAGCGCCGCCCGGAGCTTCGGCTCCCGCGTCCGCTCGTCGAGCCAGATGGAGAAGAAGGCGCGCGCGAACTCGATGTCCGACACCACCCCGGTGGAACGCCCGTTGAGGTAGTACTCCGCCCCCGCTCCCGGCCTGTGGAGTCCGGTGATGTGGTCGCCCTTGCGCACGTCCGGAAAAACGCGGTTCATCGCTTCGCGCCAGGCGTCCAGGCGCGGTGTGCCGCCCAGTCCGATGCGCTTGATCTCGTCAATGCTGGCCTCTGCCAGCCTGGCGCCCTCGAAGTTGCGCGCATAGCGCAGGTCCAGGGCGAAGGGACGGTCCCACTGCCAGCGTGGACCACTCACCCAGAGCGCCGCATCGTAGAGCAACAGGCCGAACCAGCGCATCCGCCCCTGTCCGAGCAGCCGCAGATCCGGCAGTTCCGCTCGCAGGATGTCCGACGCGGGTGTGGCCCCCCCCCAGGCCGGCAACGCAGGCCATACGGCCAGGGCGACCCCGGCCTGCAGGAACCGGCGTCTGCTCAGGACGCTAGTCACGGATGAGCTCCAGTTGCATGACATCGATGTTGCCAGCGCGGAACCCGGCCTCGCAGTAGGCGAGATAGAAATTCCACAAACGGATGAAACGATTGTCGAAACCCATGGCGTTGAGTTCGCCGACACAGCGGTTGAAACGCTGGCGCCAGCGGCGAAGCGTTTCCGCGTAGTCGGCACCAAAGGCCAGGGTGTCGCCCAGCCGAAGGCCACGCCGGCCAGCCTGCTCGGCGAACACCCGCGGCGAGGGCAGCATGCCGCCGGGGAAAATGTATTGCTGAATGAAATCCGTGCCTCGGCGATAGCGCGGGAACAGACGATCGTCGATGGTGATCGTCTGGACCAGCGCCCGCCCGCCGCGGCGCAAGGCCTTGCGCACCGCGTCGAAATACGCCGGCCAGTAGCCCTCGCCCACCGCCTCGAACATCTCGATCGAGACGACATGGTCGTATTCCCCGCGGACGTCGCGGTAGTCGCGGAGCTGGAAATCGGCCTGTCCGGCCAGACCGGCGCCCGCAAGACGCTCGCGGGCGTAGACGAGCTGCTCTGACGACAGCGTCACGCCGTCCACGCGGCAGCCGCGGGTACGGATGGCATGCTCTGCGAACCCGCCCCAGCCGCAACCGACCTCGAGCACCCGATCCCCCGGGCGTATGTCCAGACGTGCGCAGATGCGCTCGTACTTGGCGGCCTGCGCGGCTTCCAGACCGAGGTCCGGCGCGGTACCGAACAGCGCCGACGAGTAGGTCATGGTCGGGTCGAGCCACAAGGCATAGAAGGCATTGCCGAGGTCGTAGTGGGCCTGGATGTTGCGCCGTGCCTGCGCCTTCCGGTTGGCACGCATGAGGTGACGGACGCGGTAGGCGATCCAGCCCCAGACCCGCCCGTGGATGGCGCGCTCGAGCTCGTTGTAGTTGGCCGCAGCCACGGTCAACAGCACGGCGAGATCCGGTGTATCCCAGCGTCCGTCGATGTAGGCCTCGGCGAAACCGATGTCGCCACTGCGGAGCAGGTCGTCGAGCACCCGCCAGTCCGACAACCTGAGCATGGCGTGCGGCCCGGCCCGGCCGCTGTCGAAGGCCTGAGCGGAGCCGTCCGGCAGGATCAGGTCGACGCGGCCCACCCGCAGGTGCCCGAGAAGCCGCAGGAACATGCGGGCCGCCCGCGACTGGGGCTGCACCGCGATGGACGGGGAAACGGCTGGCATGTCGTCGAGTTTCATCGCGAGGTCTCCTGCGTCGGCGGCACAGGCTTGGAAAAGAATGGGATGCCCTTGCGCCACAGCCTGAGCGCCTGCCAGTGGATCCGGACGATCACGAGCACCGTCATCCAGGGGTGGGCGAAAAAGCAACGCAGCAGGGCGGCGGCGCGCAGGGATTCACCCTGGCCGGACACCGACGTGAGCAGGAGTTTACCCTCGTCGTCCTCGTAGTCTATGCGGAACACCGAGGACTCCCTGGCAGGGGCGAAGCGGAAGCTGTAGCGCCCCGAGACCGGAAAGAATGGCGACACGTGGAAGATCTTCCGTGCCTGCATCACATCGTCGGTCCGGATGGGGCTCCCATCCGCATGAGCCAGCAGATAATTGTGGTGTTCGCCAAACGTGTTGTTGACCTCGCACAACACGGCGCGCAGGCGACCCTCCCGGTCGTGACACAGCCAGAAACTGACCGGGTTGAAGACGTAGCCGAGCACTCGCGGAAAGGTCTGCAGCCAGATCTCTCCGTCGGCGAAACCGCACCCCTCGCGTTCCAGGAGGCCTCGGATCCAGTCCATCAGGTCGCTGCCGTCCCGTGGACCATGGTCGCGACGGTGAATGCTGACGAGATTGAATCCGTCCACGGAGAGGAAAGGACAGGCCAGCCGGTCCATGGCATCGACCCGGAATCGCAGAAAGAAAACGCGGTACGAGAACACGTGGCGCCGCGGCCGCAGGCGCGCGTGCATCACCCGTCCACGGAACAGCAGGGCGGTCCCTACACCGCTACCGTCTCCGGCTGCCAAGGTGCCCTCACCCCCATGCCGTTGGCGACCGCGATCGCCGATTTCAACCCATCCTCGTGAAACCCGTACCCGGTCCACGCACCGCAGAACCAGACACCCCTGCGCCCCTGTATGTGGCCGAGCCGCGTCTGCGCCTGAAGCGCCGGCCCATCGAATACCGGGTGCTCGTATCGGAAGGCTCGGACAAGATGCTCGCGCCGGGGTTCGCGCACCGGGTTGAGCGTCACGATCACCGGCCGTTCGCAGGGCAGGGGCTGCAGCTTGTTGATCAGGTAACTCACGGACACCGGGCGGCCACTGGCCGCCGCCGGACCCGACAGGTAGTTCCAGGCCGACCAGGCCTCTCTCGCGCGCGGCAGCAGCGATTCGTCAGTGTGCAGCAAAGCCACGTTGTCCTGGTATCGGACCGCACCCAGGATGTCTCGCTCCGCCGGGTCGGCGTCTTCAAGCATGGCAAGAGAGCGGTCGCCGTGGGTCGCGAGCACCGCTTCATCGAAACGCTCGACGCCGGTCCGGGTGCGCAAGGCGACTCCGTCGGGTGTGCGGATCACGCCCTGGACCGATGCGTCCAGGCGCACGTCGCCCAGGTCCTGGAGCATGCGGCGCACGTACTCGCGACCGCCCCCGGCGACGGTGCGCCACTTCGGCCTGCCTGCGACGCGGAGCAGTCCGTGGTTGTGACAGAAGCGCAGGAAGGTCTCGGCCGGGTAATCCAGCATCGCTGCGGTCGGGCAGGACCAGATCGCCGCGCTCATGGGCAGGAGGTACCAGTCCCGGAACTGACGGCCGTAACCGCCACGGTCGAGATACTCCCCGATGGATCCCTCGAGACTCCGGCCCGATTGCACCGCAGCCGTGGCCTCACCGTTGAAACGGAGGATGTCGGTGAGCATGCGCCAGAAGCCGGGCTTGACCAGGTTGCGCTTCTGGGCGAACACGGTCGCCAGCGTACTGCCCGCCCACTCCAGTTGCTCTTCATCGATGCGCACGGAGAACGACATGTCGCTCTCGACCGAGGACACGCCAAGCGTCTCGAACAAGCGGCAGAGGTTCGGGTACGTCCTGTCGTTGAAAACGAGGAAGCCTGTGTCGACGGGAAACGAGGTCCCGTCCACCGTGACATCCACCGTGTTGGTGTGCCCGCCGGCGTAGGACGCCGCCTCGAAAAGCGTCACCTCGTACCGACGCGAGAGCAACCATGCCGTCGCCAGACCGGATATGCCGGCCCCCACCACCGCGATTCTTTTCACAGGACTCCAGGAGTGTCGATCATTCCCGCCGGCGCCGCCGACCCTGAAGACGCGTCGAAGACCGCTGATGCCGGCGACTGTGTGGTGATGCCGTCATGCTGCCGGCCGTTCCCGCGGGCACACGAGGCGCTGCCGATGGTACCGTGTGTGTGATGCCAGAGGGGATCAGACCGCAGGCGATCCGCGCGGGGGTGGCGCGCGGGTGAGGGGAGTCTTGCCTGCGGTCTGAAAAGGGGCTCAGTTCGCGATCTGCTGCAGGGTCGACCAGGGAAGCAGAAAGGACTTCAGCGGAGAGTCGAGGGTGTCCTCGTGCATCTGCACGTAGCGCTGCACGTCCTCATCCTCGTCCAGCGCGCTGACGATCCCGGCCTCCGGTGGGGCTGTCGGCCTGGACTCCCGCGACGGCAGGCTGTCCGACCAGGTCCGCTCGATGTGCAGGTCCTGCGATCGCGCGACATTCACGAGGCCCGCTTCCGCCGAGACGGCCGGCATGGACACGGCTCCGATCACCACCCCGGCGGCCAGGGAAACCGCCACCCAAATCCCGGAGAATCGCGACTTCTTCATGTGAGCCCCATTTTTGTCTTGGTCAATCCGCGTTCTGAGTTCTACAATACGGCCGCATTCTGGGCATGTCAACAATTTGTCCAGGACAATTATCCTTGTACTGGATCGACGGAGACACGGCCGTGAGAGCGGACAAGATCGACAGCACCATGGACAAGGTTGGCGGTGGCTCATTGGATGAGAATCGCCTTTCCACCGACAGGCTCAGCCTGCTCAGCATCAGCGCAGTGGAACGGGACACCGGCCTGTCCAAGGACGTGTTGCGGATGTGGGAACGCCGCTACAACTTTCCAAGCCCCCTGCGCGACATGCACGGCGAGCGGATCTATCCGCCCGACCAGGTTGCACGACTCCGGGTCATCAAGCGCCTGATGGATCGCGGGTTCCGACCCGGCAAGATCATCGGCCTGTCGATGGAGGACCTCGACGCGCTGGGCAGCGCCGGACCGGCGCCGGACCGGCGCGATGAGGAGCTCGACGACATCCTTCAACTGGTGCGCAACCACCAGCTTCCCGAATTCCGCCAGCGCCTGAGTCAGCTCCTCATGAAGCAGGGCCTTCAGCGCTTCGTCTGTGAAACAGTGGCCCCGCTGTCGGTGGCCGTCGGGGAAGCATGGGTGCGCGGCGAGTTCGCGGTGTTCGAGGAACACCTCTACACGGAGCAGGTGCAGAGCATTCTGCGCAATGCCATCGCCGCCTCGCAGGCGCACTCCCGCGGCCCGCGGGTGCTGCTGACCACCTTCCCCACCGAACCGCACAATCTCGGTCTGCTCATGGTCGAGGCGATGCTGGTTGTCGAGGGAGTGTGCTGCATTCCGTTGGGGGTGCAGACACCGTCGACCGAGATCGCGCGCGCAGCCGTGGCACATCGCATCAACGTCGTGGCACTGTCCTTCAGTGGCGCCTTTCCCGAGCGTCAGGCAGCCTCCGGGCTGCGTGAACTGCGCGCCATTCTTCCCCGCGAAGTCGACATCTGGGCGGGAGGCGGCTGCATCAGCCGCCTCCGCCGCGCCATCGACGGCGTGGAGTTCGTGACCGGCCTGGAGGGCATCAGCGCCCTGGTCAGCGCCTGGCGCGCCGCCCGTCCCGCCGCCTGAGCGATCGGAGCAGCGGCCCGGGGCGCGGTCGTCACCCCGGGCCGCAGCGTTCATGAAGCGCATCCTCGACAGTCGCCCATGCGCCTGGTGCCGCCGCCCGATGACGTGGCGCAAGCGCTGGCGCAACAACTGGGACACCGTGCTCTATTGCTCTGATCGCTGTCGACGCGAGGCCCGACGTGGGCGCTGACGTCAGGCTGGTGCTGGGTAACCAGCTCGACCGGGACAACGCGGCGTTGCGCGACGCCACCGGTCCGGACGCGGTCGTACTCATGATCGAGGCACCAGGCGAATCGACGCACGTCTGGAGCCACAAGGCGCGCATCGCCCTGTTTCTGTCCGCGATGCGCCATTTCCGCGACACCCTGCGTGCCAGCGGACACCGGCTCGAGTACATCGGACTGGAGGAGCACCCGGAGCCCGGTTTCCTGCCCCGGCTGCGCGACGCTCTGCGGCGGCTGGAGGCGTCCCGCCTGAGCGTGTCGGAGCCGGGCGACCACCGCTCGCTCACGCTGATCCGGGAGGTCGCCGCCGAACTCGCGTTGCCCCTTCAGGTGCTTCCGGATGCCCACTTCCTGGTCTCGACCTCGGAGTTCCAGGCCTGGGCAGGCGAACGCCCATCGCTGCGCATGGAGACCTTCTACCGACACGTGCGTCGCCGCTCCGGCGTGCTGATGCGCGACGGCGAGCCCGAGGGCGGGGTGTGGAACTTCGACACCGAAAACCGCAAGGGCTTCGGCGCCGCAGGGCCAGGACAGATCCCGGCCCCACCCGCCTTCGTGCCCGATGACATCACCCTCGGGGTGTTCGAGCAGATCGAGCGGCTGTTTCCCGATCACCCAGGATCCCTGGCCCGGTTCTCCTGGCCGGTGACACGCGATCAGGCACTCGAAGTCCTCGCCCGCTTCGTCCACGAGCGCCTGGGACGTTTCGGTCCATACCAGGACGCCATGTGGTCGGGGCAGCCAGTGCTCTGGCACTCGCTGCTTTCGGCGCCGCTCAACCTCGGGCTGCTGCAGCCGCGGGAGGTCATCGACGCCGCCCTGCAGGCCTGGCAGGCGCACGATCTGCCATTGGCGAGCGTGGAGGGCTTCATCCGGCAGGTGATGGGCTGGCGCGAGTTCATCCGCGGCGTCTATTGGCGATACATGCCGGAACTGGCCGACGCCAACCACTTCGGCCACACCCGGGCGCTGCCCGGCTGGTACTGGACCGGCGACACACGCATGAACTGCATGCGCGCCGTCGTCGACCAGACGCTGCAAACAGGCTATGCACACCACATCCAGCGCCTCATGGTCACCGGCAACTTCGCATTGCTCGCGCAACTGCTGCCGGCCGCGGTGTGCGACTGGTACCTCGCGGTCTACGTGGACGCGGTGGACTGGGTGGAGCGCCCCAACACCGCCGGCATGGCCTTGTTCGCCGATGGCGGACGCTTCACCAGCAAGCCCTACGTCGCCTCGGGCGCCTACATCCAGCGCATGAGCAACTACTGCCGCGGCTGCCATTACGACCCACGGAGCCGCACCGGTGACCGGGCCTGCCCGGTCACGCTGTTATACTGGGCGTTCGTCGACCGGCACGAACAGGCCCTTGCCGCGAATCCGCGCACGGCACTGATGGCGAAGAACCTCGAAAGGCTGCAGGCCGGTGAGCGGCAGTCCTTGCGCAGCCAGGCGGAGTGCGTGCTCGACAAGCTCGACGCCCTGTGACGGGGAGCCCAGCGGGCGCTCCGGCGCGGGGCGTGTCCGAACATCGGCCGGCCCTGCCGGCCCTCCGAGGGCAGTGGATGCTATACCCCGAAATCTTCAAGTCACTGGAACAGGTCCGTTGGAGCATGGCCACCGATGTTCCATGGGATGACTTCGACGCGAGTCTGCTCAGCGACGAGCAGGCCCGCACCGTCAAGATGAACGCGATCACCGAGTGGTCGGCGTTGCCGGCCACCGAGATGTTCCTGCGCGACAACGTCGACGACAGCGACTTCTCCGCCTTCATGTCGGTCTGGTTCTACGAGGAGCAGAAGCACGCGCTGGTGCTGATGGAATACCTGCGCCGCTTCCGGCCCGAGTTCGCCCCTACGGAGGCGGAACTGCACGCGGTGCGCTTCGAGTTCGACCCGGCCCCGGCGCCCGAGACCCTGATGCTGCATTTCTGCGGCGAGATCCGCCTCAACCATTGGTATCGTTGCGCGGCGGACTGGCACACGGAACCGGTCATCAAGCACATCTATCGGCTCATCTCGCGCGACGAAGCGCGCCACGCCGGGGCCTACCTGCAGTATCTGCGGCGCATGATGGACCGTCTGGGCGACGAGGCGCGGGCAGCATTCGCCAAGATCGGTCTGCTGATGGCGAGTTCCGGCCGCAGCGGCAAGCCGCTGCATCCCACCAACCTGCACGTCAATCAGGCGCTGTTCCCGAACGACACGGTGCAGTCGCGACTGCCCGACCCCGCCTGGCTGGAACGCTGGCTGGACCAGCAGATCCGTTTCGGTGCCGAGTGGGAGAACAAGGTGGTGGGCATGATCCTGAAGAACCTGTCGCTGCTGTTCGACCGCAGCATCGGGACGGCGGCGGAACTGAACCGATACCGCAAGGAGGTCGCGCGCGCCCTGACCGCCGGGCCCCAGCCCGCGTGACCACGCCTCCGGCCTTCGAAGCCAAGTTCGTCGCGCCTCACGATCTGAGACATCGCTGCGACGGCCTGTCGCGGCCGCTGGTGTTCACCAACGGGGTGTTCGACATCCTGCATCGCGGTCACGTCACCTACCTCGCCCGGGCCCGCGCGCTCGGCGCGAGCCTGCTGGTGGCGCTCAACTCGGATGCTTCGGTGAGACGCCTGGGCAAGGGGGCGGACCGGCCGGTGAACCGCCTGGAGGACCGCATGGCATTGGTCGCCGCCCTCGGGTCGGTGGATGCCGTGACGTGGTTCGACGAGGATACTCCCCTCGAGGTCATACTGCAGTCCCGTCCCGACGTCCTGGTGAAGGGGGGGGACTGGCCGGTCGAGCGCATCGTGGGTGCCCCGGAGGTGCGCGCCTGGGGCGGCAGCGTCCACGCCATCGCGTTCGAGCACGAGCGCTCCACCACCGCCCTGCTGTCGCGCATCCGTCTCGGCTGATCCGTCCGCGGCCTGCGCCCGCGCACATCAGCGGGAAGGCCGGTGAACCAGTGGCAGCGCCCGGCACTCGAAGCCCGGTCCGATTCCCAGGTCGCTGAACGCTCCGACGGGCAGCGCCGTCCCCAGCGAGGTCTCCATGTTCGAAAAGTCGCGTCGATTCCTGCGGGAGTTGTGGCAGTTGGCCCGCCCCTACTGGTTCTCCGAGGAGAAGACCTCCGCCCGCCTGCTGCTCGCCGCCATCGTCGGCCTGACACTGACCATGGTCTACCTGTCGGTGCAGTTCAACAGCTGGTACAACGATTTCTACAACGTGCTGCAGGAGAAGCGCAAGGACGAGTTCCTCGACCAGATGGCGCGCTTCATGGGGCTGGCGGTGGCCTACATCGTGGTCGCGGTCTATGCGGTCTACCTCAACCAGATGCTGCAGATCCGCTGGCGCCGCTGGATGACGGACAACTACGTCAGGGACTGGCTGCGGGATCGCGCCTACTACCGCATGCAGCTGTCCGGCAACGGCACCGACAACCCGGACCAGCGCATCGCCGAGGACATGAACCTGTTCGTCGACGACACCCTGAGCCTCGTACTCGGCCTGCTGAACGCCGTGGTGACCTTCGTGTCCTTCGTCGGCATCCTGTGGGGCCTGTCCGGCGCCCTGGACTTCTCCTGGAACGGCACGCAGTACGAGCTCTATGGCTACATGGTCTGGGTTGCGGTCGCCTACGCCCTGGTCGGGTCATGGCTGACACACCGACTGGGCAAACCGCTGGTGAAGCTCAATTTCGACCAGCAGCGCTACGAGGCCGACTTCCGCTTCGGGCTGGCGCGTTTCCGGGAGAACACCGAAGGGGTCGCCCTCTACGGCGGCGAGCATGACGAACTGGCCGGCTTCCGGGAGCGCTTCTCGAATGTTCTGGCCAACTGGTGGCGCATCATGAAGCGGCAGAAGATCCTGAACTTCTACACCAACGGCTACAGCCAGCTGGCGGTGGTGTTTCCCTTCATCGTTGGCGCGCCGCGCTACTTCTCCGGCGCGATCCAGCTCGGCGGATTGATGCAGATCTCGAACGCGTTCGGCCAGGTCCAGGGCTCGCTGTCGTGGTTCATCAATGCCTACTCGCTGTTCGCACGCTGGCGTGCCGCGGTGGAACGTCTGACCGGATTCCACGCCGCGATCGAGCAGGCGCGGCTCATGACGGCATCGCAGGACCTGCAGCGCGAAACCACCGCCGGGACCGCGCTCTCGGCCGACCACCTGGACGTGTCTCTTCCCGGCGGTGCCACCCTCGTTCAGGATGCCGCCTTCCGCATCGAGCAGGGCGACAAGGTCCTGTTGCGGGGTCCCTCGGGATCGGGCAAGAGCACGGTGTTCCGCACCCTCGCCGGGATCTGGCCGTTCGCCACAGGCAGACTGCACCTGCCGGCGGATTTCCAGCCGCTGTTCCTGCCGCAGCGGCCCTACTTCCCTCTTGGCAGCCTGCGACAGGCAGTGAGCTACCCCGCGCCCGTCGGGCAGTTTGGCGATGATGTCATCCGGGCTGTTCTGTCCGATGTCGGGCTCGAACACCTCGCCGCACGCCTCGACGAGACGGGACAGTGGTCGCAGCAGCTTTCCGGCGGCGAGCAGCAGCGCATGGCCTTCGCCCGGGCCCTGCTGCTCAAGCCGCGCTGGCTGTTCCTCGACGAAGCCACCTCGAACCTGGACGCCACTGCCGAGGAACGCATGTACCAGCTGGTGCACGAGCGCCTGGCGCAGACCACCGTGGTCAGCATCGCCCACCGCCCGGCCGTCTCCGGGTTCCACGACCGGGTGCTGGAATTGCACCCTCGGGAACGGCGGCTCGTCACGGCGGTCGGCCCGGGGTGATGGGCGTGTCCGGATCAGGGTCCGGACGCGCCCCGCGATGAGGTCTCAGGGCAGGCGCTGGTGCGAATGGAGGTGCCCGGGAATGCGGCGCGAAGCTGTTCCAGCTCGCCGAGATCGGCATCGGATGGTTCGCGGACGTAGAACGCCGTGAGACGCACCTGCTGCTCACGCCGGCCGACGACGACGCCGCCGATGCCCCGGGATTTCATCTGGTCGACGACGCGACGCGCCGCCTCCTCGGTGCGGAACAGGCCCAGGGATACGGCAAAGCGCATGTCGCCCTGCTCCAGAACCACGTAGGCATCACGCAGGCCGGCGGCGCGCAGGCGGGCAACCTCGTTCTCGGCCTGCAGCAGCGAGCGCCTTGGTGGCACGTGCACCCACCAGCTGGCGGTCGCCATCATCGGAGCCTGCACGGTCCGCTCCAGCAGGCCGCCGGCGCTCAGGGCCTGTCGCGCGCGTGCCACCTCGTCCTCGGACATCGGACCGAACTCCAGACACGACTGGACCAGCACCGGCGCCGTCCGGATCGCCTGCGAGGCGGCCGGCGGCTGGGGGGCAGGCTCGGGTTCGCCCCGGACGATGCGTATGCTGTCCGGGTTGCGCAACTCCGCCAGGGGCGGACCACCGCGCCCCGCGTGATCCCCGGAGCCGACGAGGCCGAACACCAGCAGGGCAAGGTTGGCGATCACCAGGATCGACACGAGTACGCGGATCATCCCCGCCCCTCCGCCACCACGCGCAAGCCCTCGAGCACGAGCTGGTCGACACACTCGCAGCCGTCCGCCAGATGCGGCCGCAGAGACGCAGCGGCGCCTCCGGACAACAAGGTCCTCACCTGCCCCGACACCAGACGTGCCAGCCGTTCCTGCACCCGCTGCACGGCACCGACGGCGGCATCGACGACCCCCGTGGTCATGGCGTCCGCAGTCGTGGTCGGGAAGTCACGATGGCTGCCGGGCATGCGCCGCAGGCCGGCAGTCCGAACCTCCAGGGCATGCAGCATGGTCTCGAGTCCGGGCAGAATGATCCCGCCCAGAAACCGTCCGTCCGGCGAGAGACTGTCCACGGTGATGGCGGTGCCGGCATTGACCACCACGCAGGCCGAGCCGACCCGCGCCCAGGCCCCGATGAGCGCCGCCCAACGGTCCGCACCGAGACGCGAGGGTTCGTCGTAGCCGTTGGTGACGCCGGCCTGGCTGGCCCGGGGAATGTTCCAGCGCAACTCGACCCCGCGCGCGGCGATGACGGCGGACACCCGGACACCCACCGCCGCTCCGGCGACATTGCACCCCACGGCAGCCGATGGCGTGACAGGCAGGCGGGCCAGCGTGTGCTCCAGGCCCGCCGCGTCCTCGGTGTCGACCGCGTCGCGAAGGAGCCAACGCCCCTCCCGGGCCAGCCCCCACTTCAGACGGGTGTTGCCGGCGTCCACCACCAGGACGGTCGGCGCGCTCATGCATCCACCGCCCGGCGCACACTGACCTCACCGCCATGGAAGAGGCGCAGACCACCGGCCGTGGCCACCCGCAGGGCGCCGTGCGCGTCGACCCCCTCGACCACCCCGGTGACCACGGCACTGTCGCCCAGCGCCACGTCGACCGTCCGGTCCTGCAGGACGTGCAACGCGCCGAAGGCTTCGGCGAAGGGTGCGAAGCCGTTTACCGTGAACTCGTCCAGCGCTGCGGCCAGTTCCTGCAGCAGGATGGCGAGCAGGCGGTTGCGATCCGTGATGCCGCCCGCCCCATGGAGGTCGGCCACGGGCTGGTCCACCCGGGCAGCCGCCTCGGCAGGTAGCCGGACATTGATGCCGATGCCGATCACGGCGGCCGAGGGGCCCAGCGCATCGCCCTGCAGCTCGATCAGGATGCCGCCGAGCTTGCGGCCGTCCACCTGAAGGTCGTTGGGCCACTTGACGCCGACGTCGGGGGCACCGGTGGCGCGCAACGCGCGGGCGCACGCCAGACCCACCACCAGGCTCAGCCCCGAAAGGGCGGCGACGCCACGCTCGAAGCGCCACAGGAGCGAGAAGGTGAGCGCACCGCCGAGCGGATTGACCCAGCCGCGCCCGCGCCGGCCGCGCCCGCCGGCCTGCCATTCGGCGGCGATCACCTGGCCGCCGGCCGCACCGGCAGCCGCGCGTGCCAGCAGGTCACTGTTGGTCGAGCCGGTGGCCGGAACCACCTCCAGCGCAAAGCGCTGCCTTTGAGCACCCAGCGCAGCAGCGATCAGGTCCGCATCGAGCCAGGTGCACTCGTGCGCCAGCCGATAGCCAAGCCCGCGCACCCGCTCGATCGCCACCCCCGCGGCGCCAGCCTCCCGGATGGCATTCCACACCGTGGCCCGGGTGACATCCAGCGCCGCGGCGATGGACTCGCCCGACACGTGGCGGGAGGCGGACAGGCAACGCAGCGTGGCGAGAGTGAGCGGATTCATGGTGCGGTGGGATGATAGTGCACGTCGACATCCACCGCAGGGCCCCATGACGCCGGCAAGCGGTCACCGCCCCATGCAGCAGCGGCGTGTGGACGGGACCGACCCTGGCGCCCCGTGCCCGGCTTGACATATGTCAAGCCGGGGCCGTCAGGCGGGTGGAAACTTGCACCTCATCCATGAACCTCAAGGGTAAGCGCATCATGTACAAGCACATCCTGATTCCCGTCGACGGCAGCCCGCTGTCCCGCAAGGCTGTCCGAGAGGCGATCGGTCTCGCCAGGACCTGCGGGGCGCGTGTCACCGGGTTCTTTTCGCCGCCCGAATACGAGGTCCTCATGTATGGCGAGTATTTCCCGCCCAATCTGATGCCGCGCGAGGAGTACGACGAGCGCGCAGCCTCGCGCGCCGAGAAGATCCTCTCCTCCGTGCGCAAGGAGGCGGAAGCCGCCGGCGTTGCCTGCAACACGCTGTTCACGCCCAGCCGCATGCCCTGGGAGGCCATCATCGCGGCCGCGAAGAAGAAGCGCTGCGACCTCATCGTCATGGCCTCCCACGGCCGCAAGGGTCTGGCCGGGGTGCTGTTGGGCAGTGAGACCACGAAGGTGCTGACGCACTCGCGCGTGCCGGTGCTGGTCGTGCGCTGAGCGGGGGCGCCGCTGCGCGACGGGGAAGCCCCCCCCTGGAGCGCCTGCCGGGACGATGAGCGGTCGGATGTTTTTCTGCGAACATACCGCTCCCCTGCCTTGCCGGAGCTGTCCATGCGCCGCCGAACCTTCCTGTCACTGCTGCCTGCGGCTGCCGCGATCGCCGCGGGTGGCGCCCGAGCCCAGGACTTCCCACGCCGACCGGTCCGGATCGTCGTGCCGTTTCCGCCCGGCGGCACACCCGACATGCTCTCGCGCCTGCTCGGGCAGCGTGCCTCACAGTTGTTCGGTCAGTCCGTGGTGGTGGAGAACCGGCCCGGGGCCGGGGGCAACGTGGCGATGGAGGTGGTGGCCCGCTCGCCCGCGGACGGTCACACCCTCATCATGGGCACCATCGGCACCTGCGCCATCAATCCCCACGTCTACCGCAAGGTGGGCTTCGACGTGGACAAGGATTTCGCCCCCGTCATGCTGGTGGGTTCCATCTCCAACCTGCTCGCGGTGCACCCCTCGGTGAAGGCGAACAGCGTCGCCGAGCTCGTGGCTTTGGCACGGGCCACGCCGGGTGGCCTGACCTACGCGAGCTCCGGCTTCGGCTCTTCGGTACATCTGATCGCGGAGGTGTTCCAGATCGAGACCGGCGTGGAGCTTCGCCACGTACCCTACAAGGGCAGCGCTCTGGCGGTCACGGCGCTGATGGCGGGCGAGACCCAGATCATGTTCGACAACATGCCCTCCATTTCGCCGCATGCGCTCGCGGGCAAGGTCCGGCCGCTGGCGGTGACGGGCACCGCGCGCTCGAAGCTGTTTCCGAAGGTGCCGACCATGCGCGAGGCGGGTCACCCCGGGGTCACCATCAACCCCTGGTTCGGGCTGCTTGCGCCGGCGCGAACCCCGGCTCCCGTGCTGGCGCGCCTCAACGCCGTATTCAACGAAGCCATGCGCGACCCAGCGGTGCAGAAACGTTTCGCCGAGATCGACCTCGAACCGGCGGGCGGCAGCGCTGCCGACTACGGCAGACTGATTCGCGCGGAAAGCGCCCGCTGGGGCGAACTGGCCCGCAGCCGCAACATCATCGCCGAATGAAGCCTGGCAACCCGGTAACGTCCCGCGGAGGAATGCCGTGAAATTCATCAGTCAACTGCTGGGCGCGCAACTCGCCCGTCATCCGGACATGCGACCGGCGGACGTCTACAAGCTGCTGCATCAGGCGGCGCTGGGGCCGGCCCACGCCATCACCCAGGGCGACGCCGAAGCCGCTCTCCTGGCCGAGATCGCCGCCCTGCCCCCGGCGGCACAGGCCGACCCGCTGTTCGAGGTGATCTCGCCCGATGGCCGGCTGGCACGGGTGCACCTGCGCCCCTATCTCGCAGCCGGCCATGACCCGGCGGCACTGGCCCGGGCGTTCGCTGCGACAGCCGCAGGTTACGAGGGCTCGGTCGAGCGTCTGGCAAGGTTCTGCGGGTGTCTCGGCGATCTCGCCGATGCCGGCGGCCTGCCATTCCCGCGCGCCGAGGTAGAGGCCTTCATGAATGCGAGGCGTGACGAGAACTGGCCGGCAGTGCGTCACTCCGAATCCTACCGCGCCGCCCATGCACCGGCCTACCGCGTTGTCGACCTGCAATGCCTGCCGGCGCTCGCGCCCGCGGGCCGGACGGAGTCCTGAGCGCCACCGTCCTCACGCACGGCACGGCCTGGAGGCGAGGACCGCCGGCAGGCAGCGTGAGTTGAGTCGGGCTTCACCGTAAAATCCCGGGTCGCGACCGGCGTGCCCATGCCTGCGCCACCTGCAAGGAAACCCAGTTGAACAAGCCCGACTCAAGCGCCGCTGCGACGCCCGCCTCCAATTTCATCCGCGGCATCATCGACGCCGATCTGGCGCGCGACGCCTACGCCGGCCGTCTGTGGAGCGGCCGTCCCGGGCCGGCCGCGGCGCAGGCCGGCGGTACGCGCGATCCCGCGCGCATCCGCACCCGCTTCCCCCCGGAGCCGAACGGCTACCTGCACATCGGCCACGCCAAGTCGATCTGCCTGAACTTCGGCACGGCCCGCGATTACGACGGCGCATGCCACATGCGCTTCGACGACACCAACCCGACCAGGGAAGAACAGGAATACGTCGACTCCATCCTCGACGCGGTGCGCTGGCTGGGCTTCGACTGGGGCAGCCACCTGTTCTACGCCTCGGATTACTTCGAGACGCTGTACCGCTTCGCCGAGGCCTTCATCGAGCACGGACTGGCCTATGTCGACTCCCTCAGCCCCGAGGAGATGCGGGCCCTGCGCGGCACGCTCACGGAAGCGGGCAGGGACAGCCCCTACCGCAGCCGCCCGGTGGCCGAGAGCCTCGACCTGTTCCGCCGCATGCGCGCCGGCGAGTTTCCCGACGGCACCCACGTCCTGCGGCTGAAGATCGACATGGCGTCGCCCAACATCAACCTGCGCGACCCGGTGATCTACCGCATCCGGCATGCGCACCACCACCGCACGGGCGACGCGTGGTGCATCTACCCGATGTACGACTACACGCACTGCATCTCGGACGCGCTGGAGAACATCACCCACTCGCTGTGCACGCTCGAGTTCGAGGATCACCGCCCGCTGTACGACTGGGTGCTGGAACGCCTGGCCGACCTCGGGCTGCTGGCGCGGCCCCTGCCGCGGCAGTACGAATTCGCCCGGCTCAACCTGACCTATACCGTGCTGTCCAAGCGCAAGCTGATCCAGCTGGTGGAGGAAAAGCACGTTGCGGGCTGGGACGACCCGCGCATGCCCACCATCGTCGGCTTCCGCCGCAGGGGCTACACACCCGGGTCCATCCGCCTGTTCGCCGAGCGCATCGGCGTGTCGAAGGAGAACTCCACCATCGACATGTCCATCCTCGAGGACTGCCTGCGCGACGACCTGAACGAGCGCGCGCCACGCGCGACCGCCGTGCTTGACCCGCTGAAGCTGGTCATCGACAACTGGCCGGCGGATCAAGTGGAGCCTTGCGACGCCCCGGTGCATCCCCACAAACCGGAACTTGGCCGGCGTACATTCGGATTCGGGCGGGAGCTCTGGATCGAGCGCGAGGATTTTGCCGAGACCCCGCCCAAGGGCTTCTTCCGCCTTTTCCCCGGGAACATGGTGCGGCTGCGCTACGGCCACGTGGTGAAGTGCACCGGCTGCGACAAGGATGCGGCTGGGAATGTCGTCGCGGTCCACTGCGAGGTCCAGCCCGATTCCAAGTCGGGCACCCCGGGGGCCGACAACTACAAGGTCAAGGGCAACATCCACTGGGTCGCGGCAGCCGATGCGGTCGATGCCGAGGTGCGGCTGTACGAGCGCCTGTTCACCGTGCCTGCCCCCGGTGCCGGCGACAGCGACTACCTCACCCAGATCAATCCGGACGCGGTGCGGGTGATCGGCGCGAAACTCGAGCCGGGCCTCGCCAACGCGCAGCCCGAGGACCGCTTCCAGTTCGAGCGCCACGGCTACTTTGTCGCCGACCGGCGCGACTCCCGTCCCGGCGCGCCGGTGTTCAACCGCGCCGTCACCCTCAAGGACTCGCGCGCAAAGGGCTGACGGTTGCATCCGCGGGTGCACCCGCGCGCGGACTGTGGCCTGCAAGGGGGCTGGCTCACGCCATGAGCCACCCCCATGGCCATGATCCACGCCATGGACACCGTTCCCGCCCTCTGTTGCACCTGCCGATTCGGCACCATGATTCCCGCCGTGGTGGCGGCCGCCCGCACCTCGGTGTTCTGGTGCCGCCAGGGGGTTCCCCGCGTGGCCGATCGCAGCAGTTGCCCGTGCTACGCGCGCGGGTCGCCTCTGGATGCAGTCGCGGAGCCACGGCCGCGCCTGCGGCCCATTCCCTCGGACATCGAGCGGCCGGTGGCAGGCGGTCGTACATCGGAAGGGCCGGAACGCCCGCCGCGAGCCTGGCGAAGCACGCTCACCCCCTCGGGGTGAGTTCAGGGCGTTGGCACATCAGCACCAGCCCGGCCGGCCCGCTGCGCCGCACGCCACCCTCACCCATGCACAGCGACGCTGTCAGGCGGCGCCTGGGCGCGATCGTGCAATCCGTAGTCACGCACCACCGCCGCCACCCGCAGCCGGTAGTCGGCGAACACCCCTTCGCGGCCCTTTGCCTGCGCCAGCCGGTGCCCGGCGCGGTTGCGCCAGGCCTGCACTGCCGCCTCGTCGCGCCAGAACGACAGCGACACATACTTGCCGGGCGTCGACAGGCTGGCGAAGCGCTCCACCGAGATGAAGCCGTCCGAGTGCTCCAGGTCGTTCCGCAACACGGCGGCGAGGTCGAGATAGTCCTGCAGCCGGCCGTCGGCCGGCCACACTTCGAAGATGACGGCAATCACATGAACCCCCGGAAACGCACCCAGACGTCAGTGTAGACCGTCGACTTGCCCCGGCCGTCGGCCATGCCCTCTCCCCGGGTCCGGTGTGCACTGCACATTGAGTGCAGCCCGAGGCGCGGGTTATCGTGCCAGCGCCGCCGACCCACCCGGGCCGACGCACTGCAGCGCCACCACGCGGGGGAGGTACCATGCAGTCGCCGTTGTCGCCCGAGCAGGAACGGATGTTGATGCGCAAGGTGTCCTGGCGCCTGCTGCCGCTGGTGGTGGCGGGCTACCTGGTGGCCTACATCGACCGCACCAACATCTCCTTCGCTGCGCTCACCATGAACGCCGACCTCGGCTTCTCGGCCACGCTGTACGGCTGGGGCGCCGGCATCTTCTTCCTCGGTTACGCGCTGTTCGAGGTGCCCAGCAACATGGTGCTGCAACGCACCAGCGCCCGCCTCTGGATCGCGCGCATCATGATCACCTGGGGGATCATCTCCGGACTGATGGCCGCCGTGTCGGGGCCGACCAGCTTCCTGGTGCTGCGCTTCCTGCTGGGGGTGGCCGAGGCCGGCTTCTTCCCGGGGATCATCTTCTACCTGACCTTCTGGTTTCCAGCCGCCTACAGGGCGCGCGCCATCTCCACCCTCTACCTGGCGGTGCCGATGTCGAACGCGCTCGCCTCCATGATCTCCGGGGCGCTGCTGCAGATGGATGGCGTCTGGGGCCTGCGCGGCTGGCAGTGGATATTCATCATCGAGGCGATTCCGGCGGTACTGCTTGGCGTGGTGGTCCTCAAGGCCATGACCGGCCGTCCCCGCGAGGCGAGCTGGCTCAGGCCGGAGGAACGCACCTGGCTGGAGGCCCGGCTCCAGTCGGAGCGCGACGCGGTGGCACAACACGGCATCGCCAGCCTGCTGCAGGCCCTCACCGACCGGCGCGTGATGGCCCTGTCCCTCATCTACCTCACCAACGTGACTGCCAGCTACGGCATCGTCTTTTTCATGCCGCAGATCGTGAAGGGCATGGGCCTGTCCAACCTCGCCACAGGCTTCGTCACGGCCATCCCCTACACCATCGGCCTGATCGGCCTGGTGGCGTGGGGCTGGTCCTCCGACCGCCGCAACGAACGCAGGCGACACCTCATCGCGGCCACCCTCATAGGCGCAACCGGACTGCTGCTGGCGGGCCTGTTCAGCCAGTCGCTGTTCGCTGTCGCCGCGATGTCCGTAGCGACCCTTGGCCTGTACGGGTGCCGCCTGACCTTCTGGCCCATGCCCTCGCTGTTCCTCACCGGCACGGCGGCCGCGGCAGGCCTGGCGCTCATCAATTCCATCGGCAACATCGGCGGCTACGTCGGTCCTTTCGTGGTGGGCTGGATCAAGGACAGCACCCGCAGCTTCGAGATGGGTCTGCTGTTCCTGTCGGGCTGCGCCTTCGTGTCCGCAGTGATCGCCTGGCGCGCGGTGCGCGCCACCACCCCACCGCCCGAGACGGTCGCGCTGCCGCGCCAGGGCTGAACTCCAGCCTGCGGCCATGCTCAAACGAGCTGTCACGTTTTGCGAACAAGGGCTGCCATGCATCGCCGTCGCTTCATGAACCTGCTGCTCCTGCCCGTCGCCCTGGGCCCGGCCCCATTCGGGGGTGCGGTGGCCGCAGCGCCAACCCTCAAGAAGAGCCGCGCCGAGTGGAAGAACCTGCTGCCTCCGGAGCGCTACGCCATCCTGTTCGAGGAAGACACCGAGGCGCCGCACACCAGCCCGCTGAACCGCGAGAAGCGCGACGGCACCTTCGTCTGTGCAGCCTGTTTCCTTCCCCTGTTCGACGCCGACCGCAAGTACGACAGCGGCACCGGCTGGCCGAGCTTCTGGGATGGCCGGTCCGGCGCGCTGGGCACCAAGCGCGATTTCAAGCTGGTGTGGCCACGCACCGAGTACCACTGTGCGCGTTGCGGCGGGCATCAGGGTCACGTGTTCGACGACGGCCCGAAGCCTACCGGCCTGCGTTACTGCAACAACGGTCTCGCCCTGCAGTTCGTGCCCCGGGGTGAGCCTCTGCCGGCGCTGCGCACATGAGCCCGGCACGCCGCCTCGCGCTCGGGGCGATTCTGGGGCTGGGACTGACCGCCCTGCAGCCGGCGACGCCACACGCCGCAGACGACGCCGGCGGCAAGCCCGGACGCACGGCCACGGCCATCTTCGCCGGTGGCTGTTTCTGGTGCGTCGAGGCGGATTTCGAGAAAGTGCCGGGGGTGCTCTCGGCGGAGTCGGGATACATCGGCGGCCACACTCCCGCCCCCACCTATGAGCAGGTGAGCGCAGGCGGCACCGGTCACGCGGAGGCGGTGCGCGTCGTCTTCGATCCGGCGCGTGTGAGTTATGAACAGTTGCTGGAGCACTTCTGGCGCAACATCGACCCGACCGTGAAGGACCGCCAGTTCTGCGACGCCGGCTCGCAGTACCGCAGCGGGATCTTCACCCTGGGTGAGGCACAGCGCCAGGCGGCCGAGGCGAGCAAGGCTGCCCTGGAGCGCAGCGGCCGCTTCGCGCGCATTCACACCGAGGTGGTGCCGGCGGGGACGTTCCACCCGGCCGAGGAGTACCACCAGGACTACTACCGCAAGAATCCGATCCGCTACAAGGTGTACCGGACATCCTGCGGCCGCGACGCACGGCTGGCCGAGGTCTGGCGCGACAAGCGCTGAGCCTCGACCGCGGCGGGGGCAGGCATGCCGCGTGGGCGACGCCGATATCCCCACCGCGCCGCCTCGGTTGGCGTTGCAGTTGCGGTTGCGGCCATCAGGCGCTGTTCGGTGCAACGCCCGGGGCGCACTGACGCAGGGCCGTAGCGAGGTCGTCCGCGTAGCCGCCCTTGCCCAACATGGCGGGGATCCCGGCGCGCTCCAGCTTGCCCCGAACCAGATCGTTGGCTTCGCACATCACCACCCTGACACCCCGCCGCCGCAGTTTGTCGGCGACCTCCTCCAGGGCCTGCAGTCCGGTGATGTCCATGAACGGCACCCGCCCGAGGCGGATCACCACCGCCCGGGGATCGGATTGCGTGACGGCAAGAGCGAGCTCGAACTGCTCGACCGCAGCGAAGAAGAACGGTCCGTCGATGGCATAGACCAGTACGCCGTCCGGGAGCGGAGCGTCCTCCGTCTGCCCGAGCGCCTGGGCCAGTTCACGGCCGGGCACGGGCTTGACCTCCACCGACGCCGCCATGCGTCGCAGGAAGTGCAGCGTCGCCAGGATGACACCGATGTTCACCGCCACGACCAGATCGGCGAATACGGTCAGCACGAAGGTGATCACCAGGATGACCACGTCGGCCCGTGGCGCCCGCCGCACCATCCTTGCGAAGTGCTTCAGTTCGCTCATGTTGTAGGCCACCACGAACAGGATGGCGGCCAGCGCGGCGAGGGGAATGTGGGCCGCGAGCGGGGCGAGGAACAGGATGATGAGCACCAGGGTGAGGGCGTGGGTCATGCCGGCGATCGGCCCGGTGCCACCGTTGCGGACATTGGTCGCAGTGCGGGCGATGGCCCCGGTGGCGGCGAAGCCGCCGAACAGCGGCGCGGCGATGTTGGCGATGCCCTGCCCCACCAGTTCCTGGTTGGAGTCGTGGCGGGTGCCCGCCATGCCATCGGCCACCACGGCAGAGAGCAGCGACTCGATGGCGCCCAGCATCGCCACGGTGAACGCCGGGCCGATCAATTCGACCACCCGCGCGGGCGTGACCTCGGGAATGGAAAAGGATGGCAGTCCGCGCGGAATGCCTCCGAAGGCGCTGCCGATCGTGGTGACGCCCTCGAGACCGAACATCACCTGCGCGGTTGTCGCGAGCACCATGGCCACCAGGGGTCCGGGCACCCGCTTCAGGCCGGGCAGTCTCGGCGCAAACAGCACCGTCACCAGACTGGCGATGGCCAGACCGGTGGTGGCCGGGTGCAGACCGGGAAAGGACTGCAGCAGCGCCCAGAGCCTTTCGTGGAAATGCTCGCCCGCCGGCGCGGGCAGGCCGAAGAAATAACGCCACTGCCCGACCCAGATGATGACCCCGATGCCGGCAGTGAACCCGACGATCACCGGTGCCGGGATGAAGCGTATCACCGCGCCCATCCGGGCCAGACCCATGCCCAGCAGCATGAAACCCGCCATCAGCGTGGCGATCTGCAGACCGTCGATGCCGTGCTTCGCCGTGATGCCCGACAGGATGACGATGAAGGCGCCGGTTGGACCGGCGATCTGCAACCTGCTGCCCCCCAGAGCCGACACCAGGAAGCCGGCGACGATCGCTGTGTACAGGCCCTGCTCCGGCTTGGCCCCGCTGGCAATCGCGAAAGCCATGGCCAGCGGCAGCGCGACGACTCCCACGATCAGACCCGAGACGATGTTGGGCATCCAGTGCCCGCGCCCGAGGAGCCCGGCGTGCCACGCCTCCTTCAGTGCAATCATGTTCGAGCCCTGCAAGGACCTGAATGTAACGAAGTGTAACGGAGTCGCGCCGATACCGGCATCCACACGTGCCAGCCGGCAGGAATACCGGTGCTCCGGCGATGCCCCGGGGACGAGGCCGGCCGGCGGGCGGCAGGTGCGCTCAGGGTCTCAGTCGAGACCGCCGAGTGCGCGCGCAAGCCGGCCGGCAGGCATCGGCCGGCAGCCACTGGCGTTCTGACCCGACCACAAGGGCGAGAAATCGCCACTGCCCGCAGCCTCGGCAGCGCTGCGCAGCGGGGCCATGGCGGTTGTGGCGAGGGGAAAGCGCGGCACGTCGTCGCGCATGGAGCCGAGCTCGCGCATGGCGCGGTTGAAGATGCCGCGGGCGGGGCGCCCGGTGAACAGGTTGGTGAGCGCGGTATGGCCCGCCGCCGGGCTGGCGAGGGCACGCCGGTGCACCTCGCTGATGGTCGCCTCCGGACAGAGCAGAAACGCCGTACCGACCTGTGCCGCGCTGGCACCCAGTGTAAGGGCCGCACGCACCCCGGCAGCGTCGGCAATTCCCCCGGCGGCGACAACGGGCAGGCGCACGGCGCGCACCACCTGGGGAACGAGGGTGAGGGTGCCCATCTGGGTGGTAATGTCCTCGCTGAGGAACATGCCGCGGTGCCCCCCGGCCTCTACACCCTGGGCAATGATGATGTCTGCGCCGCGCGCCTCCAGCCATCGCGCCTCGTCGACGGTGGTGGCGGAGGCCATGACCAGGCTGCCCCAGGACTTCACGCGCGCCAGCAGGTCCGGGGCCGGCAGGCCGAAGTGGAAACTCACCACGCCCGGGCGGAATCGCGCCAGCACCTCGGCGGCGGCGGCATCAAACGGAGAACGCCCGGGCGCCGTCCGGATGGCGCCGGCGTCAATGCCGAACTCGGCGTACCAGGGCGCAAGTGTCGTGCGCCAGGCCATCTCCCGGGCGTGGTCCTCGGGCGGGACCTCGTGCACGAAGAAATTGACATTCACGGGCCGATCGGTGGCCTCGGCGAGTGTCTGCAGTTCACGGCCGATGCCTTCAGCCGACAGCGTGGCGCACGGCAGGGAACCCAGCCCGCCGGCCTCGGACACCGCCAGCGCCATGGCTCCGGCCTGATGGCCGGCCATGGGAGCCTGGATCACGGGCACCTGGAGGCCCAGGGTCTGGAGCAGGTCCATGGCCGGCGCCTATTGCTTCAGACCATCCCACGGCACGCTCGTGGACTCGGCATTCTCGCCCCAGTAGCCACGAAACGCCCGGTAGTCGGAGGAAAACAGCCAGCGCACGACGCCGCTACCCTGGGCGTCACCCCAGTTGCAGCGCAACAGGTAGGCGGCCTCCCATTCGCATTCGTCGAGCACCCCGACCTGGATGCCATCCTCTTCGCCGATCGCGTAGGTGCCTGACCAAAGACCGGACGCATTCCGGTAGAACGCCGTGAGTACCGGATCGAAATCGTCCCCGTTCAACACGAGGCCCTGGTAGCTCCCCGTCAGGGGCCCGGCTCCGATCCCGGGATTGTCTTCAGCCTCGTCCGCGGCCCGCGCGCAGCGCCCGCCGTCGGCGAGGGATGACACCGACAACAAGGCGACGAACAGAACACGGGGCATACGCGCGAGTGACTTCAACGGGGATCTCCACAAAGACGGCTGTGGCGCGCGCATTCGCAGTGGATGCCCCAAACCAGCAGGGCGTTGCCGCGGGGCAAGACGCGCAGGCGCCGGCCCTGTTGGCCGGAAACCGACGGATGATACGCGCAAGCTCACGCACCCGGAGCGCAGGGCGCACACCCGGGCGCGGACTTCGATCAGGTTGTGTGATGGGTGTCGGGGGCCCGCTCTTCGCCCGGCGGGCGGATGTCAGGCGCGCAGCGGGATCTTGAGGTATCGGTTGCCGTTGTCCTCGGGCTCGGGCATGCGCCCTGCGTTCATGTTGAACTGGATGCTCGGATAGAGCAGCCGAGGCGCATTCAGCCGTCGGTCGCGGGCCTGACGGAACTCGACGAAGCCCTCGCGCGACTCACCGGACGGCAGTTGGACGTTGCCGCGCTTTTCCTCGCCGATGGTGGTCTCCCAGAGGACGTCGCGCCCGCCGGGCTGGTAGTCGTGACCGACGAAGACGCGGGTCTGCTCAGGCAGGGCGTAGAGCTTGGCGGTGATCGAATCGAACAGATCGGCCGCGCTGCCCCCCGGAAAATCACAACGGCCGACCCCGTAGTCGGGCATGAACAGCGTGTCGCCGGTGAACACGGCGTCACCCACGAGGAAGCACATGCAGGCCGGCGTATGGCCGGGCGTGGCCAGGGCACGGACCTCCAGGGCACCGGCACGCAGCACCTCGCCATCGCGCAGCAGCCGGTCGAACTGTCGGCCGTCGACCGGGAACGAGGGGCCGAGGTTGAGAATCCGGCTGAACAGCGACTGGACCTGCAGGATGCCCGAGCCGATCGCCACCGAGGCCGCGGGGAAGCGATCCTTCAGCGCCTGCGAGCCGGTGAGATGGTCGGCGTGCGCGTGGGTGTCGAGTATCCAGTGCAGGCGCAGGCCGCCTTCGCGGATGAACCCGGCAATCTGATCGATCGGACCGTAGGACACCCGGGAGGCCGCCGGGTCGTACTCGAGCACCGGATCGATCACCACCGCGTCCCCGGTGTCGGGATGCCATGCCACGTAGCTCAGGGTCCAGGTGGCATCATCGAAAAATGCCTTCACTTCTGGGATCATCGCTTCGCTCCCGTCGCTGGAACTTCGGAATCGCGAGGATGCCACATGGGCGCGTGACGCCGATTTGATCCACGTCATGCCGGCCACCCGGCCTGCGTCCCGGTGGCCGCGGTGGAAACCAATCCGCTCCCCGACACCGCATACCCTGCAGACAGGCGTGATCGAAGACACCCCCCGATGGCCCGGCCAGTGTTTCGGCTGTTCCCCGGACAATCCCGCCGGGCTCCACTTGCGCTTCCGGCGGACGACGGCCGGCTGCGAGGCGAACCACACCCTCGAAGCGCGACACTGCGGGTTGGAGGGCATGGCCCACGGCGGCATCGTCTCGACCCTGCTGGACGAGACCGCAGCCTGGGCCTTGATCATGCATGCCGGCCGCCTCGGCCTGACCACGCGCATGGAGGTGGAATTCCACAGCCCGGTGCGCATCGGCCAGCGGCTGTGCCTGGAGGCCTGGGTGGTGTCCCGGCGTGGCCGTCACGCCTCCACCCGCGCCGAGGTGCGCCTGCCGGAAGGCCCGGTGCTGGCCTCCTGCGAGGCCGACTGGGCGCTGGCCTCGGCTGGCGTCGTGGCGCGCATGAGCGGCCTCGACCGCGGCCGTCTGGAGTCCTTCTTCCGATCCGCCGGCCCCGCGCCGGGGGAGTCCTGATGCCCGCCGTGCCCTCCCCGGGCGCGACTTCCGGCATCCCCTGCCACCCGCGAACCCACGGAGCCCCGCCCGATGCGCGACCCCGCCCCCACCCTCATCCGGCTGGATGACTACACGCCGCCGGCCTACCTCGTCGACACCGTCGAACTCGACGTCGACATCCAGGCTGACTACGCGCTGGTCACTGCCGTTCTCGCGATGCGCCGGAACACGGCCGCCGAGGCCGGTACGGCCGTGCCCCTGGTCCTCGATGGCGACGATCTGTCGCTGGAATCGGTGTCCATCGACGGACGGCCACTGGCCGCGGGCGAATTCGAGGTCGATGCCACACGGCTGGTGCTCAGGACCACCGCAACGGCGTTCACGCTGCGCACCGTCACGCGCATCGATCCCTACGGCAACACTCGGCTCATGGGCCTGTTCCAGTCGCGCGACGGCCTGTTCACGCAATGCGAGGCGGAAGGCTTCC